>NZ_AP014545.1:3129166-3442083 GCF_016592435.1 Amphritea japonica ATCC BAA-1530 | reverse complement strand
TATGCCTCAATTGAGACAATTGAACGACTGGCTGAAGAACGAAATTTTCAGGTAATTAGTTGCCATACACAGAGTGATATAGCAGATCAGATTCAGGCGGAACAATCTGTTATCGATTGCTTTAATGAGCTGGCAGAACAAGTGGATGCAATTTATGTGACGGTGCAGGGGGGGATTAACAATCATACTACTCCTGTACTGGTCGATATCGCCAATCAGCACAGTATTCCAACCTTTTCTCAATATGGCCATGATGAGGTTAAGTTGGGTTACCTTATGAGCCTGTCCCAGGTGGAAGGGTTTAGGGATGAAGGACGATTACTTTCCCATACGGCCGGGAAAATATTAAACGGCGGAGAGCCTGCATCCTTGATGAATGTTTCCGCCGAAGCTGACAGGATTACGCTAAATCTTAAAACGGCGGAGCAGATCGGACTGTATCTTGATGCAGAAATGTTGGCGGCTGCAGATCAACTTTATTGGCAGATAGAACAACCCTGAGTACTGAGTATGTTGTCCAGTTTTAAATTTAAAATTATAGCGCTTGTTGTCGCGGTGTTACTCGGTACCGCAGCTGGCGTTATGTATTTTACCCAACGGGATGTGGGTCAGGCGATGTTGTTCGCTGAACAGAAATCAGCTTTGAATGTACTCCAGCTTGCTGACCTGAATATCCGTGCTGGATATGATCAGCTCGTTTCCGAAAAAGTGGACATTCTCCATAAAATAAAAGCAGATATGCGCCAACTTACCCGCCTGGGGCAGTCGGTTTTAGATAGTTATGCTCAAGTAGCAAAGCCTGATCAATTGAGTGAAGAGGCAGCGAAAGAAGCGATTCTTAAGTGGATTGGAAGTGTCGATTTTGATAACGGTGACTTGATTCTGTTTGATTCAGATGGCGTCATTGTTGGTGCAACAGATAGTGGACTTACACTTACTTCCATTGCTGGCTTACGAGACCTGAAAGGAAGACAGCTACATCAGTCGATGCGCTTTGACCGCCTTGATCCTAAAGGTGATAGCGGTATTTTTTACTGGCATAAGCCAGGCCATCCTAAAGGTGATAAGTATATGGGGTATTTTATCCCTGCCGCCAATTGGGATTGGACGCTGGCTATTGTGGTTAACTTTTCTGGTGTTGAGCAGCAAAGTCAGCAAAAGATGAGCGTGATAGTAGATGCGCTACGTACCACGTTTAATAAGCTTCAGGTCGCTAAGACGGGTTACGCTATTTTGTTTAATGGTCATCAGGATGTGCTGATAGAGCCGCCTTTGCAACGCTTGCAGGGGGGGATTACTACGGATGATCTTGACTGGAGCCAGGCAGGCGTCCTCGAACAGATTATTGAGGCTCACCAAAGAGGTGAGAACTCTATTCGTCACCATAGCCCCTTTACCGGCGGTCGACAGGTACAGGTCTACTTTAGCTACTTTAAGGCATTCGATTGGTATTCCGCTGTTGTGGTTCCTGTTGCAGAAATCTCTGCACCAGGGCGTACCGTTGTTGCCCAGCAAAGTCTGATTATCGGGTTGATATTTATGGTTAGCATCGGGGCGGCCTTCATCCTGGTGTTTCGGATGGCGCGACCCTTAAATATCCTTGCATCTTATGCCAAATCGTTACCTGATCAGGACTTCATCAGGCCTGCGGATCAGAGTCAGAAAGTGGTGAGTCTTGCTCAGAAAAACAGGGATGAAATAGGCCGTTTGGCTGAGTCATTTTTATTTATGGAGATGGCTATTAGAAGCACTATTCAACAAGTGCATAAAGAGAAAGAGAGTGCGATTAAAGCCAGTCAGGCGAAAAGTGAATTTCTGGCCACGATGAGTCATGAAATTCGTACGCCGATGAACGGGGTTCTTGGCATGACTGATTTAGTGCTAGAGACCAGTCTAACTGAAGAGCAGCGTCGCTTCATGGAGATGATTCGATACTCTGGAGAGGGACTGTTGGACATTATTAATGATGTTCTGGACTTTTCAAAAATTGAAGCAGGAAAGTTGAAATTAGATTGCCAACCGTTGAATCTTGCTGAGCTGATTCAGACACAGGTAGCCATTCTGGACCCTCAGGCACATAAGAAAAATCTATCACTTATTTGCCATCTACCACCCGAACTTGATGTCGTGGTATTGGGCGACGCGATGCGATTGCGACAGATATTAACGAACCTGATCGGTAATGCGATCAAGTTTACCCTGCAAGGAGTGGTTGAAGTAACGGCTGTTGTGTTTGAAAGAAGCGAGCAGAATATTTCATTCCAACTTAGGGTCGCGGATACTGGTGTGGGTATCGCGCCGGAACATCAATGCGTCATCTTTGAATCGTTTTCTCAGGCAGATAGTTCAACTACCCGGAATTTTGGTGGCACAGGTCTTGGCTTAGCGATCTCCCGGCAGCTAATCGAGATGATGGGCGGAACGATCGACTTTTCCAGTGAACCAGACAAAGGGACAACTTTCTGGTTTGGCCTGAGTATGGCAAAAACAGATGAGACTCCCAGACAGGAGTTGCCGGAACTTCGTCAGCTGGCCGAGCTGGATACTGTTTCCGGACGTGTTTTGCTGGTGGAAGATCACCCGGTGAATCAGGAATATGCATTGCAGGCGCTCAGTGGTTTGGGCGTTACGGTTGATACTGCTATTAATGGAGTAGAGGCATTAAAGATGCTGCAGCAGGCCGATTATCAGTTGGTGCTGATGGATTGCCAGATGCCCGAAATGGATGGTTATCAGGCGACGAAGGAGCTCCGGCGTTTGGAATTAGAAAAACAGTTACCCCACCTTCCCGTGATCGCCTTAACGGCTAATGCGATGGCTGATGATAGGGCGAGATGCTTGCGGGCGGGTATGGATGATTATCTGGCAAAGCCGTTTAATAAGCGGCAGATCAGCCTGATTCTGAAACGATGGCTGGGCGGAGGTGGTGAAGGCTGTGCTGAACCAGATGCACTATACCTTGCTGAGCAAACATCATCTTCTACTGGTGAGTATGCGGAGCAGATGGGTGAAGTTGATTCAGAGGTCATCTCGCAACTGATAGAGATGGATACCAGTAGTGTGTTCTTACAGAAAATTATTGCAGCATACCTGGAAAAGTCACCTGATGATCTGGCCAGGCTTAGTAAAGCGGTAGAAGCAGGGGATTCCGAGATGCTTCGTGTAGCGGCTCATAGCTTTAAATCCAGTAGCTACAATCTTGGGGCAATGAAGCTGGCTGAATTATGTAAAGCGCTGGAACAGGTTGGCAGGGATAAAACTCTGGAAAAGTCTGAAGAACTGCTGGCTCAGATTGAAGCTGCCTATCTTAAGGTAAGCCAGACATTACTTACAATAAGTGAAAAAGAAGGTGAGTATGTCTGTAGTGAGTGACGTAGTCCCTGTAACTTGCCGGGTGTTAGTCGTTGATGACGACCTGACCGCTCGTTTATTAGCTACTCAGTCTTTGCAACAGGAAGGCTTTGAAGTTCTGTTGGCTGATAATGGCGTATCAGCATTGAGAATATTCCAGGAGGCTCAGCCTGATATCGTGCTGATGGACGTTGAAATGCCTGAGTTAAATGGCTTTGATGTCTGTCGTCAGTTACGTAGTTTGCCCTGTGGCAAGCTTGTACCTATCCTGATGGCGACAGGACAGGATGATGTTGATTCTGTGCGCGAAGCTTATGCGGCTGGGGCGACAGATTTCGTTACTAAGCCGTTTAATTGGAAAATTCTCGGTCACCGTCTTAGCTACATGATTCGGGCCAGCAATATGACGGAACAGTTGCGCCAGTTGCAAGTGAGTGAGGCACGCCTGGGTAATGCTCAACGGATTGCCCGATTGGGAAACTGGGAGTGGCATGTCAGTAGCGGTGAAGTGTATTGGTCCGATCAGTTCTATCATCTGTTAGGTGTGCAACGGGGTCGGGCGACACCAGGTTTCAGATCATTCTTACGGTGTGTACCGGCTAATGAACGCTGCCAAATCAGGCACTGGTTAAAAGAGCAACTTAACTGCCATTATTCAGGCTTTATGGCCGGTATTAATCATAGTATCAGCATTCCCGGGCGTGACCTGATGAATATGCAACATCAAATAGAAGTGTTCTGTGATGATAAGGGAAAGCCAACTCTGATTGCTGGAACCATGCTAGATGTGTCAGAGCTTAAACAGGCCCAGGATCAAATTCTGAAACTGGCCCGTTTTGATAGTTTGACCGGACTGGCGAATAGAAGTGTTTTCAGTGAACGAGTTAAGCTAGCAATTGACATGGCTGACCGAAAGGGGTTTCTGGGCGCCGTGCTTTTTCTGGATTTGGACAACTTTAAGCGTATTAACGATACATTTGGCCATGGCATGGGGGATCTTTTACTACAGGAGGTCGCTCGCAGGATATCTCAGAGTGTCAGTAGCAATGATAAGAACTGCCCATTAGTTGCTCGTTTTGGTGGTGATGAGTTTACCGTTTTATTACCTGAAATAGACCAGATCAGCGATGCAGAGGTCGTTGCTCGTCGTATTTTGGAATCTATAGGCTTGGTTATTGATTTGGCGGGTCATGAGGTTGTAGTAACGCCGAGTATTGGTATCGCTATTTTTCCTCATCATGGTGAAGATGTAGATAGCCTGATGAAAAATGTTGATGCGGCGATGTATTTTGTTAAGCATGCCGGTAAAAATGGTTATGAGTTGTTTGTAAAGTCGATGAATGTTGTGGCTAAGCGACGCTTAGAGCTAGAAAGTCATTTGCGGCATGCCATTGAGTTGAACGAGTTATCGTTAAACTACCAGCCTCAGGTAGAAGTAACGAGCGGAAGAATTATCGGAGTTGAGGCGCTGTTGCGGTGGAATAGTCAGGAGTTAGGGTTTGTTTCACCGGTCGAATTTATTCCGGTAGCAGAAGAGACTGGCCTTATTTCGCCGATTGGGGAATGGGTGTTACGTGAGGCATGTCAACAGGCCCGGGTATGGCAAGAACAGGGGCTTCCCCGGATCAGGGTTGCGGTAAATCTCTCAGTACGACAGTTTGCTAAGCAAAATCTGGAAAAACTGGTGAGTCAGGTTCTGCTGGATACGGGCTTACCTGTAAACTGTCTGGAGTTGGAGATTACAGAAAATATGCTGATGGATGATGTTGAAGGGTCAGTTGAAACCTTGCATCGACTTAAAGCTTTAGGAGTGCAATTAGCGATAGATGACTTCGGTACCGGGTATTCGAGTCTTAGCTATCTGAAACGCTTTCCAATTGACCGACTCAAAGTAGATCGTTCCTTTATTACCCATGTTACTACCGATCCAGGCGATGCATCGGTAACACAGGCGATTATAGCTGTTGCTCATAACCTCGGTTTGAGTGTGACCGCAGAAGGTGTAGAAGAAAAATCCCAGCTGGAGTTTCTTAGGGAATTACATTGTGAAGAGATCCAGGGCTACCTTTTTAGCAGGCCACTCAAAGCCGATGATCTTGCCCAGCTATTAGATAGCAATAACGGCTATATAAGGGTCTGAAAAGGCCTGGTTTTATTCGATCTCATACTATGGGGTTACTTGAAATCCAAATTCTCACTGGAGAATGAATATTAAGGATCTCTGATCCTTTGATTTGTCATCTTAAGTCGTTAATTTTTTGTCATATTTGCATAAACTTCAAAATTCTCTCTTTTTTAAGTTTCATTTAAGTTTACCCGACTAAACTACTTTAAAACTTAGATAGTAATTAATATCAATATGCCCTATTTAGTTAAAACATTACTTCTGTCGCTGGTGTGCTTCGCTGTCGGTGCGAATGCTGACCCGCAGGATAAAGTTGATCCTGATAGCGCTGCTGAATTGGTTGATAAAGGGTTGATTGTATCGCTGGATCAACTATTGGCGCAGCACTCTGTGCTGACACGCAACCGAATGCTTGATTTAGAACTTGAGCAGAGTGATGGAGAATTTACTTACGAGATAGAAGTACTTCATGCTGATGGGCATGTCAGTGAATATGAATTTGATGCAGTGACCGGTGAGTTGCTACAAGAAGTATTCGGAGAATAGTCGTCATGCGGATTCTGATAGTAGAGGATGATGTCAAATTAGTAGATCAGTTACGTAGTCAGCTGCAGAATGCGGGTTACGTAGCTGAAGTTTGCTATGACGGTATGAGCGGCTCTATATGGATTCGAGAGGGCGTTTTCGACGCTATCATTCTGGACTTAGGGCTGCCAGAAAAACCAGGTCTTGACGTACTTCGGGAGATGCGGGCAGAGCAGAATACGACTCCGGTGCTGATTCTTACTGCCCGTGATAGTTGGCAGGAACGGGTTGATGGACTAAAAGCGGGTGCCGATGATTATTTGGGGAAACCCTTTTTTATGGAAGAGCTTGTTGCTCGATTAGAAGCGCTTATTCGTCGGCGCCATGGCAAGGTCACCCAACAATTAGAGTACGCAGGAATCTGTTTAGATCTTGATACGCATATTGCTCGTAGCCCTGAAGGTGTTGAATTCCAGTTAACCGGTATTGAATTCAGGTTACTGCGATATTTGTTGATGAATCCAGGTCGATTGGTGAGTAAGTCGGTATTGTCAGAGCATGTTTATGAAGAGGAGTTGGTGCGGGATAGTAATGTGATTGAGGTCTATATCAACCGCTTGCGACAACGGTTTGGTAAGCAGTTTATCAAAACACGGAGAGGACAGGGTTACTGTCTGCAAGCAGAGGGTTGTGAGTCATGAATCTGACGTTGCCTTCACTGGAGCGACGTATTCGACGTGGCTTAATCCTGTTGGTGGTGCCTGCGTTTATTCTACTGCTTTTTATTCTTCACAATGTCATGCATCGGATTACCAGTGAGTATATTGGTTCTCGTTTGGGACATGATGTCGAAAATATCATTACGGCAATTGAGTGGTCTGATGATCGTTGGCAGATTAATGAAAATCGTGTATCAGAGATTTATAAGCGGGTCCGGACGGGCCACTATTATGTTATTAGCTGGGACGGTGGAGAACTCCGCTCACGAAGTCTCTGGGATGCTAAACCCGAGGTGACCTTGCTTTCACCAGGCGAAGCGACTCAATTCAGAGTGCCGGGTATAGGTGATGAGCATTGGTTAGTCTGGCAACAAGGTGTCCGTAAACAGGGGCGAGATATTACTATCTGGGTCGCTGAAGATATTAGTACGTTTGTTGCCCGACAGAATGAATATGAGTACTACCTGTTGACTATTTTAGTGGCTCTAACACTGCTTATTCTGTTGCTGCAACGGCGTATTTTACAGTGGGGATTCGGTACTCTTAAACCGCTACAGAATGCTTTGTTGAGAGGTAAAGTCAGTGGCGCGGTCAATCTGCCTGAAGGTATCCCCCAAGAGGTAAAGCCACTGGCTGATGCTATTGAGCGGTTGGTTGATCATTCAGGTAAACAACTGAGCCGGTCAAGAATGGCAACCGGTAATTTGGCTCATGAGCTGAAATTGCCACTGCAACACCTACAGATGTTATCTGAAGCGGCTGAGTCTTCAGATAACCGCGAAAGTCTGCGGCAGATTTATAGTCAGCTTCAACGGCGCATTGAAAGTGAATTACGGCGCGCCCGGATTTCAGGCTCTCCTGCACCGGGTGAATTATTTAATCCCCGGGAAGAGTTGCCCTATCTGGTTCAGTTATTAAATCAAAAGCGTGGTGACGGTGAAATTGAGCTGACCCAACAATTACCGGATGATGCTATTCCATTTGATCGTGACGATATGTTGGAGCTGTTGGGTAATCTGCTCGATAACGCCTGGCGGTATGCCCGTTCAAGAGTGTTACTGAGTATCAGAGAGAATAGGGGAAGCTGGACTATGATCGTCAGCGATGATGGTCCCGGTATTCCGGTCGATCAGATGAATAATATGATCTGGAGAGGTACCCGGGCAGACGAGCAGGGTGAGAATAATCATGGTTTAGGTTTGTCGATCTGTAATTCAGTGGTCAGTAGTTACAACGGTCGAATGAGTCTCAATGCGGGTAGATTAGGCGGTTTGCAGGTGATTATTGATCTACCTCAGTCGGTTAGTGAAACTTTTGAAGAGGGGAGAAATGATGCGGCATAAAACGATATCCAGGTTTGCCTCGTTAATTTTTTTGGTGCCTGCGCTTGCAATGGCAGGGCTTAAACCGGGTAGCGTTGTCATCTATACCGATGGTGATGTTGAGAAACTTGTAGAACAGAATCAGGAATGGAGCCTCTGGGAAGATCAGCGTAATCGTCGTTACAAACGCTCCTATCTGCCTTACTTTCCGGTACTTGAATACCGTCGCTTTAAAGAGGCGCCCAGCGGTTATGATCAGTTTGTCCCTGATATTAGTGCCGTTGAATTAAAACCGTTTAGTTCCCGTGAATCTGTAAAGTTTAGTCTGACTCGTAAAGATCTTATCAAGGGAACTCGAAGTCGCCTTTGGCGTTGCAGTTATGCAGGGCAAAGTAGTTATCGCCTGAGTAAACAGGATCTGGTGACCCAGGATTACAGTTGTACCCGATATGTGATGGATAAGCTGCATACACAAAAATTCCGTGAGAAGCTGGTTGTCTCTTATTCGCCAACACTAAACCTGGTGGTAAAGCAGGTTAAGACAAACAGACGGGGTAAAGAGACCCATGTGGCAGTGAAACGGATTCTCACTCCAGAGCGAGCTACCGCAAAACGTATTGCCCGCACTGTTTATAAACTTCATACATCCAGGTGAAATTATGATTAATCGAATAGCTAAAGCTAAACGCAGCTATATTACCCGGAACGTAGACCTGGCTGTGGCAACTTCAGTTTGTCAGGGTAAACCTCGCTCAGGTGACCTGATACTGGCTCGGGTGGACCGGATTCGTAACCATACCCGTTTGGAAAATGAAGCAGGACGGCGTGAACATCTCTACCCTGGGGACGAAATTATCGTAGCAGCAGCGGATCGGTATGCTACCGGGCAGTTTCATGCCCGGGTTCCGGCTGAGTTAGGTGCATGTCATCTGGTTGCGGCGGGCGGTATTGCGGCTGAAGTAAGTCAACGTAATAAAGGCATCAAAGCGGCGACGGAGATTACGGCGCTTGGATTGCTCTGTGATATGCAGGGTGAAGTGGTAAACCTTAAGCAGTTTGCGCCATTGAATGAACAACCATTTAAGTCAATTAGTTTAGAACGCTTGCCCACGTTGCTGATTATGGGGAGTGATATGAACAGCGGCAAGACTACCCTGGCCTGTGCAGCAGCCAATGGGTTTCGTCAGGCGGGCTATAGGATCTCTGCGACCAAGCTAACCGGAACGGGGGCGGGACCTGATTATTGGCGGATGAAGGATGCTGGTGCGGATCGGGTGATCGATTTTCTGGATGCCGGTTATGCATCAACAGTCGGAATGACGCCGCAAGAGCTGGTGGATATATTGTATCGTTTTAAAGCAGATGCTTTGCAACAGAATTCGGATCTGCTTATCGTCGAAGTCGCTGATGGCGTTCTGCAACCGGAAAATCGTGCGTTACTTGAGTCCGAAATTTTCCTTGATGAGATAAGTGCCGCGTTAATTGCTGCTGATGGTGCTATTGCCGCCACGATGACCGCTCAGACGGTTTTGCATGCCGGGATTAGTGTTTTAGGCGTAGGCGGGTTGATCTCTAAATCGCCGCTTAGCTGTGACGAGGCAAGAAATAGTCTGGGATTACCGATCCTTGAACTGGACGATTTTCATCGTGATGTAACCCGTGATTACCTTCTGGGTAGTCTGTTCGGGGCGGAAAATTATGCTACCGCGCATTCTGGCTAATAAACGCTGGCAGTACCTTTTACTGCTGGCGGCGACAGGGATCCTACAATCTTTTTGCCTGATATGGTTGATCGGTTGGGCGCGTGATATTGCTGAGGGAGGAGTTGAACAACAGCACGTTTTATCATGGGGAATTGGGATTGTCGCTATTCTGTTTTTGGCGGCGGGACGTTATGTTGAACGATTTTATGCGGAGCTGCTGGCGCAACGATATATCTTTGTATTACGGCAAACCGTATTCGAAAAATCGCAATGTTTACCCACTAAAGATTTTAGAGTCGCTGATAAAGGGGGCACTATGTTGAGGCTGACGGGTGATATGACGGCGATTCGAAACTGGATTGTACAAGGAATGGCACCTCTCATTGTTATTGGTCTATGGTTTAGTTTGTCGGTGATAGCGTTAGCACAGTTGCATTACCTGTTAGTGGCAGCCTTGATATTACCGGTCTTAATAGCGTTAGTAGGAAACTACCTGTTAGGACGTTTTCTATTCACTCAATCTGAACAGTTGCGTCGTCGTCGGGGAGAGATGATCCGCAATGTTACGGAAAAGTTACGCCAGCTCCCTCTGATTCGAGCCTATAACCAATCGGCGAAAGAGTCCCGCCGTTTTGCCCGGCAATCAGAAAGACTAATGACGAGCCAGATTCGGCGTGCACGGATATCTGCCCTGATGCGGGGAGTGAACGAAGCGGTTTTACTGTTTGCTATGTTAGCCTTGATTAGTACAGGATTGTATCTGCAGCAAAAAGGCGTATTGAGCGGTGAATATATGGCGGTATTGATGACCGCAGCGCTGTATTTATTAGGTCAGCTTCGCCGGTTAACCCGGTTATATGAATTCTGGACGCTGAAAAAAGTTGCCGAAAAGAAATTACGACAGTTTTTATCCCGTGATACCCATGCAGAAGGCCGACGCAGCAGGCTTAAGGGGACATTTAAGCTTGAACTGCAACAGATCGCCAGTGAAGGGCGTCTGCTTCCTCAATCCTATCTGATTAGCGCCGACAGCCGAATTCAACTGAGGGGTCTCTCAGGGAGTGGTAAAAGTACACTGCTATCGGTAATTGCTGGGTTGACCCGGGTGTCAGGTGGACGAATCTTGTTATGTGATAAACCTTATAAGAGTTATCGGACCCGGCTGATTAGTCAGCAGATCAGCCTCGTTAGCTCAGATCTTCCATTACTCAGGGGAAGCCTGAAAAAAAATCTTCTTTATGGTGCGCGGTCATTTACTGATGATGACTTAAATAAAGTACGTGATCTTTGTCATTTAAATAGTTCGCATATACTGCCAGACGACCTGAAAGCACGTATCGAAGAGGGCGGAGCTAACCTTTCCGCTTGTCTGAATTATAGGATTATGCTGGCTCGGGCGTTGTTGCGTAAGCCGGCTTTATTACTTCTGGATGAGGATGTGGCGCATCAGAGCTCGGTTGTTCAGGAGGTGATTGGGGACGTTGCTCGGGTATATCCGGGAGCGATGATACTCTGCGCTGACTTTCAGGGCGTCGACAAGATCTGTCCACAACGCTGGTTTTTAAACAGCGCTGATGAACAGGCTGACAGCGTTGAAAACAAGAATGTTATTCCAATGGAGCACTATGCGAAAGGTAAATGAGCAGTTGCCTCTTCCGGGGGAGGTGCAGAAGGTGATCTTTCCCGCTATCTCCGGTTTACCTTTCTGGCTGTATCAGCCTGTAAAAGTCCGGAACATGCAGCGCATTTTGGTGGTAGTGCATGGGATATCCAGAGATGCTAAAGAGCAGCTTGATTGTTATCGTGTTTTGGCAGATGAGCTGGGTTGCTGGCTGGTGGCTCCGCAATTTAAAAGCCAGAATTATCCCCGCTATCAGCAACTATGCGCAGGCTCTGGTCAGCCCCGTGCGGATGTCGCCTTGAATAGTTTTTTAGCGCTTTGGCGAGGTATGCATGGCCAGCCCTATCTTAAAATATGGCTGGCGGGTTATTCAGGAGGGGCACAGTTTGCACATCGGTATGCTCTACATCATCCGCAACAAATTGCGGCGATGGTGTTAGGGAGCGCCGGTTGGTACAGTTTTCCTGATCAAAATATTAAGTACCCAAGAGGTATTACCCGAACGCAAGCTTTAGGCCCGGTTCGGCTGGATGAGATGCTGAGTATTCCGATGCTGGTTACCGTAGGGGATGAGGACAACTTAAGGGATAGTAGTCTACGAACCTCAAAAAGCTTGGATCAGCAACAAGGGCGAAACCGACTTGAAAGAGCGCTCAGCTGGTGCGGATCAATTCGTCAATTGCAGCAGGAAAAAACAGAGAATCCTGTTCAATTGGAAGTACTGAGCGGACAAGGTCATAATTTTTATAAAAATATGCAGCAGGGGGGAATGGCAGCATCAGTACTGCAGTTTCTCCTGCAAAGTGAGGGAAGTAATAATGCGAAGAATACGGATTCTATTGATAGGTGCACTGGTCACCGCTATCTCCGGGTGTCAGGTTAAAGAGGAAAGCACTCAACTGACGTCTACAGAGCTTCAGCACCTGTTCAGTGAACGAACCGTGGAGTCTTATAACCTGGTGAATGGCTCAAGCAGTTTTACTTATTATAAAAATGATGGAAAGGTTTTGCAGAAGCGCTACTGGGAAAAGCGGAGTGGTAGCTGGCGGATCACTGATAATATGATCTGCCTGCAAATGGAGCATAAATCAGAAAGCTGTAGAGCTGTGTATCTGGAGGGTGATCGTTATTACAAATATCGGACTGATGACCAGGGACAGCCCCAGAAAATTATTCGCTATCGTCAATTTCTGACCGGAAATCGAATATAGTCCGGATCGTTTTCACCGTATCCTTAAAAGCCTGAGCGGCACGGGAACGGTGTTAATGAAATAGGACATGCAAACTCTGATGTTTAGTCTAAGTGCTCTGCCAGATGATCGACTAGCATTCTGACTTTAGATGAGAGATGACGGTTATGAGGATAGAGTGCCCAGACACCTTCGCCTGCATGTTGGTAATTTCTCAGTAGGGATACTAGTTCACCGCTTTTTAGATGGGGTTCGACATAGTATTGGGGCAATTGCACGATCCCGATTCCTTTCAATGCAGCATCGAGTAGCGCCTGACCGCTATTGCAATGTAAGTTGCCACTCACTCTGATATTGCGCTCTTGTCCCTGCTCCAGAAAACGCCAGTATTCCAGGGTGCCGAGCAGGCAGTTATGGTGATTCAACTCCGTTAGCACGTGGGGCTCGCCATGGGTAGAAAGATAGGCCGGAGAAGCGCAGACATAGAGTTGTCGAGAGATCAGCTGTCGGGCAATCATGCTGGAATCTTCTAATTTACCTAAACGGATGGCCAGATCGTAGCCTGATGCCACCAGATCGACGGTCTGATTGGTCAGATGGCACTGAACCTCTAATTCAGGATAGAGGCAGATAAAATCATTAATTAGCGGAGCTATTTTTTGTTCGCCATAGGTTGCAGGCGCGGTTACCTTTAATTTCCCCCGGGGAGTATTTTGTAGATTGGTCACTGCTCGTTCGGCATCTTCCAGTCCGTTCAACAGGTGTCGACAGTATTGATAATAGGTCTGACCGGCTTCGGTTGGAGTTACTTTACGTGTGGTGCGGTAAAACATTTTTGTACTGAGACGGTTTTCCAAAGCACTGATCTGTCGGCTTACCTGAGCGGTAGATATACCAAGCTTCTGAGCAGCAGCGGTGAAGCTTGTTGTTTCAGTGACTGCTATCAACTCAGAAACTCCTTCCCAGCGATTCATTGTTACTTCCTCGTAAAAGTATATTGATAAAACGATAGATTATCTTGTTTTCATAAACAACTACAATGAATACATCGTTTATCGGCTATGCCTGAATAGTCCCTTGTACCCTAATCCGGAAAGAGTTGAAGAGAATGACCATGATTAAATCAAAAGCAGCTGTTGCCTGGGGACCTAACGAGCCCCTGTCTATCGAAGAAATTGATGTAATGCCTCCTCAGGCAGGCGAAGTGCTGGTGCGTATCGTTGCCACGGGTGTTTGTCATACAGATGCTTTTACGCTGTCAGGCGAAGACCCGGAAGGTATTTTTCCAGCGGTTCTTGGCCATGAAGGAGGTGGTATTGTCGAGCAGATTGGTGAAGGCGTAACCAGTGTTCAAGTGGGAGATCATGTGATCCCCTTATACACCCCGGAGTGTGGTGAATGTAAATTCTGTAAATCAGGTAAAACTAACCTGTGCCAGAAAATTCGTGAAACTCAGGGCCAGGGGTTGATGCCGGATGGCACAACCCGCTTCTATAAAGATGGACAGCCTATCTATCACTACATGGGCTGTTCTACTTTCTCAGAATATACGGTTTTGCCGGAGATCTCTCTGGCCAAGGTGAATAAGGAAGCGCCTCTGGAAGAGGTTTGTCTTTTAGGTTGCGGCGTGACTACCGGTATGGGAGCGGTTATGAATACCGCGAAGGTTGAAGAGGGGGCTACGGTGGCTATCTTCGGTATTGGCGGTATCGGTTTATCTGCCATTATTGGTGCAACGATGGCTAAAGCCAGCCGTATCATCGCCGTTGATATCAACGAATCTAAGTTTGACCTGGCACGTAGTCTGGGTGCAACTGACTGTATTAATCCTCAGAATTTCGATAAGCCGATTCAGGAAGTTATTGTTGAGTTGACTGATGGTGGAGTGGATTATTCTTTTGAATGTATCGGTAATGTGAATGTGATGCGTTCGGCATTGGAGTGTTGCCATAAAGGCTGGGGTGAATCGGTTATTATCGGTGTTGCCGGTGCCGGGCAGGAGATATCGACTCGCCCATTTCAACTGGTAACCGGGCGCGTATGGCGTGGAACGGCATTTGGCGGTGTTAAAGGCCGCTCTGAGCTGCCAGAGATTGTTGAACGCTATATGAGTGGTGAGTTTGCTTTGAGTGATTTTATTACTCACACCATGGGGCTGGAAGATATTAACAGTGCATTTGATCTGATGCATGAGGGTAAAAGTATCCGTAGTGTCATTCACTTTGATAAATAACTGTCAGTAATGCAGACTGCCATCGTATAGATGGCAGTGCTGAGGACTATATCTAAGGAAAGTACCTATGAGTCTTGAACTTGTAAGTCAGACGAAGAGCTTTGGCGGCTGGCATAAGCAGTATAACCATGCGTCATCTGCACTCGGCGTGAGTATGCGTTTTGCGATATTCCTGCCACCACAAGCGCAGTCTGGTGAGAAGGTTCCAGTGTTGTACTGGTTGTCCGGGCTCACCTGCACGGATGAAAATTTTATGCAAAAGGCGGGTGCGCAACGGATAGCGGCAGAGCTGGGAATCGCTATTGTGGCGCCAGATACGAGTCCCCGTGGTGACAATGTTGCTAATGATGAGGGCTATGACCTTGGGCAAGGAGCTGGCTTCTATGTCAATGCGACAGAGGCTCCATGGCGAGATCATTACCGGATGTATGATTATGTGGTTGATGAGCTACCTAAGCTTATTGAAGCGACCTTTCCGGTATCACAGAAGCGAGCGATTGCGGGTCACTCTATGGGCGGGCATGGCGCGCTGATGATCAGTCTTCGTAATCCGGATCGCTATTGCTCCGCTTCAGCTTTCAGTCCGATCAGTAATCCGAGCGACTGCCCCTGGGGGCGTAAAGCATTTAGTGCATACCTGGGGGGTGATGAAAGCACCTGGTCGCAATACGATACGACGGAGTTGTTACGTAATAGCCAGAGTAAGGTGCCTCTTAGGGTAGATCAGGGGCTTGCTGATACCTTTCTGACAGAGCAGTTACAACCTGAAAAGCTCTTAGGGGCGGCGGCTGAATCCGACTGTTCTTTACAGCTTGAGCAACATGAGGGCTATGATCATAGCTATTTCTTTATTGCTAGTTTTATCGAAGATCAACTGAAATTTCATCATCAGTATCTGGTCACTGAATAGACTATATCTGGTCGTGAAAATGATCTGATTTGTTTGTTGAGGTATGTTTTGGGGCTCTAGTCGAGCCCCTTTTTTTATGCTGAAAGTTGATATTTATAACGAGGTGATGGTATGCCGAGACTGAGCATTCAGGAGGCTTTCAAATTCAGCAGCAGGCAATGCTTTAGCGTAGAGCCAGCCCTGACCAAAGTCACATCCAGCCTGAGTGAGAAAAAGCTTCTGTTCTTTGGTTTCTATACCTTCCGCAATAACCTGCATATTGAGTTTATGCGCCATTAAAATCATCGCTTCACACAACGCTGCATCATTTTTGCTATCCGGCAGGTTACGAATAAATGTCTGGTCAATCTTCAGGTAGTTTGTATCGAAATCTTTCAGATACGCCAGAGATGAGTAGCCGGTGCCAAAGTCATCAATGGCCACTTTCATTGATCCCTGACGTAGATAGTCCAGCACTTCTCTGGCTTTGCGGTTGTTATCAATCAGGAGGTTTTCGGTGATTTCAATCACCATTGAGGCGGCCGGTACATTGAGCTGCTCTAGCTGTTGTAACCAGTCCTCAGGGAGAATCCCATTAGCCTTTAACTGCAGCGGTGACGCATTAAAACTGAGCTCAAGTTCAGTATGGCCCTGTTGCTGCCAGTGGCTGAGTTGGCGGGCAGCCGTGCTAAATACCCATTCGCCAATTCTCAGAATGAGACCCGTACTCTCTGCGAGGGGAATAAATTCTGCTGGTGAGGTCAATCCATTTTGCGGATGGTGCCAGCGTAACAGGGCTTCAGCTTTAATGATTTTTCCAGTCTGCAGATCAACGATTGGCTGATAATAAAGCTCGAACTGCTGACGTTCGGTAGCATACCTTAATTCACGAACCATGCTCATTCTTGCAACAGCTTGTTGCTGCATAGCCGGGGTAAAGTATTGATATCTATTTTGGCCTGCTCTTTTTGCCATATGCATGGCCTGATCTGCGTTCTGAAGCAGTTGTTCCGCTTTAACCGTATCGTCAGGGAACAGGCTTATACCGATACTGGCAGATATAAAGACTTGCTCGTCTGTTAATTGAAACGGTTGTTGCAACTTAGCCAAAATGTCATTAGCAGTGAGCTCTACTTGTTGTGGACTACTAATATCGTTTTGGATAATAGCAAACTCGTCACTACTCAGGCGTGCGACAAAATCAGATTTCCTGATTAACTGGTTTAGTCTGTTACCGGTTTGGCGCAATAAGATATCACCCTGGTTGTGGCCTAGCGCATCATTCACCTCTTTGAATCGGTCCAGGTCAATAATGAATAATGCGCCGCTTAACCCGGATTCCTGTGTCTTCCTTATCTCGTGTTTAAGGTTTTCAAGAAACAGGCGACGATTAGGCAGTCCGGTCAGTGAGTCATAGTTAGCCTGCTGCAGAATAAGAGCTTCGGCTTCTTTTTTCTTTGAGAGGTCCGTAAAAAGTGTCACCCGACGAGACACTGAGCCATCTACATCGTAGATCGTATCTATCGATTGCCATTCAGCAAAGACTTCCCCGTTTTTTCGCTTGTTCCATATTTCACCGCTCCATTGGCCGGTTTGTTCGATGACTTTGTCTATTTCGGCATAAAAGGAGGCGTTATGGCGCCCGGAATTTAGGCAATTAGGGTTGCGCCCTTTTAGCTCTGAGAGAGTGAATCCGGTGATGTCGGTGAAAGCAGGATTTATATCCAGAATCAGATTATTTGCGTCCGTCACCATCATCGCTTCACTACTGTTCTTGTAAACCAAAGAAGCGAGTAATAATTGATCGTGATTCCGTTTGTACTCGGATTGATCGACGATTTGGCTGATGAATCGCTTGATGCCCCCTTGATTATCAGGCTCAGCGACGATAGTTAGATAGCCGGGAATGATGCGTCCAGTCTTATGCAGATACCGTTTTTCAATACGAACAGGTGAAAAGGGGTCGGCTTTAAGCCGTGAACGGATATTTTTATTAATAGCGGCTTCGTCTGGATGGGAAATAATAACGTCTGAAGAATATATTTCGTCATTGCCGTAGCCAAGCATAGCCGCCAGGGCAGGGTTGACGTATTCAAAACTGCCATCCGAACGCGAAAGTACCATAGGCACCGGGGTGGCATCGAAAATATTTAATAGCTGCTCATCAATATCCATATATCTGGCAGGCGCGTGTTTATAACTGCTACACATGAGCCGAACCTAAATGTTTGTAATAATAATTCTAAACAAGAATGTTAGCATTATGTTCTTAATTTATAGGCTTTATAAGTGTTTTTTAAAACAACTTATGATCTATTGCTTTAGGTCATAAGTTTGCTCTTCAGGCTTGTCCTAGAGGCTCTTAAATTACTTAAAAGCCCTAGAGGCGGTAACTGAGAATCTCGTTTCCCTTTCCCGCCGCTATTAAGTTTAGACCTATATGTCGCAGGCTTAATTATTTTCCTGCATCTTTTTCAGCCGATACGCCAGCGCCGGGCGGGTTAATCCCAGTTTACGAGCGGCCTTAGAGACATTGCCGTTGACTTGTTCCATAGCAGAATCGATTAATTGTTTTTCCAGTGCCTCAAGACTGAAGTCATCGCTGAGAAGTTTATCTAGAGAGCCGGGATCAGACGGTACGGGAGTTTGTGGTTGCTCGGCCAACTGCCCTTGAGTATTAATAACATTGAGCGGATGAGAGGGTTCAGATAACGAAGGAAAAAAGCTGGTAAGGCCAATCGTTTGGTTATTGTCCGTCAGGATTACGCCGCGTTCAATCATATTCTCGAGCTCACGGATATTTCCTGGCCACTTGTATTGATTGAGCGCCAGCATCGCTTTATCAGAGATCCCTGCGGTTTTTTTGTTATACAACGTACAGTGCTTTTTGAGAAAGTGCTCGATTAACAGTGGGATATCTTCGGTACGCTCTCTTAAGGGGGGAATGTATATAGGGTATACATTGAGTCGATAAAAGAGGTCCGCCCGAAATCGACCTTCCTGAACAGCAACTTCCAGGTCTTCGTTGGTTGCCGCAATAACACGTACATCAATATGCCGGGTGCGGGTGCCGCCGACCCGTTCCAGTTCGCTTTCCTGCAATACTCTGAGCAGTGCTGCCTGGGCATGAGGGGTTAATTCGATCACTTCGTCGAGGAAAATAGTGCCTTGATTAGCCCGCTCAAATTTACCTTCTCTGGTTTGTGTCGCTCCAGTAAAAGCTCCTTTCTCGACGCCGAAGAGTTCGGCCTCAATAAGGTCCGGGGGAATACAGGCGCAGTTAACAGCAACAAAAGCTTGCTCTGCTCTATCGCTACTGGTGTGCAGGCCCCGGGCAACAATCTCTTTACCAACGCCCGTTTCTCCCTGAAGAAGGACGGTAACCCGGCTTTTGGCGGCTTTGCGGATTAAGTGGCAGATGTTCTTAAAAGCGCCGGAATGGCCAACTGAATTAATTAATATATCTTCTTCAACGTCGGGGCTGCGAAACTTATCTTTAAGATCAGATACTTCACTCTGTAACGCCATGATTTGCTCAATCATGGGGTCTGGCAGGAGATATTTTTCGTGTTCTTTATGGTCTTCCCACTCCTCGGCCGGCTTACCTACAATATGGCAGTGATCACTACCGGTACCTGCACACTGAGTTTCTTTGAAGAGGATTTGACGATTCATGTAATAGCTTGAAAAACCACTGGCGTAGCCTATCAGGGTCCAGCATACGGGCATATCTGAGTTGCCATAGTTTGCCAGATGCGCCTCAACCTCGTGGGAGTTATGCCAATCGAATTCGGCAAAGAAGTGCCCGCTCTCCACATCGAAATCAAGCGCTTTCGGGGTAACTTTAACCATCCCTTTTATGGCGTGTAATTGTGGGCCGACCATAAAGGCCTCTTCATGGGACATGTCAGGCCGTATTTTTTTTGCCAGCTCGGCGTCACGCCAACCGGTGTGGTAGCCGAAACGTATTAGAAAGCCTTTAGCGCGTTCGACGCCCATGGTCTGGATCAGTTCTTTGCGAAGCAGTCCCATCACGGCAGAGTGAATCAGCAGCATTCGCTGCTCTTCAAGCCATATTTTTCCTTCGCTGCTTTCGAAATGGATCTGCTTTAACAGGTCCTGAGTATCCGGGAGTGTCAGTGTGTTATCAGTCATCTTATTCTTTTAATTATGGTGATTAACTTTAAAAATCAGGATCCCTGTAAAGGTATTCGTTCAGGGTATCCATATTCATTGTGACGGTATTCCGAGTAAAAAAACAACCGCATTTTCTGTATATCGCGTGAATTTACGGCTCAAAGTGAATCATAAAGTTAACTTTTTCATCATTTTTTAATGATTTCATTATTTTGTATTTTGCTGTTTTAGAGGGGGTGATCTGGATTATAAGGCTCGGAGGGTAATCTCTAAATAAAAATAAAACATTGTAAATCAATTAATTAGATCTCTATTTTTACTTTTCTCTAAGAAAAATTTCCTGTCTGGCATAACCATTGCTGTATTCATGTTGATCAAACCTTAAGCCAAAGGAGACCACCATGGTGGATACGCAACTACATACCCGCAGTGGAAAGCAAGACAAGCCTGCGTTCGAACGGCTGACCAGATACGTCAGGGTACGTAGCTCCTCTGAATCACGTTTTGTTGAGTTTGATTTTGCCATTGGCGATCCAAGCCTGTTCGTTGAACTGATCATGCCGCAGGGTGCTTTTGAGCACTTTTGTCAGGTGAATGATGTGATCTTTATGACTGAAGAGCAGCAGCATGCAGTGGATGTCGAGATGGAAAAGTGGCGCTACGGCGAAGAAACACTGATGGCAAATAATCACGGTTGAACCACTGTGGATTTGACAATAACAACAATGACCCTGAAAAGTTGGGATAAAGCAGATGACCATTGAGATTAAAACAGCAACGCTGGAACCGGTACGCAATACCTTTGCTCATATCGAACGTCGTTTTGGCGATAAGCCAGCAACACGTTATCAGGAAGCAACCTACGATGTTGCTTCGGAAGTTAACTTTCACTATCGCCCACTGTGGCAGCCAGAGTATGAACTGAATGACACTGGCCGAACCGCAATTGTGATGGAAGACTGGTATGCCTTTAAAGATCCCCGCCAGTTTTACTATGGCACTTATGTGCAGATGCGGGCAAAGCAGCAGGAAATCGCTGAAAGTAACTACAGCTTTTTTGAAAAACGTGATCTGGCCCGTCTGATTCCTGAAGAAGTTCAGCAGAAAGTTATCCGTTTACTGATTCCTCTGCGTCACGTTGAACAGGCGGCGAATCTGAATAATGTGTATGGCAGTTCACTGGGTTATGGCACTGCGATTACACAGGCACTGCTATACAACGGTATGGATCGTTTGGGTAATGCTCAGTATCTGTCGCGTATTGGTTTGATTCTCGACGGCAACAGTAGTGACTCACTGACTGAAGCTAAGCGTTGCTGGATGGACGATGCAATTTGGCAGGGGTTGCGGGCTTACTGTGAAGCCAATATCTGTGTTGAAGACTGGTTCGAGTCTTTTGTTGCTCAGGACGTGGTGCTTGATGCTCTGATCTATGAGCTGGTTTATCTGCAGTTTGATCAATGGCTGGCAGATAACGGTGGTCAGGATATCAGCATGCTGACTGAATTCATCCAGAACTGGAACAAAGATACCAATCGCTGGGTTGACTCAGTAGTTAAGGTTGCGGCTGCGGAATCTGATGCGAACAAACAACAGCTGGAGCAGTGGATTGGTCACTGGAAAGGTAAAGCGATTGAAGCGTTGGCGCCATTGGCTGAAGAGATGCTCGATGCTGAAGCATTGAATAACGCGGTCGCTGCGATGGACAAGCGTTTAAATAAAGCCGGCCTGTTTAAGTAAGTCTGCCGACAATAAGAATAAGGACTATAACAATGTCAAAAGTATATATAGCACTCCAGGATAATGATGAGTCTCGCTATATCGTGGAAGCGATCGAAGAGAGTAATCCTGATGCAACTGTTATCCACATGCCGGCCATGATTCGTATTGAACAGGAGAATAAGCTGGTCATCGAACGCGCAGTGGTTGAAGAAAAGATGGGGCGAGACTGGGATGTGCAGGAACTGCACATCAACCTGATCACTCTGGGTGGCAACGTAGATGAAGATGACGACCAGTTCGTTCTCGAATGGAAACAGTAGGGGTAGAAAAAATGGCTGCTAAAAAACTAAATATCAAAGATAAATATCGCCTGCTAACCCGTGATCTTGATTGGGATTTTTCCTACGAAGATCCGAAAAAAGCATTTCCATATGAAGAGTTTGAAGGTATTAAAATTACCGACTGGAATAAATGGGAAGACCCTTTCCGTCTGACGATGGACTCCTATTGGAAGTATCAGGCGGAGAAAGAGAAAAAGTTATATGCCATTCTGGATGCCTTTTCTCAAAACAATGGTCACCTGAATGTTGTCGATCCACGCTATGTTAACGCGGTGAAGATCTTCCTGACAGGCGTATCACCGCTGGAATATCAGGCGTACCAGGGTTTTGCTCACGTAGGTCGGCAATTTAGTGGTGTAGGTGCCCGGGTTGCCTGTCAGATGCAGTCGCTGGACGAGCTGCGTCATGTGCAGACGCAGATCCATGCGATGAGCCACTACAATAAATTCTTCGATGGGTTCCAGGAATTTAGCCATATGCACGATCGCGTATGGTATTTATCTGTACCGCGTTCATTCTTTACTGATGCGCGTTCTGCTGGTCCGTTTGAGTTCATGATTGCGATTGGCTTCTCCTTTGAATATGTGCTGACAAACTTGCTATTCGTACCCTTCATGTCCGGTGCTGCACACAACGGTGATATGGCGACTGTTACCTTCGGTTTCTCAGCTCAGTCTGATGAAGCCCGTCATATGACATTGGGTCTTGAAGTGATCAAGTTCCTGTTGGAGCAGCATGAAGATAATGTGCCGATTGTCCAGAAATGGATCGATAAGTGGTTCTGGCGCGGTACTCGTCTGCTGACAATTGTAGCGATGATGATGGACTACATGCTGCCTAACAAAGTGATGTCCTGGAAAGAAGCCTGGGAAGTGTACTTTGAAGAAGCAGGTGGTGCGCTGTTTAAAGACCTGGCGCGTTACGGTATTACGATGCCGAAATATGCAGATGTAATCGAGAAAGAGAAAGAACACATTTCGCATCAGGCCTGGTGGACATTCTATACCCATGGTCATGCAGCGGGTTTCCACACCTGGATTCCATCTGATCAGGAGCTGGATTGGTTGTCAGAGAAATATCCGGACACATTCGATAAATACTATCGCCCGATGTGGGAGCTGGCTAAAGAACAGGAAGCTAAAGGTGAGCGATTCTATACCTCTGGCCTGCCACAGCTATGCCAAACCTGTCAGATCCCGATGCTGTTTACCGAAATGGATAACCCGAATCAGAACTCTATGCGCGATACCGTTTATCAAGGTGAGCGTTACCACTTCTGTTCTGACGGTTGCTGCGACATCTTCAAAGAAGAGCCAGAGAAGTATGTTCAGGCCTGGTTGCCAGTACACCAGATATTCCAGGGCAACTGTGGTGGTCCGGAAGTAGGCGATATTCTCAGCGATTTCTACCGGATGAATGTCGGTGTAGACAATATGGATATCAAAGGTTCGCCGGATGAGCAACGCTGGAACAAGTGGAAAGGCGTGGCGTAAGCCTTCAATAAGAATAATAAACCTGGGGTAGGGAACTACTCCGGGGTCATAAGAGGATATAAAAATGCCTGTATTTGCACTTAAGCCTGGCTATCAGGGCGAACGAATGGATCGGGTTGAAAACTTCGGTGGCAATCAGATTGTATATTTTGGCTGGGATGAACATCGTATGTTTTGTGCAGCTAAAGCATTCCCGCTGCCACCCTCCATGCCGTTTTCTGCTGTGATGGACCAAATTTTACCGGAGGCATTTAGTCAGCACCCTGAATTTAGTCAGATCAACTGGGATACCGTTGAATGGATGCTGAATAACGAACCGTTTAAACCGCAGTTGAATGTAAGTCTGGAGGCTCAGGGTGTAGATCATAAGTCGATGATTCGATTTAAAACACCAGAGTTAAAAGGCTATAACGGTTTGGGCGTTTAAGTCCACAGCTTCGTCTGAGTATGGCGGGGTGTCGGTTTTCCGGTAACCCCGTAGCAAGGTGAATATATGAGTTATGAAGTGACAGTAGAACCAACCGGCGATGTTATCGAGGTTGAAGAGGGTCAGACCATCCTGGATGCTGCCCTGCGGCAGGGGGTTTGGTTACCCTTTGCGTGTGGCCATGGAACCTGCGCTACTTGTAAAGTGCAGGTACTTGAAGGAGAAGGGGATCTGGGCAATGCCTCGCCCTTTGCGCTAATGGATATGGAGCGTGAAGAGGGTAAAATTCTGGCCTGCTGCTGTACACCTGAGTCCGATATGGTGATTGAGGCTGATATCGATGTTGATGAAGACTTTGCCGGTTATCCGGTGTTGGATTTTGTTGGCACAGTGACCGAAGTTCAGGATCTGTCGCCGACTATCAAAGGGATATTTTTTGAGCTGGATAATACGATGGAGTTCCAGGCCGGTCAGTATATCAATCTGAATATTCCGGGTGTTGAGGGTAATCGTGCGTTTTCCATCGCCAATAAACCTTCCGATGGGAAAACTCTCGAGTTACATGTCCGTCTGGTACCGGGTGGTGCGGGCACGACTTATCTGCATGAACAGCTTCAAGTGGGTGATACCCTGGATGTCAGTGGCCCGTATGGGCAATTCTTTGTGCGTAAATCAGATGAGCAGGGTGCGATTTTTATTGCGGGAGGCTCCGGCTTATCCAGCCCTCAATCGATGATTCTGGATATGCTGGAAGAGGGTGATGGTCGACAGATCACCCTACTGCAGGGCGCGCGGAATGTCTCTGAGCTGTATAACCGTGAGCTATTTGAGAACCTGGATAACGAATTTTCTAATTTCACCTATGTACCTGCGCTAAATGCGCCGGAAGAGGGCGATAACTGGGAAGGTTTTACGGGTTTTGTTCACGAGGCAGCAAACGCACACTTTGATGGTCGTTTTGATGGTAATAAAGCCTATCTTTGCGGCCCTCCGCCGATGATTGATGCGGCAATAACGACGCTGATGCATGGGCGTTTGTTTGAACGAGACATTCATATGGAGCGATTTGTGACTGCGGCAGATGGTGCCGAGGAGCAGAGTAAATCTGCATTGTTTAAACGGATCTGATCGCTTAAATTTCATACTCAATAGCCGCTTATGCGGCTTTTTTATTATGCTGACAAGTACTTTATCAGCCCATCAGAAAAGAATTTAACTTTTGTGGAAAGGTGTTGCCGGTGAGGGTAAACAATACTGACGGGAAGCGCCTGTTGAGAATATTCCTCAAACAGTGGGATCAACTCACCACGCTGTAGCATTCCCTGAACTGCAAAATCAGGGCATTGCGCTAACACCGTTCCGGTTCGTGCCATGTTTGCAGCGGCCAGAGCACTGTTTACACGGGTAATGAAAATCGGTTTTATTTCAATATTACGGTCCCCTTGTTGGAAGCTCCAACAGGCCCCTTCGCGCAGGTTACTATCAAACACTCCTAGCATAGACTCCAGTTGCTGCAACTTTTCTGGAAGGCCGTAACGGTCAAGGAAAGCAGGTGCTGCACAGAGTAACAGTTTACGGAATCCGGCGGGGCGAGCAATCAGGCTGGAATCCTGTAGTTCTCCAATCCTGATAGCCATATCGTAGCCGTCTCCTATGAGATCGACATAGCGGTCATTCAGCACCAAATCAATATTGAGCTCAGGATGATCGGTAATCATACGGGCAACAAAGGGCATCAGGACAATTTCGCCAAAGGTAGTTGGGGCAGAAATTCTTAAGCGTCCTACCAGCGATTGATTCTTATAGAGGAGCTCGGCTTCCAGAGTGGCAATATCATCGAGAATTTTCTTTGCCTGTTCATAGTAGATTTTTCCTTCGGGCGTTAATTGCATGCTGCGGGTTGAACGGATAATAAGGCGAACCTTTAACCAGGCTTCCAGTTGAGATACATGGGTACTTAACAGTGCTTTTGTCTTACCTAGCTGATGGGCGCCGGCGGTAAAACTACCCTCTTCGACAACGGCTATGAAAGAGGTCATTAGATTGAGCTTGTCCATGATTGTTAACTAAATCCATACAATTAGTTCAATGAATGAATTATTGTTTAATAATTTATCTTGGTCAAAAATTATCCGCATTAACTGATATTAATTTGGCTAAGCGCTTAAAGCAGGCTTTAGCACAGGAGGCCTGTCATGCTGGTAAATGGCGTTTGGCAAAGTAAGTGGGATCCGGTTCAGAAAAAAGATGCGCAGGGACGTTTTGTACGTCAGAGCAGTACGTTTAGGGAGGGGATTCCTGCTGAACGTATTAAAGCTAAGTCGCTAGGTGTAAAACTTTATGTTGCTTATATCTGTCCCTGGGCGACCCGAACTCTGATTGCCCGCTCGTTGCTGGGGCTTGAGCAAGCTATTCCTATTAGTGTTGTAGAGCCGGTATTGAGTGATTTTGGCTGGAAGTTTGGAGATTATCCAGGCAGCACATCAGCTGATCTTGAAGTCGTTGAGTATATGCATCAACTCTATACTCAAAGTGATGCGCTTTATACCGGCCGGGCAACTGTGCCAGTACTGTGGGACTGCGAACAGGGCGTTATTCTGAATAACGAATCTGCTGACATCATACGGATCTTTAATGACGATTTGCGTCCGTTACATCAGTCAGCGATTGATCTGGTTCCAGATTCTTTAGAACAATCTATAGATCGTTTTAACGAACATATATATGAATCTTTGAATAATGGTGTGTATAAAGCGGGCTTTGCAACGACTCAAGAGGCCTATGAAGAAGCCTGCAAAGGTGTGTTTGATACCCTGAACTATTTAGAAAAGCATTTCTCTGAATATTGCTACGCAGTAGGAGAGCTGCTGACCGAAAGTGATATCCGATTATTTGTAACGCTGGTGCGCTTTGATCCAGCCTATTTCAGCTTATTTAAAACGAATCGACAGCGAGTTAGCGACTTCCCGAATATCTCAGCTTACCTGGAACGCTTATTGCGAATACCGGGATTTGCTAAGAATACCCGGATAGATCATATAAAGGCGGGTTACTACTCCATAAAGGCTTTAAATCCGAATGGTATTGTACCTTCGGGTCCTGAGTTGGATTGGTACCGTTACCTAGGGGAGCTTTCCTGATGGAAGATAAAGCGCCGGTGATGTTTATCAGTCATGGATCGCCTATGTGGGCCATTGATCCGGGTGAAGCAGGAAAGCAACTGAGCCGGTTTCAAAGCCTGTTCCTGGACTGTAAAGCGATACTGGTTATCTCTCCGCACTGGCAGACCAAAGGACTTCAGTTAACGGCTGTGGATAACCCGGAAACTATCCATGACTTTGGCGGCTTTCCTGAAGCCTTATATCAATTACGGTATCCGGCTATTGGCCATCCAGAGCTTGCTGCAACGATCCAGTTACATCTGCAACAAAACCAGTTCAAGGTAGAGCTGGATCGTTGCAGAGGGTTGGATCATGGAGCCTGGGTTCCTCTTATGCATCTGGCCCCGGCTGCGCATATTCCGGTACTACAGCTATCGTTAGATAGCCGGTTAAATCCGGTTAACTTGCTACTGCTTGGGCGGGTGCTTGGTGAACTGAGAAGTATGGGAGTTGCCATTATCGCGACCGGAGGCGTAACTCATAATCTATTTGATATAGCGTTTAATCATGATCCTCCGGTTGCCTATGCTCAACGTTTTCAGGATTGGGTCAGGGAGAAGGTCGCCTCTCGTGATACGACAGCGCTGAGCCAGCCGGATGTTGAAACTAAAGACTATCAACAGGCACATCCCTCTTCAGAGCACTACTTACCTTTATTAATGGCTGTCGGAGCGAGTAATTGGCAGGACTCGTTCAGGGTATTAGAGAGTCCGATTCTTTATCGGTCGCTCTCCATGGAATCATACCTCTGGTGTTAAGGATGACTAATGAAATCATTAACCTTATTGCTGAAATGATTAATCTTTTGAATAGAAACCCGCTCATAAAAGCGGGTTTTTTTATGTTCTCTTATTATGAATATGTTTTTTAAGTCAAATAAAACAATGTGTTATTGGGTTTTTGGTTGTTTTTTTAAATGCTGGCACAGTGGTTGCTCTAACTAAAGTGAGTGAAATCGAATGAACATGTATGGAGACCTGAATGCCCGATCAGTCTAGACATCAGATTAGGGTTATTAACCGGAATCAGACCTTTGAATGTGCTGAAGATCAGGTGCTGCTGGTGGGTATGGAACGTCATAGTGCTGCAGCTATCAGTGTGGGTTGTCGGGGTGGTGGTTGTGGCATTTGTAAAATTCGTATTCTCGCTGGAGAGTATGAAACAAAGCGGATGAGCAAGGCCCATATATCGGAAGCAGAACAGCAGCGTGGCTATGCTCTGGCTTGTCGGGTCTTTCCCTGTACCGATCTGGAAATTGAATCAGATCACTACCAGGCCCCGGAATCTTCATATCAACAGGCTGCTGAAACGCAACCTACAGTTAAATAATAAAAGTAAAAATACTGAGGAAAAGATCATGAGAAAAGGTGTAATGCGTCCCGGTCATATCCAGATTCGGGTATTGGATGTTGAAGAAGCGCTTAAACATTATCGTGACTTAATCGGTCTGATCGAAGTTGAACGTGACGCTCAGGGCCGCGTATACCTAAAAGGCTGGACTGAAGTCGATAAGTTTTCAGTGGTGTTACGTGAAGCAGATGAGCCGGGCATGGATTTTGTTGGCTACAAAGTACTGGATAACCAGACCCTTGAAAAATTGCATGGCGAGCTGATTGAACATGGCTGTAACGTAGAAGAGATCCCCGCAGGTGAGCTAAATGGCTGCGGCCGTCGTATCCGTTTTGACTCTCCGACCGGTCACATGTTTGAAATCTATGCCGAGAAGGAACGAACCGGTAAGTGGGGAGTGGAAAATGTGAACCCTGAAGCCTGGCCTCGTGGTTTGAAAGGTATGAAGGCAACCCGCTTTGATCATTGTTTGCTGTACGGGCCGAATATTAAGGGCACGCTGGATCTGTTCCGGGATGTGCTGGGATTTGAGCTGGCAGAGCAAGTGCTGGATCCAGAGGGTACCCGTATTGCTCAGTTTCTGACGGTAGGTATGAAAGCTCACGATGTTGCTTTTATTGAGCACCCAGAGCCAGGTAAATTTCATCACGCATCATTCATTCTGGATACCTGGGAGGATGTGTTACGTGCGGCTGACCTGATCTCCATGGAAGATGTTTCTCTGGATATAGGGCCGACCCGTCACGGTCTGACCCATGGTAAGACTATCTATTTCTTTGATCCATCAGGCAATCGTTCAGAAGTCTTCTGTGATGGTGATTATCACTACCCGGATCACGAGCCTGTTACCTGGCAGGCTGAGCAACTGGGTAAGGCTATTTTCTATCATGACCGGGTGCTGAATGACCGATTCCTAACGGTTCTTACCTGATCCTGTCAATGTTTCACCGCGCTGCTACTGAACAGTAGCAGCGCATAATTAATAGCAGCTCTCTTGGTTGGTTCTATTGGCTGTTGCTTGTCGGTAACTAAGGTCTGAAATGGATTACCACAGGCTAGTGAGAATTAAAGATGAATGAATTTAAAAATTTTATAAACGGTGAGTTTGTTACCACTTCGAGCGGTAAGACTTTTGAAAACCGTAATCCGGTAGATAACAGTCTGATTGGTATGGTTCATGAAGCGGGTAAGCCTGAAGTAGATGCCGCGGTACAGGCTGCGAAAGCTGCTATGAAAGGTCCTTGGGGCAAGATGACACAGGCGCAGCGTATTGAGATGTTGAATCGCGTAGCCGATCGAATCAATGAGCGTTTTGATGAGTTTCTTGATGCGGAGTGCAAAGATACTGGTAAGCCTCGTAAAGTCGCTTCCCATATTGATATTCCTCGTGGTGCGGCAAACTTCAAAGCGTTCTCTGAAACCCTGGCCAATCACCCTACCGAAGCGTTCAAACTGGATACTCCTGATGGCAAAGGGGCGTTGAATTATGGTCATCGCAAGCCTAAGGGTGTCATTGCGGTCATCAGCCCGTGGAACCTGCCTTTACTGTTGATGACCTTCAAGGTGGGCCCGGCTCTGGCATGTGGTAACGCTGTGGTTGTTAAGCCTTCAGAAGAAACGCCGGCGACAGCAACATTGCTGGGTGAAGTTATGAACGAGTGTGGTGTTCCACCCGGAGTGTACAACGTAGTGCATGGTTTCGGCGGAAATTCTGCTGGTGCATTTCTCACAGCTAACACTGACGTTGATGCGATTACGTTCACCGGAGAGACCAGTACCGGTGAAACGATTATGCGGGCTGCTTCAGTTGGACTACGCAATATTTCGATGGAACTCGGTGGTAAAAATCCGGGCATTGTATTTGCCGATTGCGATATGGACAAAGCGATTGAGGGCACTATGCGCTCAGCGTTTGTTAACTGTGGACAAGTGTGTCTGGGTACCGAGCGGGTCTATGTGGAACGTCCGATATTTGAAGCTTTTGTACAACGTCTGAAAGAGGGTGTCGAAAACCTCAAATTAGGTCGTCCGGAAGATCCAGAAGTGGATTTCGGTCCTTTGGTGAGCCAGGAGCATAAAGAGAAAGTTCTCTCGTATTACAACCTGGCTGTTGAAGAAGGTGCGACTGTTGTGGTTGGCGGTGGAATTCCAGATATGGGTGCTGAGCTGAATGCTGGTGCCTGGGTCGAGCCGACGATCTGGACCGGTTTGTCCGACGATGCCCGGGTGGTCAACGAAGAGATCTTTGGCCCTTGCTGCCATATACGGCCCTTCGATACCGAAGAGGAGGTTATCGAACTGGCTAACGATACACAGTATGGACTGGCCGCCACTATCTGGACTGAAAATAGTTCCCGAGCAGTACGTGTAGCTGAAGCGATGGATGTAGGACTGGCGTGGGTTAACAGCTGGTTCCTGCGTGATCTTCGGACTGCGTTTGGTGGTGCAAAAGAGTCAGGTATTGGCCGTGAAGGTGGGGTGCACGGTCTTGAATTTTATACTGAGACAAAGAATGTATGTATCAAGCTGTAAGGCACTAACACCTTTTTGTTATTCAGACAGACTGCAGAAATCAGACTCGTAGTCTGGCCTGAATGACTTATACAGTTCTAGGAATAAATTATGAATCAAGAACAGATTATACAGTGTGGCGATGAGTTGTTTCAGGCGATGACTGAACAAAAGACGCTACGCCCATTTACAGAACGATATGACGATATCACCGTTGAAGATGCTTACCATATCTCGTTGCGGATGATCGAACGCAGAGTTGCTGCAGGTGAAAGAATCATCGGTAAAAAAATCGGTGTCACTTCGAAAGCAGTACAGAACATGCTCAATGTTCATCAGCCGGATTTTGGCTATCTGACAGACAAAATGGCGTTTTCTGAAGGTCAGGAGATGCCTATTAGTGAGCAACTTATTCAGCCCAAAGCTGAAGGTGAGATCGCATTTATCCTGAAAAAGGATTTGATTGGTCCCGGGGTTACAAATGCCGACGTATTAGCGGCTACCGACTGCGTATTGCCCTGTTTTGAAGTAGTAGATTCGCGTATTGAAGACTGGCAGATCAAGATCCAGGACACGGTAGCTGATAATGCATCCTGTGGGTTATTCATCCTGGGTGACCAGGCAGTGGATCCCCGCAAAGTCGATTTAACAACTTGCGGCATGGTGGTGGAGAAAAACGGTGAAATTATCTCTACGGGTGCTGGTGCAGCAGCGTTGGGAAGCCCGGTTAATTGCGTCGCCTGGCTGGCAAATACCCTGGGTCAGTTCGGTATTCCTTTGAAAGCGGGTGAGGTCATTCTTTCAGGCTCATTGGTGCCTTTAGAGCCGGTGCAGGCCGGTGACTTTATGCGGGTTTCCATCGGCGGTATAGGTTCTGCCTCAGTACGTTTTACCTAAAAATCGAAGTCTGAATAGCAGCGAATAAGTTGGGAAAAGAATATGAGTAAGAAATTGAAAGCCGCCATTATCGGCCCCGGTAATATCGGTACTGATCTATTGATGAAAATGATGCGTTCCGATTGGATCGAACCGGTCTGGATGGTGGGCATAGACCCTGAGTCTGAAGGTTTAAAGCGTGCTCAAGAGTTTGGTATCAAAGTTTCCACTACCGGTGTTGATGGTCTGGTACCGCATGTATTGGAAGATGATATTCGCGTTGCGTTTGATGCGACGTCTGCTTATGTGCATGCAGAGAATAGTCGAAAACTCAATGAGCTGGGTGTGATTATGATCGACCTGACTCCAGCGGCTATCGGCCCGTTTTGTGTGCCTCCTGTGAACCTGGCTGATCATGCTAAGAACCTTGAGATGAACGTCAATATGGTGACCTGTGGTGGTCAGGCAACGATCCCTATGGTCGCAGCGGTTTCACGTGTACAGGAAGTTGAATATGGAGAAATTGTAGCCACTGTTTCTTCTCGTTCAGTAGGGCCGGGGACACGTCAGAATATTGATGAATTTACCCGAACCACTTCGGGTGCTGTTGAGAAAGTTGGCGGTGCTAAGAAAGGTAAGGCGATCATTATTATTAACCCGGCTGAGCCTCCGCTGATGATGCGTGACACTATTCACTGCCAGACGACGGATACACCTGATCAGGCGGCCATCACTGAATCTGTTCAGCAGATGGTGAAAGAAGTTCAGAAATATGTTCCCGGGTACAAGCTGGTTAACGGGCCTGTATTTGATGGCAATAAAGTATCGGTGTTTATGGAAGTGGAAGGTCTGGGTGACTTCCTGCCGAAGTACGCCGGTAACCTGGATATTATGACCGCGGCGGGATTGCGTACCGCTGAGATGTTTGCTGAAGAAGCCGAGGCGGGCAGTATCGAACTGCCAGCCCGATAAGTGGAGGATAAGTGATGAGTATACAAGGTAAGAAGGTCACCCTTCATGATATGAGTCTGCGTGATGGTATGCATGCAAAGCGCCATCAAATCTCTCTGGATGAGATGGTCAGCATCGCGACCGGTCTGGATGAGGCGGGTATGCCGTTGATTGAAGTCACTCACGGTGATGGTCTGGGCGGCGCTTCTCTAAACTACGGCTTTCCGGCTCATACCGATGAAGAGTATCTGTCAGCGGTAATCCCGAAGATGAAAAATGCCAAAGTATCCGCTCTGCTGTTACCCGGAATCGGAACGGTGGAACATCTTAAGATGGCGAAAGATCTGGGCGTCAGTACGATTCGTGTTGCCACTCACTGTACCGAAGCGGATGTCTCTGAACAGCATATTGGTATGGCTGCGAAGATGGAGATGGATACTGTTGGCTTTTTGATGATGGCGCACATGGTGTCAGCTGAGAAAGTGCTGGAACAGGCAAAGCTGATGGAGAATTACGGCGCGAATTGTATCTATTGTACCGACTCTGCAGGATACATGCTGCCAGAAGAGGTTAAGCAGAAGATCGGGTTGCTACGTGCCGAGCTTAATCCGAATACTGAGCTGGGATTCCATGGGCATCATAATTTGGGAATGGGTGTTGCTAACTCTATCGCTGCGGTTGAAGCCGGAGCAAACCGGATAGATGGTTCGGTTGCAGGGCTGGGAGCCGGAGCAGGTAATACGCCACTGGAAGTCTTTGTAGCGGTATTGGACCGAATGAATGCCGATCATGGTATCGATCTGTATAAGATTATGGATGTTGCTGAAGATCTTGTCGTGCCGATGATGGATCACCCGATTCGACTGGACCGTGATGCGCTGACACTGGGGTATGCCGGTGTTTATAGCTCATTCCTGTTGTTTGCTAAACGAGCAGAAGCAACCTACGGCATTCAGGCCCGTGACCTGTTGGTAGAACTGGGTCGTCGTGGAACAGTAGGAGGCCAGGAAGATATGATTGAAGATCTGGCGCTGACAATGGCGAAAGAAAAGGGGCTTATCTGATGGCTAATGTTAAAGAAAATAAGCTGACAAAAAAGCAGATTGAAGAGCTAGCTATTCATCTGGAAAATGCTGAATTACAAGCCTATGACGTAACAAAAATCACTAATGATTTTCCGGATATGACGTACGAAGATGCTTTCGATATCCAATGGGAGATTCGTCGCCGGAAAGAGGCGCGTGGTAATAAAATCGTGGGTATGAAAATGGGCCTCACCTCCTGGGCGAAGATGTCGCAAATGGGAGTTGAACATCCTTGCTATGGCTTCTTAGCGGATTACTTCTCTGTACCCGATGGCGGCACAATCAAACATGATGAACTGATCCATCCCAAGATCGAAGCTGAGCTGGCATTTGTGACTAAAGCGCCTCTGAAAGGTCCGGGTATACATATTGGTGATGTGCTGCGTGCGACTGACTTTGTCATGCCTGCGGTGGAAGTGATCGATTCTCGCTACCGGGATTTCAAGTTCGATCTCAAGTCAGTTATCGCAGATAACTCATCTTCAGCACGCTTTATTACGGGTGGGCGAATGGCGGACGTTGCCGATCTGGATCTTAAGAATCTGGGCGTGGTAATGGAAGTAAATGGTGAAGTCGTGGAGCTTGGTGCGGGTGCCGCAGTATTGGGCCATCCGGCAGCATCGGTGGCGATGCTGGCAAATATGCTGGGTGAACGCGGTGAAGAGCTACCTGCGGGTTCCTTTATTATGATTGGTGCGATTACTGCAGCGGTTCAGGTGAATCAGGGCGACTCATTCTGTGTCCGTTATCAGGGGTTAGGCTCCATTTCAGGAAAGTTTGTATAAGTTCTGCATTTAGTCGTCTCTGGCTATGCCGTAGATATATGAACTGGGAAATTTTTTGATGACTGAAAGCTGTATTCAAAAGCAACTGATTGAACCGGGTGAAGAAGGCCCGGTGACGGTGAGTATTTCTCGCCAGGTTAAGCCTGGGTGTGAAAGTGCTTATGAGGCCTGGATTTCAGGTGTGATTGATGCCGCTTCCAGTTACCCGGGACACCAGGGGAGTAATGTACTGCGTCCCTCGGCATCTACTCAGGATCGGTATGTGTTGATTTACCGTTTTGATAGTTACGAAAATTGTCAGAATTGGGAATCATCGGTCCTGCGAGGAGACTGGCTGAATAAGTTGGACGGGCTAGTGGAAGGTGAGGCTGAAGTGCAGAGGGGAACCGGTCTGGAATTTTGGTTTGATCTGCCGGAACTTCCGGTCAATAAGCATCCGTCGCCCCATAAGATGGCGCTGATCCTGATCAGCGTGGTGTATGTGTTGGTTATCGTTCTGAACATATTGCTGGCACCGCTATTGGTGGATGTCGGATTATGGTTAAAGACGGCTGTGATTGTGGTTCTGCAGGTATTACTGATGACGTATTTAGTAATGCCGAGGGTAACCCGATGGCTGAAAAACTGGTTGTACCAGTAAGGAAAATATAATGCCGATAGTAAGTATTAATATAATGGAAGGTCGCTCTGATGAGCAAAAAGAGCAAATGATAGATGCTGTAAGCGATGCGCTTGCCAGTTCACTGAATGCGCCGAAAGAGAGTGTGCGCATTATGATTAATGAGATGCCTAAACAGCATTTCGGGATTGGTGGCCAGTCGGCAAAAAAACTGGGTAAATAAGACCGCCAGAGTCCTAAAAAAACCTCCTGATCAGGAGGTTTTTTTTGGCTTGAGTAAATTGCGATTATTGAACCAATCGTTAATTTAGCAACGCTCAGATAGATAGCTCAGAGAACGATTTCTGACCAGTAGCCTCGATAAACTGGTCTGATAAAAAAGTCTTTATGGGGCGCTTATTAGCTGCCTTAGGTGAGCCTCTTCTTCGTGGGTTAGTGCGATTAATTCAGTACTTTCACTACGACTTCATTGCTTAATCATTTGCTTAATCATTTGCTTAAAAACCTGATTATTTAATCAAAAAAGTAGTGTTCTCAATACTTTAATATCTGATTCCATAAGGATGTAAAATGTTTTAGCTGTTTTAACCATCTGAAAAATAAGGAATTAAAATTATTTTGTTGATCTTGGTCATGTTCTGGCACAAGGGTTGCTCTTAACCCCTATAGCGATTTTATAAAACTGTGTGGTGTCGTAAAAATGAGAGCAATAAATACAACAAGGCTCCAGAAAACTGATCAACAGACGGAAGGTAAATCAGGTCAGGCCGTTTCTGGTTTTAAATCGGCTGCACTGCTGGCGTCGATAACGTTGCCGTTGTTGTTAACTGGCTGTGAAGCGCCCTTGAATCTGGAAGGTATAGAGCAGGAGAAAAGTAAGTCAGTACGGCGTACTGATCAGCTGCAGGCGCTGGCTAAAAGTAAAGATGTAATTATCGTTGTCGGCTCTGATGGTTTGGTGTTGACCGGCAGTGCACCAGAACTCAATTGGCAGCGTCAGGAGCTTGAGTCTAAGCCAAACTTTGTGGCGGTTGAAACCTGCCCTGATGACAGTCTGATCGCTTTGAGTATGGAGCATCAGCTATGGATCAGCGATGACCAGGGAGCTAGCTGGCGCAGCAGTGATATTCCTACCTCTGAAAGCCTCATTTCGGTGACTTGTGGTCCGGATAATAGCTACTGGGCAACAGGCAGCTTCACTACGCTGATGAGCAGTCATGATAAAGGTGCTAACTGGACTGAGTTGAGCCTGAATGAAGATGCGACAATCTCAAGCATACAGTTCTTTGATCAAGATAATGCTGTAGCGGTAGGCGAGTTTGGTTTTATGGCTCGTACTGAAGACGGCGGCCAGAACTGGGCGATTCAAGAACCTATTCCGAATGAATTTTTCCCATTGGGGAGTCACTTTAGTAATGCTTCTATCGGTTGGGTCGCAGGCTTGGGTGGCACCATTCTTTCTACTACAGATGGTGGGCTGACCTGGCAAAAACAGGCCACACCAACTGAGTCTCCGATCTACAACTTCTACGCTAATGAAACCCGGCTGTTTGCCTTTGGTGATCACGGCACCGTATTAGAAAAACAGGATGATAAGTGGCACAAACTGGATGCGCCGAAGGTTCCGGTTTATCTGCGGGCTGGTAAACAGATAGATGAGAAACGACTGCTGGTCTCTGGAGGCTGGGGTGCTTTATTTACGGTCGATATCTGAGCTGTCTTAGAAAAATCACTGATTTAACAATAATAAATTTGGAATGACGGATATGTCTGATAAAGCATCTGCACAATCCCATAAGCTCACTCACCTGTTGCACAATCTGGATGAGCGTATTTTTCACCATCCTAAGGTCGTACTGGGCTTGATTCTGGCGATTACTCTGTTTTTCGCCAGTCAGATTCCGGGCGTTAAAATGTACTCTGATTTTGCCGATCTGCTGCCGCAGGAGCACACCTACATTGAACTCCATAATGAAATTAAGGAGTCTTTTGGTGGCGCCAATGTCGTTATTGTCGGAGTGGAAGTAGAAAACGGCGATATCTTCAGTAATGAAGCGCTGGCACGTATCCATCGTGTGACCCAGGCCGTCGATAGTTTGCCGGGTATTAACCACAACTTAGTTGCCAGTGTGACGCACCGGAATTCGCGCAAAGTATGGATGACCCCCGAGGGTAATGTTAACTCGGAGTCTTACTACGATCCCCAGGGCGGTGAAATTAGTGAGCTGGAGCTGGAACTTCTACGTCAGGATATTGTAGCTAATCCACGGGTTTACGGTCCTTTGGTTAGTCCTGATATGAAGATGGCGCTGGTTAAGGCGCAGCTGAATGAGGGTCAGCTGGATTATGTTAAAACCTTTGATGCGATCCAGCAGATGCGCGCAGATGAAGGTGCTGAAGGTTTTAAGATTCATGTGACGGGACAGCCGATGCTTGTGGGTTGGGCATACCAGTACCTGGGACAGATCATTGAGATCTTTATGTTTACGGCGCTGATTATGATTGCGCTGTTGATCTTCTATTTTCGTAAAGCTTACGGGGTTTTGATTCCACTGGCTGCGGTGGTGGTATCTACCATCTGGGGTATCGGTATTATCTCCCTGTTTGGCTACAACCTGGACCCGTTAGGGTTGGTTATCCCCTTTCTTATCTCGGCCCGGGCGATGTCTCACGGTATTCAGATCGTAGAGCGTTACTATCTTGAATTGAATGAGCATGCAGATCATAAAAAAGCTGCTCAGTTGACGTTTGAGAATCTATTCAGGCCGGGCAGTTTAGGCGTTGTTTCTGATGCCATAGGACTGTTGTTGATCGCAATCGGTTCGATTCCGTTGAATACGAAACTGGCTCACTACGCTTCCCTCTGGGCGCTGTCCATCATCATTACCGTATTGCTGGCCGTACCGATGTTGCTATCAGTACTGCCTAAGCCAAAAAACTATGCAGTTAAACATAACCTGTTTCGCAATGTCGGTTACATCTGTGCTGATCTGGTAAGTACTGAAAAGTCAGCCCGAAATGCTCTGATGATGGGAGCTTTGTTGCTGGTAGGGGGATGGTTCTTCGCGTCTAAAGTGGTGATTGGTGAATCTGAGCCTGGCTCTCCCATCCTCTATCAGGATCATGACTACAACGTCTCATCCGGCGCCATTAATGATAGTTTTCCTGGCTCAGAAGAGCTCTATATCGTTGCTCAAACCGATGAAAAAGGCGGTATCAAACGGCCTGAAGTATTGAGGGCGCTGGCGGATCTGGAACGACATATGTTGCTGGACCCAGAAGTGGGTGGGGCAAAAGGCGTACCCGATTTGATTATGCAGGTTAATCGCTTACTCCATAACGATGATCCACGTTGGATGCAGATCCCTGGTGATGCGCAATATGTCGGTGGCTTGATGTTTACCTACATGATGTCCAGTCCAATTCCGGGCGCGTTGAATGAGTTTGTTGATACCGATGAGCGTATTGCCAACCTGGTGTTCTTCTATAAGGACCATCAGGGTGAAACGATTCGCCGTGCGATCCATTCTGCAAAACAGTGGATAGAGGCAAATGAAGGCAAGGTTGAAGGGCTACAGATACGTCTGGCGGGCGGCACTATCGGTGTTACTGCGGCGATGAATGAAGCTGCTTACGAGACCAATCTGTGGGTATTACCCTTAGTTTTCCTGTTGATCTTCGCGATGGTGATGTTTTTCTACACCTCACTGCAAGCGGGCATGATGATGTTTATGGCAATGATGTTTGCGACCACGCTGACGTATGCCTACATGGGTATTACTCAGATGGGTATTAACATCAATACGGTGCCAATTATCGCGGTGGGTGTTGGTGTGGGTATCGACTACTCCATCTACATGATGGACAGGATCCGCTCTGAAATGGTGAACGAGAGGGACCTGGCCAAAGCAGTGAGAACCGCTATCCGCACGACTGGTTTAGCGATCAGTTTTACCGCTATTACCCTGATAGCCGGCATTGTTATGTGGGTCATCCTTTCAGACTTGCGCTTTCAGGCAGATGCAGCGTTATTGCTGTCTGTGATGGTCATTCTCAATGGTGCAGCAGCGATGTTGCTGGTGCCTTCCTGGGTGCTGGTCTTTAAACCGAAATTTATCTGTGAAGCTTATGTCGATGAAGATGGCGTGATCCACGGCTGATCATCTGCATGGGGGTATTTTAAACGCATTTTTTGTAAAACAAGTAAACCTGAAGGGGTTAAACCGATGTCGAAAAGAATAATAACGACGATGAATAAACTGGCTGCGGGAGTGGCTGTGGGAGTGACTGCTATGGCAGCCGGTTATACCGGTACTGCGGTAGCGGCGGATACGGAATGGGCCGGCTTCGTTGAGAACGCGACTTATCTGCGTGATGGTGTTGGACTGTCAAAATTCCGAAACACTGCTCAGGCTGAATTTTCTAAGCCTATCGAATCTGATAGCTGGAGTAATGTGTCTATTAACGGTACGTTGCGGGCGACTTATGATGGTGTTTATGACCTGAATGACGATGAGTTCGGTAAAGATGCAACCGAAGAGTATTTGGGCGCTAACTGGCACGAACAGGATTTGTCTTCAACGATCTTACAGCCGGGAACACCCCTTCCTTGTGAAAATGATCCGGCCCTGTGTGACAACCTTGATGGCTATATGGATCAGGACGAGAAAGACGCTAAATATCCAGACTTCAACGATCAGCTGGATTTTATTCGTGAGTTGTATATCTCTGCTGATAAGCAGCTGGATAATGGCGATATTATTAATCTTAGCTTCGGTAAGCAGCAAGTGGTCTGGGGCAAGACTGACCTGTTCCGGGTGTTGGATGTAATCAATCCGGTGGATTACTCACGTCATAATATCTATGACGAGCTGGAAGATATCCGTATCCCTCAATGGATGCTGACCGCCGAATGGCGTATGGGCCCGAATGAGATTTTTGATGACTCCAACTTATCCGTTGTGTGGAATATTGATAAGTTCCGTCCCCATAATCTGGGTACCTGTGGTCAGGCGTATCGTATCGTTGATGCCGGTTGTTTCTTTTCCTCAAGAATTATTGGCGGCGGTCCATACGTCATCAATGATGTCGAAGAACATGACTGGTCATTAGCTAACTCTCAATTCGGCCTGAAATGGGAAGGCGTGTATGGGGATGCGACGTTCTCTCTGAACGCGTTGCACTATCGTCAGCAGCTACCTTCTATACATACTAATGGCAACGGCGTTAGTCCAGTCCCTGGTTCCAATTTTGGACTGTTCAATATCCATTTTCCTGAGGTTAATCTGATCGGTGGTTCTATCGATTACTATTCGATGAACCAGGATGCGGTATGGCGTCTTGAAACGTCTTACACCCAGGGTGAAGAGCAGCCACGGGATGCTTACGGTTATAAAGAGACCGATATGTTCCGTTACGTTATCGGCTTTGATAAGAATATAACGATTCCTGAGCTAGGTACTCGTAGTGCTTTCTTACTGTCCACTCAGCTGTTTGGTGAACATATCCTCGATCACGAAAGGGATATGCCAAATGAAGCGGAGAACTGGATCGCAACAATGTTATTCAAAGGCTTCTATGTGAATAACCGTCTCAGCCCTCAGATCATTATCGCCCACGACTTTGCTGCAGAGGCAACTGCTATTGCGCCGAGCATCGAATATCTGATCGATGATCACTGGAAAGTGAATGCTGGCTTCAACATTAAAGAGGGTGGCGAGAAGAAGTTTCCCTGGTCTGTTACCGGAGGGGCTGCGGGTGGTGTTCAAACAGAACCACTGGCGCGTTTCCTGAATGGCCCTATCGGTGTTGCTAATCAGGAAGATGAATTCCAGATGTCTGTTCGTTACAGCTTTTAAGCGAATATAACTATAAGAAGGTAAATCATTATGTTTAATAAAACGTTTATATCACTGGCGTTGACTGCCGCGGTATCAACTTCAGCGATGGCTGCGACAGATCAGGATGTGGAAAACTCTTTCTATCCCTATAAAAGTGGTGTGCCGTCATATACTGGTCTGAGTGCAGGTATGACCATTAATCAGGGTAATGTTGATCAGTTCAAAGAGATACTTGATCCGGCAATGTATGAGTTTATTAAAGCCGGTGATACGGAGGTTAAAGTTGGTGAAACAACCTCGTTTGATCTGCACTCGAGCTACGTCGAAGCCACTAAAGCGAACCTTGCTAATGTAAAGCTGGGTGATAATCCTGGTGAGATTAGTGGTTCAGTGGCGGGCCGTCCCTTCCCTGCAGAGCCTTCATTAGATGATCCACGTGCGGGTGAAAAGCTGGCCTGGAACTATAAGTATGGCTATAACTGGGGAGATTCAGCTGCCATTATGCCGTTCTACTGGAAATTCCGTAATATGGAGACCGGTAAGCTGGAACGAACACTGAAGTTTAACTTCCACTTCCTCAACTTTACGCATCGTACTGAGCAGACTCCGACTCCGGCAATTACGCCAAATCCGTCGAATCTGTTCCGTGGTATCTATGTACAGGTGCTGGAGCCGTTCGATGTTAAGAATACGCAGTTGCTGATTCAGCGTTTTGAGGATGATCTGAAACGTGATAATGCCTACCTCTATCTGGGTTTCCAGCGTCGTGTGCGTCGCTTATCTTCCGGTCAGGTGACAGACTCGTTTCTTGGATCAGACGTAATGATTGAAGATTTTGAAGGCTATAACGGTCGTATCTCCGATATGAACTGGACCTTCAAAGGCGCTCGCAACATGCTGGTTCCTATGTATAACCACAACGAGATGGAACTGGATAGTGAGTCTCATAAGGATGATGAGGGCTATCAGGTCGTGGCCTTTGGCGGTAAGGGAAATTGTTTTCCTAACGTGACTTATCAGCTGCGTAAAGTGTATGAAGTTGAGTCCGCGTCGGTTGATCCAAATCACCCGATCAGTAAGCGTCAGCACTTTATTGATGCACAAACATTCACCATTCCTCGTAACATTACGTACGATCGTAAAGGTGATATGTGGAAAAGCTGGTCTATAGGTCAGGCTCATCCTGATCACCATCTGCCACAGAATAAGGGTAAAGGTGTTGCGATTGATGATGCCTTCACTATGGTCGATATGCAGGCGCAGCATTGTACTACCGGTCAGTTTAAGGGGATTGTGGATCCTTCTCTGACACCGCAAAGTAAGATGACTGTTCAGAATCTGCGGGCTTCCGGTAAGTAAGTGTTCTGAGGTTATTAAACAGATAGGTAGGTGAATAAGCCCGGGCAATGCCCGGGCTTTTTATTGGCCGCTAGGGGCTGGCAATTGATCTACCCAACGATTCAATAGCTACCTCAATTTACTTTCAGTTTTCTTGAGAAAACAGGCGGTATTAAAGATGAAACTGAGGAATATGTGTTGTGAAGGGAGGAGTTAGGCGAGTAAGGGGAGTGACGAGGAAGATCAACAAGCGACCGTTGCAGCTAATACACAAGGCGCTTGTCAGTGCTGTCAGACAAGGCAACTTTCAGATTGCGGTAGTGGGGTTTAAACCGGTGAACTCTGCCATCAGCTTGCTGTAGCTGGCGCAGCGGTCGGCGAAATCATAAACCACATTAACCAGCATGACTTCGTCAACGTCATAGCGGCCTGCCAGCTGTTCAATTTCTGTCCTGCACTCAGTAGCTGTTCCGGAAATAACCGTATCCAGAGTGGTTTGATAATAATCCTGGTCAGAAGGGGAAAGCTTGCGGTAAAGATTCAGTGCTTCTTCCGGAGAGCGGATGCTCTCCCTGATGCCATGCCGGAATGCCATTACCTTCCAATACATATTCGGTGCTGCCAGATAAGCGGCTTCCTCTTTGCTATCAGCGCACAGGCAGGCAACAGAGATAATCGCCTGAGCTTTTTCGGCGCCATTACCATTGGGTCGAAACAGCTTTTTATAACGCTGAATAATATCGGTGGGCCGGGAGTGGGTGCCGATAAACAGTGCCAGAACGAATCCCAGCCCCAACTCTGCGGCCAGATCAACGCTACCGCTACTCGACCCCAGCGTCCACAATTCGGGTGCCTGAGCACCAATAGGGGAGGCGTTGACCTTATGGAAATTGCGGCTTGGTGATTTGCTATCGTGTAGGAAATCACTCAGATCACTCAGCAACTGTGGATAAAGTGCCGGATCCCTTGGCTGGTTAGGAAAGGCCAGTGCCTGGCTGGTAATATCTGTCCCGCCAGGCGCTCGCCCGACGCCAAGATCGATTCGACCTGGATTAAGCGCCTCCAGTGTCCGAAACAACTCAGCCACTTTCAGGGGGCTGTAGTGTGACAACATTATACCGCCACTGCCTACACGAATGTTCTTCGTGTTTTGGGCGATATGGGAGATGAGTACTTCAGGACATGAGCTGGAGTAGCTGGCGGTATCGTGATGCTCAGCAACCCAGAAACGATGATAGCCCAGAATATCGCATAACTGCGCCAGCTGTGTCGAACTATGTAAAGCCTCGCTTTGAGACTGACCGTTATGTACAGGTGCTTGATCTACAACACTGAGTTTTAATGCCATATTGTTCACTTCTTATCCTGTTTGTTGGTCGGGTTCATGGGTTATATCTCAATGTTGAGCTTTTTCAGCCGGTAGGCGAGCGTAGGGCGGCTCATACCTAACACCCTGGCGGCTTCCGATACGTTGTATTCGGCGCTCTCGATAGCGTGCCTGAGGATGGCTTCTTCAATTTTTTCCATCGATCCCATCTGAGTAATAGCTTCGTCCAGCCAGCTCCCGGAGGGTTCAGAGGTTACATCACTAGTCTTTGTTTGATGGTTGTTGACTAATGCTCCTGATGCAGAGATTACCTGGGTATCACTGTCCAGGTTCAGGCTTGGAAAGAGATACTGGGCTGCGATGGCTTCGCCGTTCTCCGCCAGAATCAGACCCCGCTCGATCATATTTTCCAGTTCTCGCACATTGCCGGGCCAGTCGTAGTTCAACACCGCTTTGGTTGCCAGCTCTGATAGGCCAAGGGTTTTCAGGTTGTAAAATGATTCGTATTTCTTCAGGAAGTGGGCGACCAGCATCGGGATATCTTCACGACGCTCCCGCAAGGGTGGGATATCAATGGGATAAACATTAAGGCGGTAATAGAGGTCGGCTCGAAAGCGACCCTCTTCAACGGCTGTTAACAGTGATTCGTTGGTCGCAGCAATAACCCGTACATCGATTTTTCGCGTTCTATTGTCGCCGACACGCTCCAGTTCGTGTTCCTGGAGTACGCGCAGCAGGGTTGCCTGAGCTCTGGGTGATAGTTCGATCACCTCATCGAGGAAAATAGTGCCATGGTTGGCACGTTCAAAGCGTCCCGCCCGGGATTGGGTGGCGCCGGTGTAGGCGCCTTTTTCTACACCGAACAGCTCTGATTCAATCAAATCTTGTGGAATGGCGGCGCAGTTGACGGCGATAAAAGGTTCCTGAGCTCGTTCGCTATTATTATGAATACCTTTAGCGACCAGTTCTTTACCCACGCCGGTTTCACCCAGCAGTAGTACAGACACCCTGCCAGTGGAGGCTTTATTGGCCAGATTGCAGACCTTCTGGAATCCGGTTGATTTACCGAGGAAGTTCCCTAACGTGCCGGTATCAGCAATCTTATGGCGTAAGACAGAGATTTGATCCTGTAATTCATAGAGCTCTTCGATAATCGGTGCACTATTGAAATATTCGCGGTAGCTCGCATAATCATCCCACTCTTTGGCAGGTCTGCCTTCAAACAAACAGTTGCTGTCTTCGCAGCCCCGACACTCCTTCTCTTTAAAGATGATTTCCTGGCCCAGAAGCTCCGATGCAAAGCTGCTGGCATGGCCAATCAATGCCCAGCAGCAAGGTCCATCGGTAAGTCCCAGCTCGGAGATAAACATTTCGGCTTCATAAGAGTCATGCATTGTCAGCTGACAGAAGAAATGATTATTGTCAGGGTCGATCTCGAGCTTATGCTCTTCAGCCCGAACAGAACCCTTGAGGGAGTGAAGTTGAAGCCCCGCTCGGAACATCGCTTCGGGAGATATATCTCCGGTGAGTCGCCGTACCAGCTCGGCATCTTTCTGACCAAGGTTGTAACCCAGGCGCATAAAGAAACCTTTAGCTCTTTCCAGACCGACGGTGAGAATTTGCTCTTTACGGAAGTCTGCGAGTGACGCCAGTTGTAACAGCAGCATCCGTTGTTCGCCAAACCAGATCGTCCCGTCGTTTTTTTGAAAACGTATCTGTTGTGCCAGATGGTGGATATCGGTTGTTTCAGGAGCTTTGGGCTCGATGACGTGATTCATAGCGGCACACTCATTTTTATTGTCTTTATTATTTGATCAAATCATCATATATGTTTGCTAATATAAAATTTAGAGTAAATATTGTAAGCTTAAATCCCATATATGGGATTTGATCTGCTTGGTTAATCAAATGGGATAGTCGTGAATGAACTACCAGGACCTTTTCATCTTTCTTAAGGTGGTAGAACGAGGCAGTTTTGTTGGTGCTTCAGCCTTACTTGATCTGCCGACCTCTACCGTCAGTCGTAAAGTGATGCAGCTGGAAAAAGAGGTGGGTTATCGCTTAATGCACCGAAGCGCGCGAAAGCTGGTATTGACTGAAGCGGGTGAAAAATTCTTTAACCGTTGCCAGCCACTCTATAACGAGCTGGAGCATACGGCCGTCCAGCTCAATGATGAGTTGGCGGATCCAGCGGGCTTGCTCAGGGTGACGGCACCCGTTAGTTTAACCAATGAGTTGCTGGGGGAATGGTTCTTCCAGTTTATGGAACGTTTCCCGCGTATTCAGCTAGATCTGATGTTAGTCAATCGTAATGTTGATCTGGTTGAAGAAGGGGTCGATGTTGCTTTCCGAATTGGTGATATTCGTCTGCAAAATTGGATATCACGGCCTCTGATGGAGTCTACTTTCAGCCTATGTGCCAGCGAGGACTATCTGTTGCGTCGGGGCATGCCACAGCATCCTGACGAGCTTTACCAACATACGTTGATAGTCCCCAGACGAATCTCTGTCTGGCATTTTGACGGTCCAAACGGTCAAAAGGCACATATAGATTGTACTGCTCGTCTGAAAATAGACGAACTCAAGTTAGCCGCAAGAGCTGCCGAAGAAGGTCTTGGTATTGTTAATCTACCGGATTATGTATTGACTGAAGCGCTGGAAGAGGGGCGTCTTAAACGGTTGATGCCTGACTGGCGATCTGAATCACGGGAGGTGCATCTGTTATATCAGGAACGACGATATATACCCGGAAAGGTGCGGGTGTTTATCGAGTTTATTATGGCGCGGTTTGACATGCTGAAGTGAAAATTCAGATGCCCGATGTGATTGCCCCTTTTGAGATATTTGCCGCTCCGGTACTGGTCGTAGTAGAGTCATTAGGGCCTGTGCTTGAACGTAGCAAGTACCTGGGACGCTTCACTGGTATTCGTTGATCGCATCAGGCCGATGCGTATGTTGTTTAAGTTTTGAAATTATGGGGAATAGCGTGTCATTAAAACTTTTCCACTGTCATGAGGCGCGGTCGATGCGTTCCCTTTGGCTAATCAATGAGCTCGGGTTAGACATCGATGTGATCTTATGCGCATTTGGACCTGAGCTCCGTAGTGATGATTACCTGGCTCATCATCCCCTTGGGCGTGTTCCTTGTTTAATAGACGATGAGCTGACCCTGTTCGAGAGCGGTGCCATCGCTGAATATTTATGTGAAACCTATGATAACGGCCGACTTTGGCGTGAACCTGGCCATCCAGAGCGGCCTCAATGGTTACAGTGGGTGCATTACGCTGAAACGCTGACGGTTCATTCTGCCAGCCTGACGCAACAGGCAATCGCTATAAGCGATCCTGAGTTACGTTCTGCTACCGTTCGAAAGCTCGAAACCAAGCGTTTGCAAAAGGCGATTGAAGTACTTGAAGCTCACCTTGAGAGTCGAAGCTATCTTTTGGATAGTGGCTTCTCTGCAGCGGATGTGGGGGTGGGGTATAGCCTGCATGTTGGTGGCTTATTTACAGATTTATCTGTATTTCCAAAGGTATACGCCTACTACAATCGATTAGCCAGCCGGGACGCCTTTAAAAGATCTCTTCCGGAAGCCGGAGCTGCAAACAAAATTTATACTCAGGACAATTACTGGCTAGCGCCATAGCAGTTGATGTGAATAACTCTCTGGTAGCCTGGGAATTCTTTAGAATGAGCTTAGTTAGTTCGGGAAATATTGTTGGGTTGTGGCGGGGACTTATGATTTCACCGTTTGTTCGATAATAATTCGGGCGTCGACCACCGCATAACCATCGTCGTAAGCAATGACAGGGTTGAGGTCTAGCTCAGATATTTCTGGATGAATACTGACAATAGCGGAGATTTTAAGCAGCAGTTCTACCAGCGCTTCTTTATCAACGGCCGCTTCACCCCGGACACCTTCCAAAATCGGCCGCGCCTTGATCTGGTCAATCATGGAAATGGCATCATTACGGCTGAGAGGGATCGCGCGAAAGGCCACATCTTTGAGGACTTCAACGAATATCCCACCCAGGCCAAACATCAGTACTGGGCCAAAGGCCGGATCGCGGCTCATTCCTATAATTACTTCGATACCCTTACGGGCCATCGGTGTGACTAAGACTCCTTCTATCTCCGCATCGGGATTGTACTGAAGACAAGAATCAATGATATCCACGCGGGCCTGATGAAGGGCTTCGCTACCCAGAACGTTCAACTTTACGCCGCCAGCATCAGATTTATGCAGAATGTTTTTAGATATAACTTTCAGGGCTAATGGCGTATTACTGAAGGTATTTAGTACAGTAGCGATATCGGCGTCCTGACGGATAATCAATTCCACAGGGAGATTTACGCCGTAGTGTCGCAGCAGAGATTTAGCTTCAAATTCAAACAGGTCGCGATTATGGCTTCGGGCCTGACTCAATAGTTGGCTGCACTCTGGAATGACAGGCCCAGCGGTGGTTTGCTCGACGTCCGGACTTTGCTGGATATACGCTCCCCGTTCACTCAGTGCTGCCATAATTTTGACCGCATGTTCGATGGAGTCGTAGACTGGTAAGCCTGCTTTGCGTAGCTGTTCCAGTGGCTCTGGATTCACATGGGCATAAAGGCTGTAGATCACTATTGGCTTATCTGTCATGCCAGCCAGACTGATGATGGCGTTGGCACAGCTCAGTTCTTCCTGCCGGAGCTCTTCAGCAAAGCGGATTCCGTAGCCACCGAACATACCCACCAGAAAGACTATATCGACACTATCGTCGTTGCTCAGAATTGTCATACACTCAGCCAACAGGCCTGGATTGGCATCGGTACTGCCTGCCACATCAATCGGGTTAGTGAGTGATGCCTGAGGGAATAAAGCATTGTGCAGGGCATGGCGAGTTGCATCACTCAGGTCTGCCAGCTCCATCCCCGCTTCGGCAATGCGATCGGATGCGATAGTTGCCTGACCACCGCCGTCGGCGAGTACGGCTATTTTATTGCCGCTAGCCTGTTGTAACAGGCCCAGGCCTTCTGCAACTGGCAGAATTTCATCTGAATTTTCTACCACACTGACACCCACCTGCCGGAGCAGGTCAACCGTCATCTGGTAACTGCCCGCGAGAGATCCGGTATGTGAACTTGCCGCCTTCTGGCCGGCTTCGGTACTGCCGGATTTATACACAACGACGGGCTTGTAGCGGGATGTTTTGCGGGCAACCTCGAGGAAGCCGCGTCCGTCTTTAAACCCTTCCACATAGAAGGTGGCAACCCGGGTGTTCGTTTCTTCTCCGAGGTATTCCAGATAGTCGGCAAAACCAACATCGGCCTGATTTCCCGGACCAACATAAACACTGAAGCCGATGTGTCCGTTGCTTTCCGCTTCAAGCGCGAGGGCCAGTAATATGTTGCCTGATTGGGAGATAATACCGATATCTCCCGCCCGGACATTATCCAGTGCCAGCAGGTTCACTTGTTTGTGCAGATTAAAAAAACCGGAGGTGTTTGGGCCGACCAGACGGACTCCGGCTTGTTGGGCAATCCTCAGCACTTCCTGTTCAAGTTTGGCGCCGGTCTCGTCTACTTCGCCAAAACCACTGGCCAGAATAATGGCGCCTTTGATACTGTTTTCACCGCACTGTTTTAGCAGGGAAAGGATCGTATTGGCAGGAGTACAGATCAGCGCCATATCTGCTGCAGTCGGTAGCGCCGTAACCGACCGGTAGGCCTTGATCCCCATAATTTTATCTGCGTTAGGGTTGATCGGATAAATGGTACCGGTATAGCCACCTTTCAGCAGGCCAGTCATGGCTTTGAAACCACGCTTAGTCGGATCGGCTGATGCCCCGATAATCGCGATAGAGTCCGGTGCCAGGAAATCGTGCAGAAAGCTTGCCATGGTCAGCGTCCCTTAAATTCTGGTGGACGTTTTTCAGCAAAGGCATCCACGCCTTCCTGCCAGTCTTGGGTGGTGGTACACATAAAAACACCGTCCAGTTCATGTTGAAGTTGAGCATCGATGTCGTTATAGGAGGAGTTGTTGAGCATTTTTTTAACCAGCTGCATTGAGATAGGCGCTTTGCCAGTTAGCTCATTGATAAAGTTCTCGGCCTCACTCTGTAGTTGTTCATCGGTCACCGCACGGGTAACCAGACCGATCCGTTCAGCCTCCCTGCCATCTACCTTGTTACCCAGGAAAATGAGCTCACGGGCTTTAGCAAGGCCCACCAGACGGGGTAAGAACTGGGTAACGCCACCGCCGACACAGGTGCCGATACTGACTTCAGGAAAACCGATCTGAGCCGATTCTGCCATCAGGAGGAAGTCGCAGGCACAAGCCAGCTCAGCTCCGGCCCCCAGAGCGTAACCGTTGATAGCGCCCACGACCGGTTTGGTAGAGCGGAAGATCGCTTCACAAACATCATTTCCCAGTTGCAGGTACAGGCGGCGTTGGTATGGCGTACGTTCGCCCGCACTATGCGCTTTCATATCGGCGCCGACGCAAAAGGCACGGCCTTCGCCTGTTAGTAAGACCGCTCGCACATCAGAGTCTGCTTCTGCCTGTGCCAGGGCCTTCAGTAGCTCGTGATAGAACTGCTCAATGACAGCATTAAGACGGTGGGGTCGGTTAAAACGGATTTCCACATAATGCTTCTTAGGCTGATAGATAAGTGTTTCATAGTGGCTTGGTGGCATGGAAAGCTCCGATTTAATTTGAGGTGGGCTCGGAACTGAGCGGCTTATCACCCAGTGATCACTTAGGAGGCAGACATATTATTATGTGTAATGTAGGAAACGTTTGAATCGTTAATTAAGGCTAGACGACACATTTGTATTACGCAATACAAATGTATCATTAGTGTTTTATTTTGCACTGTTCGGCTAAAATTGATCTACCATCACTCTGCGTAATAAGTGTGTAACAGACCTGGGTGTCGAGGCCTTTGGCTTCTATGAACAGGTGTAGTAGCGTCAAGTAAGAGAGAAAAAATGACATCATCCACTTCAGATGCAAGCAGTGTTCTTAAAGAGATCTCTGCGCAATACCCCAGGTTCACCACGCAGCTGAAGAAGGCGGCTGACTATGTCCTGGAACAGCCGGTTAATGTAGCGCTGCTCTCGATTCGTAAGAGTGCTGTAGAGGCTGGTGTAACGCCATCAACCCTGACCCGCCTGGCTAAATCAGTTGGATTTGATCGGTACGGCAGTTTTAGACAGCTTTTTAAGGAGGCTGTTAATGCTCGTCAAGCGGGGACGTATTTCAGTGATCGCGCGCAATGTTTACAGGAGATGGGCCATCATCATTCTGAGAATAAGGTCTTTGTGGAGTTTGCTGATTCCGCTTTTAAAAATTTAGAACAACTGTTTCAGGATGATACATACAATAAGCTTCAGGACGCTGCTCAACTGGTAATTAATGCCCGAAAGGTATTTTCATTAGGCTTCAGGGATATGTACACCTGTGCGTATCACTTTAGTTATGTGGGAGGTATCGCTTTCCCCCATATCCAGTTGATAAGGGGCTATCAGGGTACTCTGTTGAGTGAGCTGGGTGATATTCGCGCAGATGATGTTGTAGTCGCATTCTGCTTTGAGCCTTACACCACAGAAACTGTTCAAGCGATTAGAGTCGCCAGGGATGCAGGAGCGAAGATCATTGCGTTTACCGACAGTCTGCGTTCGCCGATTGCCTTAGGGTCAGAGATTGTCTTCAGTCTGAAGAACGATACACCACATTTCTTTCCCTCACTGACATCAACAATTACGCTGATAGAAGCGCTTTTGGCCGAGTGTGTCTCCATCGGAAATAAAGAGATGGTCAGCAATATTAACCGTTTTGAAGAGACCCTCCATCGCCTGGGAGGGTATCACGAAGACTGAGTCACACAATTCAGGCCGGTAACACACCTGCTTCAAATGACGAAGTAGGTTTAACGGGCCACTAATACTGAACAGTCCGCTGCCTGAACAACTTTGGCAGTGACTGATCCCATCATCATCTTCTCCATCCGCCCATGTTTCATTGCACGAATGAGTATCAGATCAGCATCAATGTCTCTTGCCCTGGCGACAATTCGTTTTGGTGCCTTGCCTGCGGTCACCCATATAGAGACCTCCAGCTCCTTTGGAAGATTGGCTGCAGCTAGCTGGGTAAGCTCAGCCCGCATACTATCGAGGGCCTCCTGCATAATATTCTCTGGTAGATAGGATGCTACGAGTGGCATCTGTATCCCTGGTAGGACAGAGAGTAACTCTACTTCCATGTCCGGGGTTATATATGCATTAAGCGATTGCAGGGTGGCTTCACAGCCGGGGGTATCCTGAAGGTCTAGAGCGACCAGTATTTTATTATACATAGTGATCTATCCTTGCTCGCGGCGGCGAACCTGTAACCAGCCCAGCAGAAACAGTAATGCCAGTGCTGGAATGTAAATCAGTTGTTTAGGGGGACGGTCAGCTTTAACTTCAATGCCCGTTATTTCCCAGTCAAAATCAATACCCACCGCTTCTGCGTTACTACCGAAACCCACCTGATCGACTATGACCCGGCCACTGTCATCTTTTAGGAACAGGCCTGCCGCTTCGACCCGGGCATTGGCACTATCTGAATCTGGGAAAGGTAATTCAACTAACTTACTCACGAAATCTCCGTCAATGGTTTCTCCACTGACCGATAGGCGCAATTTCTCATCAGGTTGCAAGCCCTCAACCACCGTGACTATCTCAGTAGGGGCGATGCTTTCAATCGGAGGGTATACCTCGTCCCACCAAAAGCCGGGTCTGAACATTGAGAAGGCGATCACTAGCAGTATAAGGGTTTCATACCAGCGGGTTTTGACCAACCAAAAGCCCTGAGTTGCTGCCGCAAAGACAAGAATGGCAATGACCGAGCTGACAATCACCAATAACAGGTGAAAAACTCCCTGAATATCTATCAATAACAGCTCGGTGTTAAAAATAAACATAAAGGGCAGAATGGCGGTCCGGATATCGTAGGTAAATCCCTGAATACCTGTTTTGATTGGATCGCTTCGAGCGATGGCGGCAGCCGCAAAAGCGGCTAACCCCACGGGCGGCGTATCATCCGCCAGGATGCCGAAGTAAAACACGAAGAGGTGAACAGCAATGAGAGGAACAATAAGACCACTCTGCGCTCCCAGTGTCACAATAACAGGTGCCATCAGCGTCGATACAACAATGTAATTTGCGGTGGTGGGTAATCCCATTCCCAGAATCAGACTGATGATCGCAGTAAAGATAAGCATCAGCATGATGTTACCGCCGGAGATGAACTCGACAAACTCAGTCATGACCAGGCCGATACCTGTCAGGGTGACAGTACCGACGACAATACCAGCTGCTGCCGTGGCGACGCCGATGCCAATCATATTTCTGGAACCGGATACCAAACCATCAAAGAGATCTTCTACACCTTGTTTGATGCTTAAACCCAGGTTAGCGTGGCCCCGAAAAAAAGCTTTAATAGGCCGATGGGTCAGAACTATGAATATCATAAAGACGGTTGCCCAAAAAGCTGAAAGTCCGGGGGAAAGCCGTTCAACGGTCAGACACCATACCAACACGACAACGGGTAGTAAGAAGTAGAGACCTGATTTTACCGTAGGTCCCGGTTCAGGAAGTTCTAGTACCGGGGAGTCCGGATCATCCAGTTCAAGTTCAGGATAACTGGAACAGAATTTTAGTAAGCCTACATAAACCGCAAAAATAATGACTGCAAGAACAGGGCTGGCCCAGGCCCCCAGGACATTTTTAGTCCAGCCGACACCGTAATAGACGACCATGGACAGTACACAGACGCCTAAAATGATTCCTGCCCAGGTTAATAGTCCTTGTGCCAATGTGGGCTTATAGCGACGTGGCAGTCCCATCATGCCCGCTTTCATCGCTTCCAAATGTACGATATAGATCAGTGCAATATATGAGATCAGGGCTGGTAAGATGGCATGACGGATGACATCGATATAGGGGATGCCCACATACTCCACCATAAGGAAGGCCGCAGCGCCCATAATCGGTGGTGTTAACTGGCCGTTAGTTGATGCTGCCACTTCGACCGCACCGGCTTTACTACCGGGAAATCCCACCCGTTTCATTAACGGTATGGTAAAGGTGCCCGTGGTAACAACATTAGCAATGGAGGAACCTGAAATGAGGCCGCTAAGGCCGGAGGAAACAACGGCTGCTTTTGCCGGCCCTCCACGCATATGACCTAAGAGAGAGAAGGATACTTTAGTGAAATAGTTACCCGCCCCTGCTTTTTCCAGTAAAGCACCAAACATCACAAACAGAAAGACGAAGCTGGTGGATACGCCGAGAGCAACACCAAAGACCCCTTCAGTTGTTAACCACTGATGAGACATCGTTTTGTTCAGACTGGCCCCTTTGTGAGCAATGACATCGGGCATATAGGGGCCGCCAAAGGTATAAATGAGAAAGACTGTGGCGACCACCATAAGCGGAGGCCCCAACGCTCTGCGGGTTGCTTCGAGAAGGAGAAGCATGCCGATGACGGCAAATACTAAGTCGGCGGTGGTGGGTGCACCGGCCCGGTTTGCGAGTTCAGTATGAAAGATAACCAGATATGAGGCGCTAAAGGCGCCTAACAGGGCGAAGATCCAGTCCTGAATAGGTATCGAGTCTCGAGGTGACCGTGCTAGTGCAGGATAAGCGGTATAGGCCAGGAATATGGCAAAACTCAGGTGTATGGCTCGGGCTTGTGTGTCATTGATAACACCAAAGTTAAAAACAAAGGGCAACGGAGAGGCATACCATAATTGAAATAAAGCCCAAAAAAGCGCGGCTGCCCAAAGCAGGGTTTTAGCTGCTCCCTGAGGGACTCGTGCACCGCTATCGGTTTGAGCAACAATATCCTCAGCGGATGACTGCGGTGAGTTGCTATCGGTCTGAATATTGCTATCTGACAAAGTATATCTCCACTGCAGTGATGGAAAGTACAACGGTGATTTCTGGTGCTTCCTGTAAGAAGAAGGGCCGGCTGTTTTTACTTTAGTGTCGGTAATAAAACAGACTTAACAGCGGCCCTGAATACAGCTGATGTAATACTCTTGCTTACATCAGACCAGCTTCTTTATAGTATTTAGCAGCACCTGGATGTAGTGGCGCAGACAGGCCATCTTTGATCATCTCTTCTTTCTTCAGGTTCGAGAAAGCGGGATGTAATTTGCGGAAAGAGTCGAAGTTTTCAAATACGGCCTTAACAACAGCATAGATAACATCGTCAGGAACATCAGTTGAAGTGACAAAGGTTGCACCGACACCAAAGGTCTGAGTATCTGCATCATTTCCACGGTACATACCACCGGGGATAGTGGCGGTACGGTAGTAACTGTTATCAGCAACCAAGGCATCGACGACAGGTCCGGTCACATTCACTAAGGTACTTTCACAAGAGGTAGTTGCTTCCTTAATAGCGCCGCTGGGGTGGCCTACGGTGTAGATCATGACATCAATTTTATTATCACAGAGAGCACTGGCCTGCTCAGACGCTTTCAATTCAGACGCCAGAGAAAAGTCTGCATTTGTCCAGCCAAGAGCTCCCATCAGAACTTCCATGGTACCGCGCTGACCGGAGCCAGGATTACCTATGTTTACTCTTTTTCCTTTAATGTCTTCAAAGCTTTTGATGCCGCTGTCTCCACGGGCAACAACAGTAAAAGGCTCGGGGTGTACTGAGAATACGGCACGTAAATTCTTATTAGCACCGGCATCGGCAAACTTACTGGTTCCGTTATAGGCGTGGAACTGCCAGTCGGACTGGGCAACGCCCATATCCAGTTCACCTGCGCGGATAGTGTTTAAGTTGTACACGGATCCACCGGTACTTTCCGTTGAACAACGAACTCCGTGTTCTTTACGGCTCTTATTAACAAGACGACAGATTGCACCACCGGTAGGATAGTACACACCTGTAACCCCGCCTGTGCCGATGGTTATAAATTGCTGCTCAGCTGCTTGAGTGATAACGGGGGCCGTGAGGCCAAGAGTAAGAGAACAGGCCAGCGTCACCGCCTTGATCGATTTATTCATTTTTAAGCACCTATCTTTAGGTTTTATTGTTTTTCTCATAGTGCTGAAGCTATGCGCTTGGTCTGAACTGCTTATTACAGAAGTGCGGGTTCGCTTCTACAAACCACATAGAGTCTATTTCAGCGTAGTACATTATGAGTACATTTGTATCAATGTTGGGGTATTTCGATTCTTTTGTTTTATTTATGAGTAAATATGAATGCTGACATTTGGGTAAAGGGTTTGAAGGGGATTTTTCTTAATATTTGTTTCGTGAGTAAGATATATGGACACTTTGTTAATTCAGCAGTTTGTATTGCTCCTGTAATAATTGCGCTCGAGCTAGCATGCTTTTACCTTGAATATGACTAAGATAATCAGCAATGTTTAGTACAATTACAATTCAATAAATTTAAAAATGATGATGCTTAAATAGACGTCGCTCTACACGCCACAAAAGGTACGTGATGGGGAATCACTAAAAGTATAATTTGGAGAAGATTGCTATGGCGCTGGAACTGTACACATGGGCAACGCCTAATGGGCATAAGCCTCAGATTTTGTTGGAAGAGTTAGGCGTTGAATATGATGTGCGCCCGGTTAACATTTTTGAGGGTGAACAGTTTACTGAAGCATTTGGAAAGCTGAACCCAAATAGACGTATCCCGGTGCTTGTTGACAGCGATGGAGGTAAGCCTCTGACTATTTTTGAGTCTGGGGCAATCATGCTACACCTTGCAGATAAGTTTGAACGCTTCATTTCAAAAGACCCGTATGCCCGATCGGCGACTATTCAGTGGCTTATGTGACAGATGGGAGGATTGGGGCCCATGTTCGGCCAGGGTCAGCACTTCTCAACATATGCTCGTGAGAAACATCAATACTCTATTGACCGCTATACAAAGGAGGGCGAGCGGCTCTTGACGGTAATGGAAACCCAACTGAGTCAAACAGAGTACTTAGCGGGTGAATACTCCATTGCGGATATAGCTTGTTTTCCCTGGATACGCGTTCATAAGATGGCGAATCTAAGTCTTGAGGGTAAGCCTAATGTGCAAAACTGGTATGGAAAAATACGCAATCGCACGGCAGTAGATCGCGGTTTGAATGTACTGAGGGAAGTCCTTACTGGCGTACCAGATACAGACCATGCTCATGACATTATGTTCGGTCAATCTCAATTTAAACATCGCTAGTTCCAGAGCTGTCTATGATTAGAGAGAAAGAGAATCTGCAGTGCTTGTCTTATCGTTTCTTTACTGCAGCTAATGGCCATAACAGTCGCAGGCTGAATATTGGCGCTGCTGTAATCTATATTTTTGTCGTTTTTTGTTCTGTTTCAGCTTTATTTCAGTTTGAGTCATTAAAGTAGCTGACATCAAGTAGCGATGACAGGTTGTAAGTGTATGTAGCTACGCTAAATGTAGATTTGAAGTAGATGCTTATGAGAATAAGCTTTGGCAATCTAAGTTTTAGATAGGCTAAGCTACTAATAACATTAAATTTAGTCGGCTATGAGTACTTAATAGATACCGTGCTTGAATTTGCTTTTTACACTGAATGATTTCATTGAAAAGTAACTAAAACAAAAATCTATTGATTTAATTTGGAGCAATAAAAATGAATAAAGCAAGCTTAGCGACAGCACTACTTCTTGGCGCATCAACAGCACTTATGAGCACGGGAACCGTTGCCGGTCCGAATAGCCAACTAAAAGTTTCTGAAACAGCCTCAGCTGAAGTTCAGGCTAAAGTTCAGGGTTGGCTTGCGGGCGATAAAATTCGCGGTCGTAAAGATAAGTGTTTTGGTATTGCACTGGCAGGTGAGAATGATTGCGCAGCAGGTGCGGGCACCAGTTGTGAAGGCACCTCTACGACAGACTTTCAGGCGAACGCCTGGACATATGCACCTAAAGGTACTTGCGAATCAATCGTGACACCAAATGGAACAGGTTCCCTTGAAAGTTAATGAAACCCCTACGTCTCAGCAGTCTTTGACTGCTGAGACGTATTTAGGTGCTGGCCTTGGTTTAAAGGCGGAACACCTGGACGATATTTTAGCGATGCCCATGGCCGAAGAAACTGGCACGAGTAATCGTTTGTGGTTTGAAGTGCATACGGAGAACTACTTTGTTGCAGGCGGACCACGGTTAAATTATCTCCGATCAATCCGTGAAAATTATGATCTTAGCTTTCATGGAGTAGGGGGGTCACTCGGTTATGATCATCAATCGATGCCCGAGCATATTAAACAGGTAAAAGCGTTAATCGATGAGTTTCAGCCTGCGCTGGTATCTGAACATGCTGTTTGGTCTCGTTCAGGCGGAGCATATTTTGCAGATCTTATGCCGTTGCCAAGAACGCAGGACGCACTGCAATCATTAGTTGAAGGAATTGACCGTTATCAGTCAGGTATAGGCCGGCGTATTTTAATTGAAAACCCGAGTAACTATCTGGATTTCACTAGTGAGATGGATGAACCTCAGTTTTTAGTTGAAGCGGCACATCGAAGCGGCTGTGGATTATTAATCGATATCAATAATCTGTATATCAGCAGCAAGAACACCGGTATTGATGCAGAAAAGTATCTGTCGCAGATTCCTGCTGACCTTGTCGGAGAGATCCATATGGCAGGTCATGATCCTGATCCGGAATTAGGTCAGGCGTTATTAATTGATAGTCATGCAGCAGATATTGAGACGCCGGTCTGGGATTTGTTAGCGTATGCGTTGTCGTTGTTCGGGCATAAGCCCGTATTAATCGAGCGGGATGCCAATATACCGCCGTTTGCTGAGTTGATGAATGAACGGGCAACGGCACAGGGCTATTTAGATCAGTACAGAAGTCATGCCACCTTATCGAATGCCTTCCAAAAGGAGGCTCGCTGATGGCGTTGAGTTCTTACATTGATGCATTTTCTGATTATCTGCGCAGCGGTGATGCCAGCGGTATGAATGACTTTTGTATAAATGCTGAGCATTTAAAACGAATGTCCGTCTATCGAAATGGCTTTTACAAAGGTTGCGTTGATGCGCTAGCCGCTAATTTTCCTATGTGCGAGAAACTTGTTGGGAGCGATGATTTTAAAAGAGTTGCCCGTATTTATGTGGATCATTACCCACCACTGAAAGGGACGCTGGTTGGCTATGGGCAGAGCTTTCCTGACTTTTTGAATGACTTTATAGCGTCGTTAGCAACACAGTCTGAAGCGTTAAAGTTATCATCCGGTTTAGCGGATCTAGCCCGTTTAGATTATGCATGGCTAATGAGTTTAATGAGTGCTGATGCAACGCAGACGCTGACAGCAGATAAAATCTCATGGCTGGTGGAAGAGGGGAATGATTTTACCCAGGCAGTAGTGAAATTAAACGCCAGTGTTGCGCTGCTGCCAGTAAATATTGAGACGTTCAATCAATGGATCGCATTAAAAACGAACCTCAGTGAAGCTGAATCTTTCGATAAAAGTGCCGTTAAAGATATAGACAAAGACAACGGTAGGTCAGAACAGGCTGATAGCGTTTTCTCTGTGGATACTGTCATGTTCTGGCGTGTGCAGGGTGCAGTTCAAGCGCGCATACTTTCTGCCCCTGAAATATCGCTTATGAAAGTTTTACAAGGGGAGGGTGGCGTACTGGAAGGGGCTTTTGATGCCGCTTTAGCGTTAGATCATAATTTTGATGCCAGTGATGTTTTTTCGGCCTGCCTGCAAAATGAAATATTAGAAATTGATATGGCTAAATACAATCATAATTATTAGGGGCTTCATATGGGTATGGTAGGAAAACTACGCGAGCTTTACGTACAGCTTGGCATACAGCTATCTCGGTTTTTAGAGCCAGTGGCATTGTTCTTTCTGCGTTTCATGGTGGCGAAGGTCTTTCTGGATTCGGGGCTCAGCAAATGGGACGGCTTTTTAAAGTTTAATGTCGATAAATATGACCTGTTTATGTATGAGTTCTTCTGCCCTGACCCGGTAAGACCAGGCGCATTGCAACTGTGTAATCCCGAAACACTGGAATATGTTGAAGGTTCATTTGTGGTGAGAATGATTGAGCTACTGGCTGTGTTTGCTGGTATCGCTGAAGTTGTGCTGCCAGTCTTACTAATTATTGGTTTGTTTTCGCGCTTTGCAGCGTTAGGGTTGATCGGCATGACAATGTTTATTCAACTGGCTGTATTCCCAACCTGGGATCACTGGATTAATCCAGCATCCTGGTGGGCAATCTCCCTGCTTGTTATTGTTGCACGGGGGCCGGGAATACTGTCTATAGACAGGCTGCTTGGCTTAGATGCGAAACCTCTTGTTGCCAAATAAGAGTTGCTAAATAATCATCGCTGGATGCTTTTGAGTTAAAAAGAGCAGTTGGCACATAGTTATCCAGAAAGGCCTGAATCAATTAATTCAGGCCTTTCTGTTTTGTTTCGATGTAATGATTGTTTATGGAGGGTGTCATAGCTCATATAGCAACCTCTGATGTATGATCTGCCAAATATATCTGTTCTCTTTAGTTATTCTTTAGCTGTTAACACCAGAATGCAATGATGTTGCCGTCGCGGGGGCAACAGTCGCGTTACCGCTGTTATGAGGTGCCTCTATGAAAAATCCATTACCCCAGGAAAACTCGCCTACTGTAGCGACGCTTGACGATCTCGCAACGTTGGCAAACTACTCGCTCATGGATACTCTTAACGCCGATCCTGACGCTAAAGCAAATGGTATCGATCATAGTCCGCGACAAGTTTTTACCGGACACTACGTCCCTGTCAGGCCCACGCCTATCGAAGCTCCCGAGTACGTTGCGCACAGTAAAAATTTCTTTCACGAACTTGGTTTTGCCGACTGCATGGCGCAGTCGGATGATTTCGTACGGATGTTCTCTGGCGATCTCTCACAGGTTCCTGCGCCGATGCGAAAAGTCGGTTGGGCCAGTGGCTATGCTCTTTCTATTTACGGCACCGAATACTACCATCAGTGTCCGTTCCAAACCGGTAATGGTTATGGTGATGGTCGCGCAGTGTCTGTGCTTGAGGCGGTTATCAACAATAAACGCTGGGAGATGCAGCTCAAAGGTGGCGGACGAACACCCTACTGTCGTGGTGCGGACGGTCGCGCTGTTCTGCGATCAAGCATCCGGGAGTTTTTAGCACAAGATCATATGCACGCGCTCGGCGTGCCAACCACGCGGTCGCTGAGTTTGTATGTTTCTAAAACTGAGAAAGTCCAGCGGCCCTGGTATTCAGAGGGCTCGCGCTCGCAGGATCCCGACAGGATGGTCTCCGAGGCGGCTGCCATCTCGACACGCGTCGCCCCATCGTTCATTCGGGTTGGCCAACTCGAACTCTTTGGTCGCCGTGCCCGCAAGCAGGAACACCCTAAAGCGATCGAAGAACTCGAGAAGATTGTGCTGCACCTGATCGATCGAGAGTACAGTGATGTTATCGACGATAAACTCACTGTTGCTGAAAAAGTGGTATTGCTCGCCGGTGAGTTCCGCAGTCGGCTTACATCACTTGTTGCCAACTGGATTCGTGTTGGCTACTGCCAGGGCAATTTCAATGGGGATAACTGCGCAGCGGGTGGTTTTACCCTCGACTATGGCCCATTCGGGTTCTGCGAAGAGTTCAATCCTCAATATCAACCATGGACGGGTGGGGGACGCCACTTTTCGTTCCTGAATCAGCCCGAAGCCGCCGAACGTAACTTCCATATGTTGTGTCTGGCGTTGGTGCCGTTATTGATGTCGAATGAGGCCGCTCAGCAACAGCTCAGCGCAATTCGCAACGGCTTTGCAGGAGTGATGCAAACAAAAGTGGAAGCGATGTGGGCTGCCAAGCTAGGACTAGACTCTTTTCACCCGGCGTTGTTCAGTGAGCTTGCAGCGCTCATGGTGCAAACGCCTGTTGATTACACTATCTTTTTCCGCGAGCTCTCAAATCTACCTGATGACATAGGCTCACTCCAGAAAAGCTTTTATAAAGGGGCGGTATATGAGGCAGACCCCGAAGGGTTAGACCAGCGCTGGTCAGAATGGCTGAGCCAATGGCAATTACTTATCAGCAGCGCTAATACTGCTCGCGGTTGCTCTCCAGAGGAACTCTCTGAGCAGATGAAACGCGTGAACCCAAAATACAGCTGGCGAGAGTGGCTCGTTGTACCTGCCTATCAACAAGCAGCGGCTGGCAACTATGCACTGGTGCGGGAGTTGCAAGATGTTCTGACGCAGCCATACGAAGAGCAATCGAAAGAGATAGAAGAGAAATACTATAGGCTTAAACCGACTGAGTTCTGTGAACTTGGGGGGCTGTCGCATTACAGTTGCTCGTCGTAAGCTGATTTGAGTGTATAAAACGCACATATATAGTAAAAATAGTGCTATTCGCACTTATGTTGTCTATCCTAAGAGCATTATGAACACTTGATGTAGAGGAGGGTGTCTATGTCTGCACAACTGAAGCAACGACCTGATGCGGCTGCCGTGCTTTGTAAGGCGATGTTCAACGCGTCTGAGCAACTGACACTGAACCAGCAAGAGCTAGGCAGAGTCGTTGGTATTAATCGCACCGGGGTATCACGTCTTAAACAGAGCGGTTTACTGGATCCTGCATCCAAGCGGGGTGAACTGGCATTGCTATTGATTCGCGCTGCACGGGCTCTCTTTGCATTGTCCGGTGGTAATCATGACTGGATCAAGCACTTTATGCGTTCAAACAATAAACTGACTGGCGGCATTCCTGCGGAACAGATGCAGAGTGTTCAGGGTTTGATGCGTGTTGTCACTTATCTGGATGCTATCCGGGGCAAGGTGTAATGATCTGGCAGGCCTGTGACGGTGTAGAGCAGATCAAACCCATAGCGGGTACTTTATACCGACTGGTTGAGAGTCAGGAGCAAGTGGCGACGACAGGTTATGTTGATACACTCGAAGAACAGGCGATACTGGAAAAGTTGCTGGAAGCCTCAAAACCCGACTATCCGGAAGAAATTACAGCAGGGCTTCATTATCTGCTGAGCACGCCTTTTCGCTACCCGCCACTGGAATGGGGGTCGCGCTTTGGGAGCAAATACGAGCCCAGTCTGTTCTACGGAGGGGAATTACTGGAAAGTACACTGGCAGAGTCTGCTTATTATCGGTTTGTCTTCTTGCTGGCAATGGAGGGTGAACCACCCGGTAAACGGCTCAACACAGAGCACACCTTGTTTACGGTTACCTACAGTACACAACGGGGCATACTGCTTCAGCACTCCCCATTTAATACCTATGCAGATCAGCTAACTCATCCGCAGGATTATGCTTCGTCACAAGCGCTTGGAACAGAAATGCGTAAAGCGGGTGTGGAAGCGTTCCAGTATCTTTCTGCCCGGTCAACTGAATCGGGGGTATGCGCAGCACTCTATACGGCAACCGCGTTTACACATAATCAGCCTGATACAACCGCACAGTGGCTCTGTGAACTGACAACAACCGGAGTGACCTTCAAAGCCGTTGCTTCCCCCCGAACCTATCATTACCCGCTGTCACAATTCGCAGTGGATGGAGAGCTGCCGCTGCCGGCCTGATTAGTTGATGACTTGTGTCAGGCTGGGAAATGAACAGTTAGTAGCCCTTAAATAAATAAGCGTCTGTCTTTCATGTTTATGATGCAACAGAAACCTGGTTTCGTCCTGCATCTTTTGCCTGATAAAGGGCTCTGTCAGCATCCTTAATTGCCTGATCATAGTCAGAGTCGTCAGCAAAGACAGTGGTAACCCCCAGGCTGATAGTGAGTGGAATCCTTTTGCCTCCACTCAGAAAACTTATACTCTCAACGCTCTTGCGCACTCTTTCCGCTATAGGTTTTGCGCCGTTTAAGTCGGTATCAGGGAGTAATAACAGAAACTCTTCGCCGCCATAACGGCCAATGAAGTCATGCGCCCTAATGGTTGAATTTATAGTATGAGCAATCTTTTTGAGAGCTTGATCACCGACAGGGTGTCCGTATTGATCATTTATAGATTTGAAATGATCAACGTCAATCATAACCAGGCTAAAAGTATAAGTAGTCTTACTTGATTGCCGCCTTTGGTTGCGTGAAATTTCTTCCTGAACCGATTCTATAATAACCGGCCTGTTTTTTAGCCCGGTTAATGGGTCTTCAGTCGCCATCTTGTGAAGTTTAACTTGTGCCAGATTTAACTCTTTTGCCGCTACTCTAATGATTAGAAAGCTTAGGCTGAAAACAATAACAAGAACCAACGTTAACGTGATGAGTGACTTTGCTATACCGTCCTGGCTCTTTAGATTACTAAAACTTACATCTTTGTAGACTTCAAAACTGCCAATAATAGATCCCTTGTTATTAACGATCGGAATATAGGTTTCTACGACATTAACATTAAATTTTTTCTCACCGCGAAGGTCTGTGATCTCATCTTTATTCTGTCGATTGGAGCTAACACCTCCTGATAACGCTATCTTCAATCGAGGATTCTGGAGGTCATTCTCACCAATAATCGAATGATCAGTACTGTATACAATTGTGCCATCATCAGAAAAGACCTTGATTTTAATGATTTCAAAAGGAGCCATTGCCTTTTGCATCATTTCATCAAGTTTGTTAAATCCATCTGATGTAACATTCAGGTGCTCTATATGCTGATCATCAGGAGTGATGAGAAGATGTCTTTCAAGTGAAACGATAGCTTCACCAACGCTGATAGCATCATGCTCAGCATCCTCTAAAACATGCTGGCTGTAGAGAAGGGATACAGCGTAACCCGCAACAATTATGATTAATGCTGACGAAATGAGAGAGGTCTTTAATAATAGTTTAAGCAATTTATTTGATGCTTTCTGACCCGTCAAATGCTCAGACATATCGTAACCACTTCAGTGTAAAGTTAGTGTGACAACGCAGCATGTAGCACACTGAAAGTTCATTATGGAATGCCTGATAAAGTATTAATACAAAAAATTACACTCGAGCAGTCTTTCAATGTCTCAATACGAGGATGAAAACAAGTATGAGAAGAAACGCTTATAGAAAGTGAATCCCTTATATCTTTTTACTCAAACGTCAGACACAAAAAAGCCCTGCTAAGAAGCAAGGCTTGATTGGTTTACGTTTATGGTACCAGTGGCCGCTGATTCAGGATCTTGAACCGGCACGCTTTTAAGGGCGGGCTGAGATCTTTTTGAAAGTGAATCCCCTATGTGTTTCCTACCCAAACGTCAGGTACAAAAAAGCCCTGCTAAGAAGCAAGGCTTGATCGAATTACGTTCATGGTACCAGTGGCCCCTGAATCAGGATCTTGAACCGGCACGCTTTTAAGGGCGGGCAAAGACTTTCTGGAAAGTGAATCCCCTATGTCTGATTTACTTACCCAAATTTCAGGCACAAAAAAGCCCCACTATAATAGCGAGGCTTTCTCTAAAACGTTCATGGTACCAGTGGCCGGACTCGAACCGGCACGCTTTTAAGGGCGGGGGATTTTGAATCCCCTATGTCTACCAATTCCATCACACTGGCACAAACGTGGAGCGTATTATACGTCTCGTTTTCGAGCGGTCAATGCGATTAGTGAAATATCATTAAAAAAAAGGGCTTATCAGCGTTCTACGAATGCTCTCTCGATAACGTAGTGCCCTAAATCCCCCCGTCGTGCTTCACTAAAGCCCATTTCGTCCAAAATCCGGGTGGTGTCTTTCAGCATGCTGGGGCTACCGCAGATCATAAATCGGTCGTTCTCAGTGCTCAGCGCCGGAAGCCCCAGATCACCGGTCAGTTTTCCGGAGGTGATCAGATCGGTTAGTCGGCCCTGATTGCGAAAAGGTTCCCGGGTGACGGTTGGATAGTAGATCAGTTTATCGCTGATCATATCGCCAAGATATTCGTTATCGGGGAGATGATCCTGAATTACATCGGCATAGGCCAGTTCTGATAATTGGCGAACCCCGTGAGTCAGGATGACTTTGTCGTATTGCTCATAAATCTCCGGGTCTTTAATAATGCTCATAAACGGAGCTAAACCTGTACCGGTGCTGATTAAGTAGAGATGCTTGCCGGGGAGCAGGTTATCGTTGATCAGCGTGCCTGTCGGCTTACGGCTAATCAGAATCTGATCGCCCACCTGGATGTTTTGGAGTTTTGAGGTCAGCGGACCGTCCTGTACCTTGATGCTGAAAAATTCCAGCTGATCTTCATGGTTAGCACTGGCGATGCTGTAGGCACGCATCAATGGACGACCTTCGTGCTCCAGGCCGATCAGTGTAAAGTGTCCATTCTTGAAACGGAACCCCGGATCGCGGCTTGTGGTAAAGCTGAACAGGCTATCGTTCCAGTGATGTACGCTGAGCACTTCTTCGTGACCGATGTTTGACATGGAACTACCTCAAAAAATATTAGACTGCGTCATGGGTTTATTCAGGCGTTAAAACGACTGCCTATTCCTTAAGTGCATAGTAGGCTGGTGTACTATATTGTTAAAGACGATTATTCGGATAAATATAATCGGAAAAACAGATAATGAAATATACCCTGCGCCAACTGGAAGTGTTTTTAGCGGTCGCTCATTTTGACAATATCACCCGTGCGGCGGACAGCTTGTCGATGTCGCAGTCGGCGGCTAGCGGTGCGTTGCGGGATCTGGAAGATCAGTTTGATATACAGCTGTTTGATCGGGCGGGTAAACGGTTAAAAATTAACGAGCTGGGCCGGTTATTGCGCCCCAGAGCGGAAGCATTGTTAGAGCGTGCGCAGAGCCTGGAGTTAGAGATGGCTCAGCATCAGGTGGTAGGGCAGCTGAAGATCGGTGCCACGATGACGATTGGTAATTATCTGGCGATGGGTTTAATTGCGCGCTACCTGGATGAACAGCCGAAAGCAAAGCTCGACCTTCAGGTAGCTAATACTTCGGCTATCGTGGCCCGGTTGATTAATTTTGATCTGGATATTGGTCTGGTTGAGGGGGAGATTCAGCATCCTGACCTTGAGGTGGTACCCTGGCGACAAGATCAGTTAGAAGTGTTTTGTGCGCCTGATCATCCGCTGGCCGGTAAGCAGCAACTCAGTGATACTGATCTGCTGTCGGCTAGCTGGATTCTTCGTGAGCAGGGGTCAGGCACCCGGCAAGCGTTTGACTGGGCGCTGCATGGGTTATTATCGGGTCTGAATGTTCTGTTGGAACTGGAGCATGCAGAATCGATTAAACGGGCCGTAGCAGAAGGCCTGGGGATCGGTTGTTTATCGAGTATTGCCCTGCGGGAGTCTTTTGAACTGGGGACGCTGGTGCCGTTGCGGGTTGCAGGACGGGATTTCAGTCGACAGCTATATCTGGTGATCAATCGGCATAAGTACCGAAGCGCGGGAATAGAACGATGGATTGAGCTGTGCCATCAGACGTGATGTCTGATTGTGGCAGGACAGAATTATTGGGTGTGTATCCACGCTTTTACAAATTTCTTACAAATTCGTTAATTTCATCTGACTTTTCGCTGTCTGGCTGAGCGTAGAGTAAATACAGCGGTGGCGTTGATCCACTATACTCTCAACTCAGGAATTTGATCATGAACACTCAATCTGACAAGCATATGTTAAGACGAACTATACGGACATTCGGATTTGTTTTACTGAGCCTGCTGCCAGTGCTGGCTCAGGCTAATCAGGTGAATCTGAGTATTAATCTGGCTACCCCGGTGATGGAAGCGGAACGCAGCCATCGGGCGTTTATCAAAGTGTCACTGGAAGGCTTTAAGCAGCAGGATAGGCAAGCACGGATACCGGCCAATGTGGCTATTGTGTTGGATAAATCGGGCTCAATGAGCGGTGAAAAAATTCAGTATGCCCGTGAAGCCGCCATTATGGCGATTAGGCGCCTTGATGAGCGGGATATAGTCTCCGTGGTCAGTTACGATTCCAGGGTGCAAGTGGTGGTGCCAGCAACCCAGGTGCGTGACCAGCGGGCGATATACAATGCCATTCGGGATGTTCGGGCGGATGGTAATACCGCGCTGTTTGCCGGTGTCAGCAAAGGGGCGAATGAGCTGCGCAAGTTTCTGAGTCGGAATAAAGTCAATCGGGTTATTTTGCTGTCCGATGGTTTGGCTAATGTCGGCCCTCAATCTGCGTCTGAGCTAGGTGAGCTGGGCGCTTCGTTAGCGAAAGAAGGCATCAGTGTGACCACTATCGGGCTGGGGTTAGGTTATAACGAAGATCTGATGACCCGTTTGGCGGGCTTTAGTGATGGTAATCACGCGTTTGTTGAAAATGCTGAAGATCTGGCGTCTGTGTTTCAGTATGAATTTGGTGATGTGTTGTCAGTGGTTGCACAGGGGGTAAATATTGAGATTAATTGCCGCAACGGTGTAAAGCCTGTTCGTCTGTTGGGACGGGAAAGCGAGATCATTGGTAACCGGGTCACAACCCGATTGAATCAGTTGTATAGCGAGCAGGAAAAATTCGTTATTCTTGAGGTAGAAGTACCTGAGCAGCAGGCTGAAACAGAGATTGAACTGGTATCTGTGAATGTTCATTACGATAATCTTCTGACCCAGAACCAGGAACAACTGGCGGGTCAGAGTGTTGCTCGTTTTAGCCGTTCGCAACTGGAAGTGACGGCTGCCCGGGATGACAAAGCGCTTGAAGCGGCGGTTGAACAGGTGGCAAATGAGTATAGTCGTGATGCGATTGAAGCTCGGGATAGTGGTGATCTGGAAGGCGCAAAGAAAATCCTTCAGGATAGCGCATCATACCTGGGAGCTCAGGCTAGATCGCTGAATTCGCCACGCTTGCAAGAGCAGGAAGAGGAAGCCCTGCAGGATGCGCAAGCGCTGGAATCTGATCAGGATTGGAATAAGCAACGTAAAGAGTTGAAAGCTCGACAGTATAAGCGGGCAACTCAACAGACGTATTAATACGCGTGTAAAAAAGAGCGTGACCGGGGATGAACTAAGGCGTTCAATCTTCGAGTCACACCACCGGAAGGACCTGTGAAAAGACGAACACCACTATTTCTCGCAATCATTATCGCTCTGCCTCTGTTGTTGCTGACCTGGTTTGGTGTGCGTTTGCAACTGGATCAACAGCAGGTTGTTGCCCATCAGTTAAGCAACCTGGTAACCGGCCGGTTACAGAGTATTGATTCACAATTTCAGGAGCATTTCTTTCTGCTGCAGCAACGCTTTATGCGCCAGGCAGAAACGTTACAGCAGGAAACAGCGGGGCAGTATACGGTTGAAAGCGTGCGCCGGTTTATTGATCGCTCTGCTGCGGTAAAGCAGGTGTTCGTCTTATCTGCTACCGGAGAGCGTCGCTTTCCTCCATCAGATCAGCCGTTGAATCAGCAAGAGCAGAATTTTGTCGAGTTAACTCGTAACCTTTTACGAGATCCCGAGCGCTTTACAATGCCGACCCTGGATCCGGTCGGTATTCCGAGTGCCATTAGCCAAGATTACTCCGGTGCGAATAAGAGGGAGTTACAGAGCGCCAGATTAAGCGACTCGGTTTCTCAGAAATCCCGATACAGTCCTGATATTTCAGTTCAGGCGTTGTCTGAATCAACAGCATTGAGTGCGCCTGAACGGCCTCATGGCTGGATCGCCTGGTATGCAGAAGCGGGTTTGCAACAGATCTTCTGGTTGCAGGATAGCGATGGCAATACCGTTGGCTTTGCACTGAATTCCGCCCGATTGTTATCAGATCTGATTAACCTGTTACCTTCCAGTTCAGTGACCGCTGTTGATAAGGGAATGGCTACCGAGCTGGAAATGAACAGTGAAATTCGGTTGGTGAATGATCGGGGTGATATCGTCTACAGCTGGGGAGGCGATCTGGTTACGGGAAGCGATCAAAAACCGTTACAAACGGTGCCTTTAAACCACCCGTTAGCGAGTTGGCACTTGGCATATTATGCTGCCGAACCACCGGTGGTAATCACCGGTTGGCTGGGGTTGATTGTATTGTTAGTGTTGTTGGCTGGGGGGTTATCGACACTGGCTTATCTCTTATATCGCGAGCACAGCCGGGAGTTAAGAGAAGCCGAACAGCGGGTGAATTTTGTCAATCAGGTCTCCCATGAGCTGAAAACACCGCTCACTAATGTGCGTCTGTATACGGAGATGTTAGAAGGGGAAATTACTGATGATGAGCCGGTTGCGCAGCGTTATCTGGGTGTGATCGGTAGTGAAGCGGGGCGGTTGTCGCGCCTGATCGAAAATGTGCTGAGCTTCTCACGGGCCAGGCGGGAAGGTGTCAGCGTTCGCTATCAGCAAGGGATTATTGATAACTATATCAGTCAGGTTGTTGAGCTGTTTACGCCGGTATTAAAGGCGCGAAATTTAAGGATACGTTTTACCGCTAACGCTTCCCAACTATGCCGTTTTGACAGTGAGGCACTGGAGCAGATTCTTAATAACCTGCTGAGTAATTGTGAAAAATATGCTGCTGAGGGGCAGTTTGTAGATATCAGTAGCTGGCAAGAGGGTGAGCCAGATCGTTTATGTAGTTTTATCCGGGTCAGAGATTTTGGCCCCGGTGTGTCGGTAGGTGAGTCGGAAAAGCTGTTTGAACCTTTCTACCGTGGCAGCGATGAACTGACGGAAGGGGTGAGTGGCACGGGGATTGGATTAGGCTTGGCGAGAGAGCTGGCCAGAGCGCATCAGGGAGAACTGGCTGTGGAACCTTGTTCCTCTGACGTGCCGGGAGCCCGTTTTTTACTAAAATTGGCTACGCCAGCTACCTTGCTAACTGATAAGCCGGATAGGAAATCGGATGATTAGACGGAAGAGTTATGAAACTGTTAATTGCTGAAGATGATTTGCATATCCGTCAGGGACTGGCGACGCTCTTAGGATCTGAAGGCTATGAATGTATAGAAGCGGCTGATGGTGACCAGGCCTGGCTGCTTTATCAACAGCATGAGCCTGATCTGGTGTTGTTGGATATTATGATGCCGAAACAGGATGGTTATTCGGTTTGTCGTCGTATTCGTCAACAGGATGAGCGGCTACCGGTGATCTTTATTACCGCAAAATCTGAAGAGATTGATCAGGTGTTGGGGCTTGAACTGGGGGCTGATGACTATATCAAAAAGCCTTTTGGCAGTCGTGAAGTCGTCGCCCGGATACGGGCGGTAACAAGGCGGTTTTTGCGCCCGGCAGCGGGTGTTGGTGAAAATGATAATTTTGTGATGGATGATCTGCAGATCAGGCCGTCTGAGTTACGGGCATTAAGAGATCAACAGGTGTTTGAGTTAAGTCTGAGGGATTTGAAAATATTACGTTTGCTCTTTGAACAGCGCGGCAAGGTGGTGGATCGTGATGCGTTGTTTAATCATTGCTGGGGGCGGGATTACTATGCCAACAGCCGTACGCTGGACCAGCATATATCTAAACTGCGTAAAGTCATCGAACTGGATGCCAAAGCGCCTCGTATTATCACCACTGTTCATGGGATCGGTTATAGATTCGATTGTTAGTGTTGCGCTATCAGCACTACCTGTAGCATTAAGAGGAATCACCGTCGATTCCTCTTAGCTACTTTGTGTTACTTCTTTTCCTGTTGAGCCTCACGAAGCTGTTGCTTCAATTCACGACGAGTCTCGCTGGTCTCTTTTGCATCGGCTCCCAGATGAGCATCGCCGCGTAGCTGAGCTAGTTTCATCTGCTTTTGCCGTTCTTCAAAACGCTGACGTTGCGCTTTGCTTTGACTGTCATAACAGCTTGGGCAGCTGACACCAGCCTGGTACTGATCACTTTTCATCTGCTCAGCAGTGAGGGGCAGGCGACAGGCATGGCACTGATCGTAGCTACCTTTTTCTAACTGATGGTTGACGGTGACCCGGTTATCAAAGACGAAGCATTCGCCTTCCCACAGGGAATCTTCCTGAGGGACTTCTTCCAGATATTTAAGAATTCCACCTTCCAGATGGTAAACCTCATCAAAGCCCTGTTCTTTAAGATACGCCGTAGACTTTTCGCAACGAATACCACCGGTACAGAACATTGCAACTTTACGGTTCTTTTCGGGGTCCAGGTTGTCTTTAACATATTGAGGAAATTCCCGGAAAGTATCGGTAACCGGATTGATCGCATCCTTAAAAGTACCTACCTGTACTTCATAATCATTACGGGTATCTACCAGGACGACTTCTGGGTCAGAGATGAGGGCATTCCACTCTTTGGGTTTGACGTAGGTGCCGACAACACGTTTAGGGTCTATACCCTCAACGCCCATGGTGACGATCTCTTTTTTTAGCTTAACTTTGGTACGGTGAAAAGGGTTGCTGTCATCGAGGGATTCTTTGTAAACAATATCCTCAAGACGGGGGTCACTCTGCAGCCACTTAAGCAGCGTATCGATGCCCGCACGGCTTCCGGCGACGGTGCCATTAATACCTTCACGGGCTAGTAGCAGCGTGCCGCGTACGCCGTTACTCTGCATGACGTTATGCAGCGGTTCACGTAGCGATTCAAAATCTTCCAGCGCGACAAATTTATACATCGCACAGACAATAGTTTTAGACATCTGTATTCCTCAGCCGATCGGAGCGTAATTCCGGAGCCTGGTGGGTAGTTAACTTATAGATACTTACGGAAGGGGCGCTATTGTACTTGGATTTAGACGTCAGGAAGACAGACAAACAGTAAGGGTAATTATAAGTGAAATTGAGAGGTTATTGACATATATATTCATCTAACAGGGGTCGGTCATGACCTGCATCAATGCGAGGAAAAAGGTGTAACCAAACTGACAGATTTAGCGTTTTTTATATTAGCGCTTTGAGTACTTATGAACTTAGCTATAGGTAAAGGATTAATAAAAATGGACAGGGAAATAGTCCGTACATTTCACTCAGATTGAGGGTTCATACATGCGTAGATTTATTAAAACTCCTGTTGGCTTTGTAGGTTCGCTGGTAATCCTTGGTGGGGTGTTGGGTACGACTTTAAGTACCGCTGTACAGGCTGCAAACGAGACGTTAACCAGTGTCAGGACTGACATGACAATTACACTGGACGGGTTGGCTGATAGTGCCTGGGATAACGCGTCTGAATTGAGCATTACGCTCGATAATCTGCCTTACAAAGCGAATAACTATGGCGGTATGAGTAGTGTCGATGTGACAATGAAGTCGCTCTATGATGATAATTTTGTTTATTTTCTTATGCAGTACGACGATCCGACTAAAAGCCTTGCCCGCTATCCATGGGTAAAACAGGAAGATGGTTCCTGGAAGCAGCTTAAGGGTAAAGATCAGACCGGCCATGACAATGTTTATTATGAAGATAAACTGGCTCTTTTCTGGAATATTAATGCCCGGGGTTTTGCGAAAAAAGGCTGTGATGTTGCCTGTCATATGCAGAATGATGAAGGGAAAATTAACGGTTTTGATCAGCGGGGTAAAGCGCCGGGGCGTAAATATACCCGCGAAGGCCAGACGATCGATATGTGGCATTGGAAAAGTGTGCGTATGAATCCTCTGGGGCTTATCGATGATCAGTTTGTGGATAGTGTGAAAGATCCCGCAGTGAATAAAAACTGGGGACGTCATGGTGACAGTAAAACCGGCGGGGGTTACGTCAATAATATGAATGCTGATAAGACCGGTCCTGCTTTTATGAATCGTAGTCAGGGTAATGTCGATGGTTATACGATTACGCCATCACAGAAAACGCCTTTTGTGGATACCTTTAAACCCGGTGATCAGATTCCAGGCATTATGTCTGAAGCGTTTACCGGTTCCCGGGGGGATATCTGGGCTAAAGGTGACTGGAAAGATGGTAAGTGGACCGTTGAAATTAAACGGGCTCTGGTGACTACCGGTGATAAGGCTGAGATTCAGGACGTACAGTTCAGTGATCTGAGTAAAGCGTATAGCTTCGGTATTTCGGTATTTGATAATTCTCAGATCAATCACTTGTATCACGATGGTGTTTACGATTTGGTCTTCAAATAACAGAGCTGTAGATAGCACTGATGATTCAAATAATCAGGTGAACTCTTTCCCCGCCAGGGGAAAGAGTATTCCTGTCTTGCACAGTTATCTATCAAGGAACGGTCTATGCGCATCGATTCACTTAATTTCTCTGCAAAGCTGGGACTTTCAGGTTTTCTGATTACGGTTATATTGGGGGCGCTGAGCGCGGTCACCCTGATCGGTTTGCTCTACTCGAAGCATAACAGCGGCTTTAATATTCCAGACATGGATAAAGTACAATCCCACTACAGTGATTCAGCACTTGTTTCTTCAATGAAAGGCTCGATGTACGAATATGTTGCTGAGGATGGCGACATTGATGTGATAGCTAAATGGATCGCTGATGGGGCAAAAGACGATGCTTTCTTTAAAGAGGAGGTGCTGTATATCCTCGAAGAGGATTGCCAGAAATGTCATAGTCGGAAATCACAGATGACAAAGGCCATTACCTCCATGCCCTTTAGTAGCTATGACGATATAGTGAAATATACCGAGGGTGGCTATAGCTGGACCAAAATGGCAAAGACAGCCCATATTCACCTCTTTGGTATCGCGGTCTTTCTGGTGATAGTGTCGATGGTGATGGCGTTTAGTAGTTATGTCGCCTGGATAAAGGTTCTGCTTATTTCAGCAGGCTGGCTCGCTTTGTGGCTGGATATAGCTTCCTGGTGGCTGGCGAAATTCTCCAGTGTCTTTGCTTATGTAATATCGGTAGCCGGAGGTGTTGAAATTGGTGCTGTATGCGCGATGAGCGGCCTCTGTTTATTGAATCTTTGGTTCAGGTTACCAGATGCGGTTCTGGAATCTTCAGAGCAATCGCCCGAATAGCTTTAAGCAACAGAGGACGGGAAAGGTGTCGGCGGATTATTAAGGTTGGCCGATGCTCTTTCCCGTTTTATATGATCAGTCCTGCTTATTTACCTGGCAGTAGTCACCTGCCGTTCTTTTCATCCCATCGCTGCGCGCATTTTTCATCCTTTTGTCGCGGGTAATATAGCTGAAATTTCATAGTAGATCGGGTAGGATACGCACCCTTTTGTCGGCTGGGCCCCCGTTGGTGTCTCCGCTTTGGCTATATAATTGAGCTTCAGGTTAAGTTTCGCTATGCAGGTTAAAGATTTTCATTTTGATCTCCCCGATGAGCTGATCGCCCGCTATCCTTTGGAAAAACGCAGCGATAGCCGGCTGTTCTGCGTTGATGGCGACAGTGGTGAATTTCAGCACCGGCAGTTTTTTGATGTGCTGGATATGCTTGAGCCGGGTGATCTGGTGGTATTCAACAATACCCGAGTGATTCCGGCACGGATGTTTGGGCAGAAAGCGTCGGGGGGTAAAATCGAAGTGTTGATCGAACGAGTGCTGGATGAGTGTTCTGCTCTGGCGCATGTTCGTTCCAGTCGGTCACCGAAACCGGGTGCTGAATTGACCTTTGAGGGCGGTTTAACTGCGACGATGGTTGCCCGTCATGATGATCTGTTCGAGCTTAAATTTGATCTGGCAGAGGGGCACTTAGTTGAAGCGTTAGAGCAGTTCGGGCACATGCCGTTACCGCCTTATATGAAACGTGAAGATGAGTTGTCAGACAGAGAACGCTATCAGACGGTCTATAACGAAAAACCGGGCGCGGTTGCAGCGCCTACTGCCGGTCTGCATTTTGACGATGAGTTGTTCGCAAAACTAGAAAACAAGGGAATAAATAAAGCCTTTGTGACTCTGCATGTAGGTGCAGGTACTTTTCGGCCGGTGAAGGTCGATAATATTCAGGATCATAAGATGCATGCTGAATATATCGAAGTGTCTGAAGAGGTCTGTCAGGCAGTACGGGAGACTCAGGCACGGGGCAATCGTGTACTGGCCGTGGGCACCACCTCCGTACGCTGTCTTGAAACAGCGAGTAAAGGGGGGCAGATTGAGCCCTTCTTTGGTGATACTGATATTTTTATCTTTCCAGGCTATCAGTTTCGTACTGTTGATCTGTTGATAACTAACTTTCATCTGCCTGAGTCGACGCTTTTAATGCTGGTGTCGGCGTTTGCCGGTTATGAGCATATGATGGCGGCATATAAAGAAGCTGTAGCGCAGCGGTATCGTTTCTTTAGTTATGGCGACGCTATGTTTCTGACAAAGAAAAAGCTTAAGTAACAACGGCGTCGGAATCGAAAAAACAGAAAGTAGCCTTTAATTTATTCAAATCAGCCTTATATAGAGTAGAGATTACTACTCTGATGGCGAACTCCTTTTTTAGGAAACTGATTTTAGGACAGCGTGTGACTAGAGAATGTTTTATGAAGTTTGAGCGAATAGCGACCGATGGCAAAGCCCGTCGCGCCCGTTTGAGCTTTCCCCGAGGGGATGTGGAAACGCCGGCCTTTATGCCGGTAGGTACCTATGGCACGGTTAAGGGGATGTTGCCGAAAGATATTGAGGCAATTGGGGCCCATATTATTCTGGGTAATACCTTTCACCTGATGTTGCGCCCTGGGACCGAGGTCGTTAAAGCCCACGGTGATCTGCATGACTTTATGAACTGGAAAGGTCCTATTCTGACTGACTCCGGTGGCTTTCAGGTGTTCAGCCTGGGAGCGATGCGCAAGATCACTGAAGCGGGGGTTCATTTTCAGTCGCCGGTAAATGGCTCCAAGGTATTTATGGGGCCGGAAGAGTCGATGCAGGTACAGAAAGACCTGGGCTCTGACATTGTGATGATCTTCGATGAGTGTACGCCTTACCCGGCAACGGAAGTTGAAGCGGCTGATTCGATGCGGTTGTCACTGCGTTGGGCGAAGCGTTCTAAAGATGCCCATGGCGACAGTCCTTCAGCACTGTTTGGTATCGTGCAGGGTGGCATGTATCCACATCTGCGGGATGAATCGATCGAAGGTTTGAATGAGATCGATTTCGATGGCTATGCCATTGGCGGTTTGTCAGTAGGGGAGCCGAAAGAAGAGATGGTCAAAGTGCTTGATCATCTGGCGCATAAAATGCCTGAAGATAAACCCCGCTATTTAATGGGTGTGGGTAAGCCGGAAGATATTGTTGAGGGGGTGCGTCGCGGTGTGGATATGTTCGATTGCGTAATGCCGACCCGTAACGCCCGAAATGGTCACTTGTTTACCCGTAATGGCGTGGTAAAACTGCGTAACTCGGCGAACAAGACTGATACCCGACCGTTAGATGAGCAGTGTAGTTGCTATACCTGCCAGAATTTTAGCCGTGCATATCTGCACCATCTTGATAAGTGTAAGGAGATCGTTGGCTCACAGCTGAATACGATCCATAACCTGCATTATTATCAGGAAGTTATGGCCGGATTGCGTCAGGCCATTGAACAGGGTAAATTGGACGACTTTGTTGACCAGTTCTACCATCTTAAGGGGATGGAAGTACCGCCTCTTAACGTTGAAGTTTGACTTTAATTTATTGATTTTACTAAGTATTAGGAGAAGCCTTGATGAGCTTTTTTATCTCTCCAGCATATGCTGAAGCAGCTGCCGGACCGGGTGGTATGGATCCAAGTATGTTCAATCTGATTTTTCTGGTTGGCTTCGGTCTTATCTTTTACATGTTTATGTGGCGCCCACAGGCGAAGCGTGCGAAAGAGCATAAAGCACTGCTAGGCGGACTGACTAAAGGTGATGAAGTAATCACCGCAGGTGGTCTGATTGGCAAAGTAGTACGTCTGAATGATGACTACATTGTCCTGAGCGTAAATGACACTACTGAGCTGACTTTCCAGAAAACTCATGTGAGTGCTGCGCTGCCAAAAGGCACTATTAAAGAGATCTAGTAACAATCTCATAACAAAACGCCACTCTCGTGGCGTTTTTTTGATTTGTTTTATGTAGGGACAGAGCGCCATGCTCAATAAATATCCACTGTGGAAAAATGCGCTGATAATTCTGATACTGCTGATTGGTGGTATCTATGCTGCGCCTAACCTTTACCCTGATGATTATGCTGTTCAGCTTTCCGGAGCCCGGGAGTCGAACATTGTAAACCAGCCGTTGCTGGATCAGGTAAAGCAGTCGCTGACGCAAGCACAGGTCAGCTTCAAGCAAGATGAACTGACAGATAAGGGTGGCTTGATTCGTTTCCCTGACAGCCGGACACAGCTTGAGGCTAAAGAGGTTATCAGTCGTACCCTGGGTGATGACTACGTGGTGGCTCTGAACCTGGCACCGACTACACCAGACTGGTTGAGTTCACTGGGCGCGGGCCCAATGAAGCTAGGCCTTGATCTGCGCGGTGGTGTGCACTTCCTGTTGGAGGTGGATATGGTGTCTGCCGTGACTCAGCGTCTTGATGTCTATGTCAGCGAGATCAAAACTAAGTTACGCACCGAAAAACTGCGTTACCGTGCAGTAACCCATCGTGAAGATGGCAGTCTGGAATTGAAATTCTCCAAGTCAGACGTGCGTGATGAAGCGCTAAGCTTGCTGCGGAAAGATTACACTGAGTTTCTGATCGATTCGGAAGATCGTGAAAATGCGTTCTACCTGTCTATCAACCTGGCTGAGAGCAAGGTCCGTGAAATTGAAGATTATGCTATCAAGCAAAACCTGACCACACTGCGTAACCGGGTTAATGAGCTGGGTGTTGCTGAGCCGTTAGTTCAGCGTCAGGGGCGTAATCGAATAGTGGTTCAGCTCCCGGGTATTCAGGATGCTGCCGCGGCGAAGCGGATCATTGGTAAGACGGCGAACCTTGAGTTCCGTCTGGAAGCCAAAACCGATGCTTCCCGTGCGACCACCGAAACTTATCCGTTCCGTGATGAGAACCGTCGCCCGAATAAAGGCACACTGGAAAAAGATATTATCATCACCGGTTCCAGTGTCTCTAATGCGCAATCATCCTTTGATGAGACTGGGCAGCCGCAGGTTAATATCTCGCTGGATGCTAAAGGCGGTCAGCTAATGAACCGCACCACCCGGAATGCGATTAAGCGCCGGATGGCTGTACTCTTTGTTGAGCATAAGAGCCGTACGCTATATGAGACAGTGGATGGTGAACAGGTTGCTAAGCGAATTCCTTATGTAGAAAAACGGATTATCTCTCTGGCGACTATTCAGAGTGTGCTGGGATCTAGTTTCCGGATTACCGGGCTGGACAGCGCCACTGAGTCTTCCGAACTGGCATTGTTGTTGCGCGCTGGTGCTTTGGCTGCGCCGATCTACTTTGTTGAAGAGCGTACCGTAGGGCCAAGTCTGGGTGAACAGAATATCGAGCTGGGTGTCTTCTCAGTCCAAATTGGTTTTGTTCTGGTGTTGCTGTTTATGCTGGCGTATTACCGGGTGTTTGGTGTGTTGGCGAATATTGCCTTGACGCTAAACCTGGTGATGTTGCTGGCAGTGATGTCACTGCTGTCGGCTACGCTGACTCTGCCGGGTATTGCGGGTATTGTGCTGACGGTCGGTATGGCGGTGGATGCGAACGTTCTGATCTTCTCCCGAATACGGGAGGAATTGAAAAACGGTTTGCCTGCGCAGTCGGCGATCAGTGCCGGTTTTGACCGGGCATTTACCACTATCTTTGACGCCAACATCACCACTTTGCTGGCGGCAGTGATTTTGTTTGCCATGGGATCGGGGCCGGTCAAAGGCTTCGCGATTACCTTGTCGGTCGGTATTCTGACCTCCATGTTCACGGCTATTATGGTTACCCGTATGCTGGTTAACCTGACATACGGCGGTCGTGCAGTGAAGAAACTGTCGATCTGACGGAGTAGAGTAAGATGACGACTCAAAAAATATATAACTTTATGGGGCTGCGTAAGATCGCAGCCGGATTGTCGATTGCTTTGCTGTTGATTTCGATCGCATCATTGGCGATCAACGGGCTGAAGTTCGGGCTGGATTTTACCGGTGGTTCGCTTATCGAAGTAGGCTTTGAGCAAGAGCCAGATCTCAATGGTCTGCGTGATAAGCTGCAGAGTGCGGGCTATGACGATGCTGTGGTGCAAACCTTTGGTTCGCCGGTCGATATCCTGATTCGTATGGGTGTAGCCCATGATCCAAAGCTGGGTGATCAGGTGTTACAAACACTGCAATCCGGTGAGGCTCAGGAGCTGACGCTTCGTCGTAATGAGTATGTAGGTGCTCAGGTCGGTGAAGAGCTGCGAGAACAGGGCGGCCTGGGAATGCTGCTGGCGCTGTTTATGGTGATGGTCTACGTAGCTTTTCGTTTCCAGCTGAAGTTTTCCGTAGGTGCGGTGACAGCGCTGGCACACGATGTGCTGATTGTGCTGGGTGTCTTTTCTGTCTTGCAGCTTGATTTTGATCTGACAGTACTGGCAGCACTGCTGGCGGTTATTGGTTATTCGCTTAACGATACTATTGTTGTGTCTGACCGTATTCGCGAGAATTTCCGCAAGCTGCGCAAGAGTGATTCAGTAGAGATTATGAATGTCTCTCTGAGTCAGACTCTGGGGCGGACATTGGTGACCTCGTTGACCACCTTGCTGGTGCTGATGGCGCTGGCTATCTTTGGTGGTGAGATGATTCACGGATTTGCCATTGCGCTGTTGATCGGTGTGTGTGTGGGTACTTACTCATCTATCTATGTGGCGGCCAATGCGCTGATCATGCTGGGTATCTGTAAGGAAGACCTGATGCCCCCCGAGAAGCCTGAAGGCGATGAAGTTGACGAAATGCCTTAAGCGTATTTTGCTCTTTAAAAAACCGGCTGATAGCCGGTTTTTTGCTAATAGTACTACCTGTGATTTGCTAGATACTTTCTTGTCGGTTATATGCCGCAGGCCGCCTCGGGTAAAACACTCCAGATTAAGCAGTTGTTGGAGTATAGTTATCCTAAATCTATATAACAGAAGATGATGAATGTCTGATTCCAAAAACTTTTCTGAAGATCCCCATGCCGTTCGTGAAGCGGAAAAATATGACCGACCTATCGCTAGCCGGGAGCTGATTATGCAGCTGCTGGATGAGCAGGGTGAGCCATTGACGCGTCCACAGTTAGAAGTATTACTGGAGATTGCTGATGAGGAGAGCTCTGAAGCATTGCGTCGTCGTTTGCGAGCGATGGAGCGTGATGGTCAGCTGATGCGTAACCGTAAGGCTCAATATGTTTTATTGAGTAAGCTGGATCTGGTTGCGGGCCGGATTATGGGGCATCGGGATGGTTTTGGTTTTCTGATTCCGGACGAAGCGGGTGATGATATTTTCCTCTCTGCCCGGGAGATGCGTCAGGTTTTTGATGGTGACCGGGTGTTGGTCCGCGCAACGGGGCAGGATCGTAAAGGACGGACAGAGGGTGTGATCGTCGAGGTGCTTGAACGCAAAACCCGTAAGCTGGTGGGGCGCTTTCAGGGTCAGGGTGGGTTTGGTTATATGACCCCGGAAAATCAGCGTATCACCAATGATATCCAGATCATGCCGGACCCGGATAGCGGTTTGAAATACAGGCAGGGGCAGTTAGTGGTGGTTGAGCTGATTACGCCGCCATCTAAGCGTGCTAAAGCGACCGCCCGGGTAACCGAAGTGCTGGGTGATCACATGGCAGCAGGGATGGAGATCAAGGTTGCTATTCATAACTACGATATCCCTAATGAATGGACCGATGCCATTCGTCAGGAGGTCAGTGAGTTTGGTCCTGATGTACCTGACTCAGCGGTTAAAAATCGCGTTGATCTGAGAGAGCTGCCCTTAGTCACTATCGATGGAGAGGATGCTAAAGATTTTGATGACGCGGTTTACTGCGAGCCTAAACGATCTGGAGGCTGGCGCCTCTGGGTAGCGATTGCTGATGTATCAGCCTACGTGCATCCGGCCAGTGAATTGGATGTTGAAGCGCACAAGCGTGGTAACTCGGTTTATTTTCCTGAGTTCGTCGTGCCGATGCTACCGGAGATGCTGTCTAACGGCCTTTGCTCTCTGAATCCTGATGTTAATCGTCTGGCGATGGTGTGTGAAATGACCATCAGCGCCAGTGGCAATATGAGTGGTTATCAGTTTTATGAAGCGGTGATTCGTTCAAAAGCCCGGCTAACCTATACCAAGGTTGGCGCGATGCTGCAGGAGCCTGATTCCGATTTCGGTAAAGAGATGCGTCAGCAGTACACTGGCGTACTGCCGCATATTGAGCACCTGAATGATCTTTATCGGGCTTTGAAAAAAGCCAGAGAGGAGCGGGGGGCGATTGACTTCGATACCACCGAAACCCGCATTATGTTCAGCGAAGAACGCAAAATCGAAAAGATAATCCCTGTGGTGCGTAACGATGCGCATAAGATCATCGAAGAGTGCATGCTGTGCGCTAACGTAGCGACAGCTAAGATGTTACAAAAGCTGAAACAGCCGGCGTTATTCAGGGTTCATGATGGACCTAAAGAATCTAAATTAATTAATCTGCGAACATATCTGGGGCCTTTGGGGTTGAGTCTGGGGGGCGGTGAAGAGCCGACACCGCAGGATTATCAGGCGCTGACAGAGTCGTTAGAGGGGCGGATGGATAAGCATGTTATTCAGATAATGATGCTTCGTTCCATGTCTCAGGCGGTATACAGTCCTGAGCATAAGGGGCATTTTGGTTTGAATTATCCGGCTTATACGCATTTTACTTCGCCAATTCGTCGTTACCCTGATCTGCTGGTGCACCGGGCTATCCGTGGTTTGATTCACTCAGGCAACGATAGTCGTCATTTGGTTCGGCCCGATGACTTTTTGCCGAATAAGAAATACCACTACAACTACACGATGGAGCAGGTGGTTGAGCTGGGGGAACACTGCTCAATGACTGAGCGTCGGGCGGATGATGCGACCCGGGATGTGATGGCCTGGTTGAAGTGTGAGTATATGCAGGATTGTGTCGGTGATGAGTTTGCCGGAGTGATCTCAGCAGTAACCGGCTTTGGTGTATTTGTTGAGCTGGAAGAGGTCTATGTTGAAGGGTTGATTCACATTTCAGCGCTGCCCGGTGATTACTATCAGTTTGATGCGCCGCGTCAGCGTTTACAGGGTGAGCGGACCGGTAAATCATTCCGTTTGGGTGACCGGGTCAAGGTACAAGTGGTTCGGGTCGATCTGGATGATCGGAAGATTGATTTTGAGTTGGTTAAACAGTTGAATGCTGCGGATAAGCAACCGACTGGCGCTGATGGCGAGGTTAAACGGCTGAGTAAGCGGGAGATGTTGCGTAAAGGCAAGATCCAGATGGCCGAGCTGGAAAGCCAGCAGGGGCGAAAGCCAGGGCGTTCTAAGCACGGATCGGCTAAACCGGCGTCAGCTCGATCGGGCGCTAAAAGTGGCCCTTCACGAAAGCGTACTGACTCTGATTCGCCTTGGGGTAAAGCGCCTGATAGCGGGGCTTCTGGAGAGCGAGCAACAGCAGGCAGGCCTCCGCGTAAACGTGGTGCTGGCGCTAAGTCCGAGCAGGCTTCTAGGCAAAAGCCTGAAGCGAAGCCTGATAATGGCGGGAAGACTCGTTTGAGTGAGTCCGAGCTGGAAGTTATTCGGCTGTCGAAGAAACAATCGAAAGGATTAAGTAATAGAGCTAAAAAACGGAAGTTGAAGAAGTTGCGGGGGAAGTCATCGCATAAGTCATAGTGCGGGAGTTCTTCTTGCTGAGTAAGAAATGAAGACAGGTATCATCGGGAGATGGTGCCTGTTTTTTTGTTTCTGATGGTTTAGTTAAGATTAGTTTTACTAATGATCAAAAAACAGTCACTAGTCGATTTTTTTGAATGGAAAGGGTTGCATATCCGTATGATTCAGCTGTTTGGGTTTAGGCTGTAGCGCTAATAGGAATGTCGTATTAGCAATTTACAATATGTTGTTTTTACAGGTTTTTTCAGGAGTAGTTGTTGTTTAGGTGTTTCAATTAACGATTGAGAAATAATGTGCTACAAGTCGCTTAATTGTTTGAACTTTGGTTGTTTTTTGTCCATAATCCTGTAGTAATAAAAGTAGTCTGTGCTGCTAATAATTCTAATAAACTAAGCTATGGACGCTGCCTCTCTTGCATGGTTGCTGATGAGAGGTGCCTCAGGATGAGGCTGGGGGGGAAATCATGGTTAATAATAAGTTAACCCGCGCTTTCGTGAGTGCGGGTTTGTGTTCTCTATTGCTTTGTTCGACTCAGTCGCACGCAGAAGATCTGCTTCAACTCTATCATGCCGCGTTAGACGGTGATCCACAGTTAAAGGCTGCTCAATTTAATCATCAGGCGAGTCAGGAAGTTGTTACTCAGGCCTGGTCAGGTTATCGCCCAAAGGTCACGCTTGATTATGAGCAAGTTCAGAATACACAGAAAATTCTAAGCAGCGATAACACTGTTTATGGTGGTGGTAATACATCTTTTCCTTCAACCACCTGGACTATTGAAATAACCCAGCCCATCTTTCGTTATGCCAATTACGTCCGTATTGGTCAATCTAAATCAGAGTTGCTTCAAGCCGATGCAGAGCTAATCAATGCTCAGCAGGAAATGATCCTGCGTGTATCAGAATCCTACATGAAAGCACTTTCAGCAAAGGATGAGCGTGACTTTATTCAGTCTGAATTGAGCTCTGCAAGACAGCATCTTAAGCAAGCTAAAGGGCGAGAAAGTGCGGCCGTTGGTCGTAAGGTGGATCGTTACGATGCGGAGGCGCGGGTAGCCACGGTTGAAGCTGATTATGCCGCTGCTGATATCGCTTTACGCGATGCTTATGAAGCTCTCTATGAAATGACAGGTCTGGATCTTAATAGTATTGCTGAGTTGAGGGCTGAGATTGATCTGGTTCTTCCTGTACCAGCGGATGAGCAGTACTGGCTTAAGAATGCGATGACGAATAACCCTGCCTTGGTGGCTCAGCGTGAAGCTGTGAATGTCGCTCAAAAAGAGATTAAGCGTCAAAATGCGGGGCATTATCCCACACTGGATGCTGTTTTTAGAAACCACAACGAAGATGTTGGCGGTTCTCTTTTTGGTGGGGCCAGTGAAGTAGAAACTCAAGAAATGATCTTGCGCTTTAATCTGCCAATTTATTCAGGTGGATCGGTAAGTTCTCAAAAGCGGCAAGCTGTTGCGCGTTACCACAGTGCGGAACAGGAATTGACACGGATTATGCGTGAATCACGTCGTCAGTCTCGCGAAAATTATTGGGGTGTGGTGAATTCTGTTAAGCGTGTTAATGCGTTTAAAAAAGCGGTTGAAGCACAGCAGGCGACGCTTGATCTGCGTCGGGCTGCTTATGATGCCCGCTTGGAAACAGCGATTAGTGTGCTGGATGCTGAAAGGGATTTCTATTCTGCAAAACGGGATTTGTCTCGTGCCAAATATGATTACCTGATAAATGGTTTGCGCCTGAAAGCTTTGGTAGGTGTGTTGACTCAGGATGATCTGATGCTAGTGAACAACTGGCTCCAAGAGTAACTCTATTAGTTTTATTTTTCTGTTTTTGCCTGACTCCAGGTAAGAGCATAGCAGTTGTATATAACGCGGGGGCGTTGCTATGAGCAAGTTTTTTGGTAAGGGTAAAAAGGCGCGTAAGGCGTCAAAGAAAAAACAGAATCTTCAGCTAGAGGCATTAGAAAATCGGGTGCTTCTTTCGGCCGATTTAGGCATTACCGCGAATGATCTTCAGCAACCGGAAGGTACGGAGGTTATAGAGTCAGAACTACAGCTGGATACGCTAAGCGCAGGTGAGTTTGAGCCTCAAACTATTGCGGTTGACGATTCGCTTACACGATTGGCTGAAGGGCTTGTTGCTGAAGCTGATGCAGCGCTGGCTGAAGAGCCTACAGAAGTAGAAGAGACCGCGGCGACTGAAGCCACTGATCAAGTTACAGAACTATCCCCCGAGTTGCTGTACTTAGCCCAGTTGGTTCAGGCTAAAGAGATCGTTATTCTGGATGCCGCCGTTCCGCAGCTAGAATCAGTAGTAAGTGAACTGTTTAATAGTTCTGAAAAAGATGTAAAACAGATTGTTGACGTGGTTAATGGTGGTGATGTTAATCTGCAGCTGACGGCTTCCCCCGCCGCTGATAGCGCAGATTCAGAACAGCCTGCTACTGCGTTAATTGGTCTCTCTGTTGAAGAGCAGATCCGTTTCAACGCTGATCGTGATGTAAAAGTATTCGTATTGGATGCTGAGCAAGACGGTATAGAGCAGATCAGTTCAATTCTTGATTATTTTAATGATGTTGCTGCGATTCACTTGTTAAGCCATGGTTCGGCGGGTGCTTTGTTCCTGGGTAATACTCAGTTAAATAATCAGCAATTACGCCAGAGCCAACAACAGCTAAAACGTTGGGGTAATGCCCTGGCAGCCGATGGCGATCTGTTGTTGTATGGCTGTGATGTTGCTGCCGATGCTGAGGGTATCGCTTTTATTGAGCAGTTATCAGTGCTTACGGGCGCGGATGTGGCTGCATCTAATGATGACACCGGCAACGCATCGGGTGCTGACTGGGATCTTGAGCAGTCAGTGGGTCAGATCGAAACGTCTGCCTTTATCAGTGATGCGATGCTGGGGTCTCTGGATACTACAGGTACTGATGGTAACGATACTGTCCAGCTGATTAGTGGTACTGCTACAGGTCTTAAAGGTGATGACGTATATAAAATCACCTCTACAACGCTACCGACTGCAAAAATTACGGTAACTGAAAGCAAAGCTGCAGGCAACGATACCCTTGACCTGTCCGCTATAAATGAAGCGCTGACGATTACAATAAAATCCGGTAATCGGATTGATGTGAGTAACGCTTCAGGCGTGAAAATATCGGCAACAAATGTTGAAAATATTATTGGTGGTAAGCAGGGCGATACTTTCATCGTTGAGAAAGGTGCAACGCTTAAGGGTTACATCGATGGAGGGCTTGGAACTAATATACTGAAGTACACCTCTGCGTCGAATGCGTATACAAGTGATGCGGCAATTGATTTCTCTGTAGGTACTGCTGATACAACAGGACGCGCTTCTTCTATCGATGGCTTTGCTGTGGGTGGAGTGAAAAATATTCAGCAGGCAGTTGGAGGCAAGGGTGACGACATCCTGCGAGGCAGTGATAGTGCCGATAACCTGACCGGCGGTTTGGGTGCGGATGATCTGTACGGTGGTGACGGTGCTGATACGCTTGTCGGTGGCGCTGGTGATGATACCTACCACTTTTCAGGTACTGCCTGGGGTGGAGATACCATCACAGAGCTGCTGAATGGCGGTTCTGATGCGCTGAGTTTCAAAACTATCACTTCGGCTTTGAATTATTCAATTGCCAGTACCGGTATTACGATTACCGGTAGCGGGCAGACTCTGTCCAGTGTGGATAACATTGAAAAGTTGATAGCGGGTAAAGGTGCTAATACTTTTACTTTTGCTAACAGTTGGGCAACTAAGACAGTCGTAGACGCAACTATCGGTGCGACAGTCGATCTGAATTTTGCAGCGGTTTCCACTGACCTTTATTTCACCATAAAGAAGAATGGTACCGTTGAGGTGGCAGATGTAGCCACTCGTACTGGTGGTCATCGCGCCATTGTTGAGTTTGTCGATAATATTATCGCAGGTACCGGAACCAACTATTTTATTTTCGAGGCTGGCGCGAACCTGCCGGGTAATATCACCGGCGGAACAGGCACTAATGTTCTTGATTACAGTAAGTTTAATCAGACCGTTGACCTGATTAATTCAACGGCTATTCCGGGCGTTACTGGAACGGTTACAGCTACGGGCAGTGGTGTATTTGAAGTTGTTGGTAGTACAAAACAAGACCTGCTAGATGTGGCAACAGGCGGCACTACTTTGTCGGGAATGGGTGGCGATGATTACCTGATCGGAGATGCGAGTGCAGATACGCTGGTCGGTGGTAAAGGCAATGATGTTATTACCGGTGCCGGGGGTATTGATGCCTTGGTTGGTAATCAGGGCGATGATACTTACTACGTCTCAGATGCCTGGGGCACGGATACTATAACGGAGCTGCGTAAAGAGGGTAGTGACACTATCAGCTTTGCCGGAATGGAGGCTCAGACTTCCCCCGTTGTTGGTGCTATCGCTGCTGCGACCAGTGATTTGACGCTGGCGATTAGTTCTGCTGCTTTGACAGTAACGGGAGGGTCGAACACTTTAACGGCGGCGACCGATAGCTTCCCGTATATTGAGAAACTGATTGGCGGTGAAGGTAATAATAGTTATACATTTGCTAATAATTGGGGCAAAGGTACAGCGTCTGGTAAAACCTACTACGCCAATAAAATTACCATTGATGATACCAATACGGCTGTAGCGAAGAGTGGAACACTTAACTTTTCAGCGGTGACGAGCGATCTGGTCTTTACTTTGACGGAAAGTGCAGGTGTGACCACGGTAACTGTGACTACTGTTGTGGATGGTAAACAGTATAAAGTTATTGCTACGGGTATAGAGAATATTACTGGCGGTACCGGCAAAAATACCTTTGTATTTAAAGGCGCAGCGACTGTGCCTGGTGTACTCACCGGTTATAGCGGTGCGGGTTCTGCAATCTTAGATTTTTCTGATTATGCTTCAGCCGTCAATGTTAGTCTGTCTGCTGCGAGTAATGTCGATGCTGCAACTGCGAATAGCAGTACTCTGATTAAGACGATTACCAATGTTAATGATCTGATCGGTAGTGACTTTGCCGATACCCTGACCGGTGATGGTGAGGTGAACACCATTGAGGGTGGAGATGGAATCGATACCATCAGTGGTGAAGGTGGCGCAGATATCCTTAAAGGTGGTGCCGGTGATGATGTGATGACTGGTGGCGCTGGTAACGATACCCTGATTGGGGGTAGCGGCGCCGATGATATGCAGGGTGGGCTGAATGATGATACCTATTCGGAAGATTCCAGCTGGGTGAGTTTAGGGCTGGGTAAAACCGATACTATTATTGATAATGACGGTAATAATATCCTTGATCTCTCCGCTATCAATAAAGACCTTCAGGTTACTTTTGCAGCGCCATCTTCAGGAACAGGTACTAATGTATCCGTCGCTGTTGAGCTGCCCATCGCAACAAAAAATAAGATAAATATCTCAGGAGCAGATGCTAACTGGGATATCAAGACCGGCGGTGGAGACGAGACCGTTACTGTAACCTCAGGGGCTTTGTTTAATGGCGACCTTGATACAGGAGCAGGGGTTAATACGCTCGATTACTATAATGGCACAGATGGTAGTAACGGTTATAAGACTGCCGTAACGGTTGATCTGTCGGCAGATCAGGCGACTGGTTTTGGGGTTATTACTGGTATTCGGGATGTTTATGGTTCTGATACTGACGGTGGAGACACTCTGACAGGTGATGATCAGAACAATACTTTCTTTGTTGGCCGTTGGACTGATGCTTCCGGTAACGAACACACCATTGATGGTGGAACCGGTGATAATACCGTTAGCTTCGATAACTTTAGCGCTGTTGATCTGTATGTTGATCTGTCGGTCTTAGATGCTGGGAATACCTTTAGTTCGGCATATAAAGACAATGACACTGGCAATCTTATCGCCAAACTCAGCAATATTGTTAACCTGATAGGTGGCGGCGGTGCTGACCAGTTAATAGGTGATGACAACGCTAACCGCCTTGAGGGTGGTGCGGGTGCTGATATCCTTGAAGGTGGGCTTGAGAACGATGTTTTGGTTGGCGGTGGTGATAACGATACCCTGCGTGGCGGTGACGGCGATGATACCTATCTGTTTGCCTCAGGTTGGGGGCAGGATGATATTGAAGAGGCCCTGGATAAAGGCAAAGATGTACTAGATTTTGCCGGTGTTGCTGAAAATATTACCGTTAATATTGGTCGCCAGAATGCTAATGCAATCGACATTGATGCCGCGGTTAAAAATGCGATCAGTATTTCTGATGGAGGGGTTGGTGCAGCTGAGAATAAGGTAGATCTCGCTGCGGCGACAGGTGGAGATAGCCGTTCACAGGGCTTCAATGTAGAAAAATTCACCGGCCTGAAAGAGACTGATGCGCTGGAACAGGCGAATGTAACTCTGACAGCCGATATGCAGGATCAGTTGATTGCGGGTCTTGAAGCGTTTAAAGGTGTGGTTGAAAATGCCGCAACGTTGACTGAACTGACCAGCCTGCTTGACTTCCAGGTCCCTCTGATCGGAGGAGATAATACCCTGGCAGCTCTGTTATCTCCTACTGCAGCTAATACCGATGCGGTCATTGCAGAGTTGAAAGCAACAATCGTTGCTGAATTGGATCTGCGTATCGCTGCTATGAAAAGCGTATTCTGGCTGGGCGATTTGAGTGCAAATGATACTAATGATTCTGATACAGACACCTTATTAGGCCTCACAGATGATGGCCTGGTAACGGGTAATAAGTTATTTAGTATTACTCCGAACACTCGCTTGCTTGAAGTGGGTAGTAGTTTTGATTTGGCATCGACAACCCAGTCGCTAGGACTGGATCTGGGATCGACCCTGAGTCAGATTCCTGGCTTAGATGTCGACTTGTCTCCGAACGTGACGGCGACTGCAGGTATGGCATTCGCAGTGGGTCTCGTTGAAACAACCTCGCAGACAACGCCAGAGTACTATATTGCTGATCCTGCACTAAGTTTCGATGTGTCAATTTTTGATGATGAGCTCTATGCAGGCATGGATCTTGGATTGATTAAGGCGGCTATTGGTGGGCCGGATGCTGCTGACCCTAAGGGTGAGCTGGCGCTGGATCTGGGCCTTGCGTTATCTACTGATGGGATTATCAGTAGCGGTGTTCTGTCTACCGCAACGCTGGATACTTTATTGAGCCTGGAGATCGATACTGATACTGGTGTTGTTGCAGACTTGCCTGTCGTTGTGGATACCACTGCTCTGGGTATCGATCTTCCAACTTTACCGGTTATTTCGCTGTCGACACCAACGCTTCCATCGTTGGGTAGCTTGTCTGATCTTGCTGATTTCTTTACTGCAAACCTTAACTGGGAACTGCCTGATCTATCCGACATATTAGATTTGGGTAATATTAGTATTGAACAGTTATTGTCGATGCTAAGTGATGGTCTGGGTTTTCTGGTAGATAACTTCGATTTCAACCTGAAGATTCCGGGAATCGATCTTTCGCTGGATGATATCTTCGGTAAGCTGCCGGGTATCAATGGTATCGATGATCTTTTTACAGATCTCCGTGGATTATTAGATGGTCTTGTCGATGCTGATTTTGGTCTGCAAGGTTTAGAGCAGTGGTTGAATGATCAGCTAGCTGGGTTAATGCCCACCTGGCCAACGATAAACCTTCCGAGTTTTGATCTGGGCTGGGATGGTTTCAATTTAGATATTGATTTTGATTTCGACTTGGATCTGGATGATATCCTGGGTTCTCTGTCGCTTCCTTTCAATTTAGACCTTGCGGACCTGGGGCTGGATGATCTGGGACTTGGTGATCTGGCGAATGCGATAAACATCAATGCCGACGGAGAGCTGGCCATTGATGCTGAACTGGATATGGCTTTCGACTTCCAGGTTGCCTTCAAAGAGTATGCAAAAGCGCTGATTGGTGACAGTGCGACCGATATTCAGAGCTATATCTATCTGGGTGACAATACCGGTATTAATCTTGATGCCAGTATCGCGGGTAATGACCTGAATGCTCAGGCGACCATCGATATGCCTGGCGTTATTCCAGATATCGGCTTTGTTATTGCTGGTGGTGCAGCGCTCGCTTCTGCTAATGCGAATGTTGGCTTAAATGCCAGTAGTGATGGGCGTTATAGCTTAAGACAGCTAAGTAGCGCAGCGTTCAACGCATCTGCATCAGGTGAAGCAACAATTGATCTGCCTATCTTCTTAGGAATTACTGATGCGGGTGTTGGCTTCCTGCCAATGGGTGGTACCGAAGGTGATTTCAATGGTGATGGTTATGCAGACAACCTGCTGCACGCCTCGTTTGGTTTTGGTATCAGTAATACTGGTGGTTTCACTACCGATGATCTGATGGTTGTTAAGCCTGGCTTCGGTGGCTTTGGCTTGCTGCAGTGGCTGGATAACCCTCAAAACTTGCTTAATGGCCTGAATGGTTTCTTCGATGGGATTGATGACCTGGCCGATTCCATTGCCTCCATTGAGATACCGCTGATCGGCGGTGAACAGTTTATTTCTATGGCCGACAGTCTGCGTGACATGCGGACTTCGGTAATGGGTACCGGTAGCGATGGTGGTTTGCAAGATATCCTGCAAGGCATGATTGATCGCAATGAATCGCAGGTTTCCAGCGTGATTCTTGGCGCTTTACGTCAGGAACTCTACGAAGGCCTGAAAGGCATTGATAACAAGTATCTCTCTTTTGTTACCGCTATTCTGGATGATAATGGTGAGAAGCAGTATGCCGAAGACGGCAAAATACTGACTAAACAGCCACAAAGTGCCGATGATATTCAGTTGCTGTTGAACAGTGAAGGCGAGCTAACCTTTAATCTGATGTTTGGCGGTACCCTGATCGGTGATCGGTTGGAGTTTAACTCTGACGGCAATCTGGTTGCCTGGGATGGTAATCAGCAGTTTGTTTACGATAGCCAGGGTGCGAAGATTGTTGGTGATACCAATATTGACGTTGTCAATTCAGTCCTCGACCCTGTTGGTTTGCCGATTGATTTCTCTGTTGGTTTACCGGGCCTTGGGCTGGATGCTGACGCCGATATTAATACCACGATGGATTATCTGATGGGGCTGGGTCTTGGCCTGAGCACTACTGATGGTGTATTCCTGGATACCTCGGGTATCAATGAAAGCGGTGAAGAGATCGCTGTTGATATAGTTGCCGAGCTGGATACGGGTAATGGGTCTATTACCGGCACGCTGGGCTTCTTGCAGATGGATCTTACCGGTGTTGCTAGTCTGATGGGTCACCTTGGCGTCGATCTGACGGGTGGTGGAGACGGTCGTCTGACTCTGGGTGAAACCCTGGGGCTGGCTATCAATGCCAATGCCGTAGCCTCTGCGGATGTTCAGGCAACCGCGTCTACTATTTTTGACTTTTTGCCATCGATGTCTACAGGAATCGAGTATGAACAGGTTCTTGATGCGTCCTGGAATCCTGATACCGGGGCTGCTTTCGAACTAGGTGATCCAGATGTGTGGCTGCGTGATGTCGAGCTCGATGCGGGTTCAATCATGGGTAGCTTCCTGGGTGAATCACTGAGCATCATCAAAGAGATTATTGAGCCGATGCGGCCGGTAATTGATCTGCTGACGATGGAGCTGGATTTAGGTATTGCTAAGTTGATGATGATTGACATGGCCTACCTGAAACTGCCTGCTAAGACCGTTGATACGGCGAAGAAAGTCATTCAGATAATCAAGAGTACTATTGAATTTATCGATGCTATGGACAGCATTGGTGGAATTATTAACTTTGGAGATTTCCATCTTACCGGTAACTTCCTGGAAGACCCTGATTCTCAAGTGACAGAGAGTGAAACCGGAGCAAATCGTGCCGGACCTACAGGAGGTAATAGTTCTACTCAGACCGCAGCAGCGGGTCCGGACCAGAAAGGTCTGGCTGAGGGACCTGTAAAACGATTCCGTCTGCCTATTCTGGAAGACCCGGCTACAGCGCTGGGGTTGATTACCGGTAAGCCGGTTGATCTGTTCTGGTACGATCTGCCTGACCTCGACCTTGAATTTACCTATAAGAAAACTTATCCGGTATACCCAGGCCTGAACGTTGGGATCATCGGTAGCGTGGGTGTTGAGACCTTCTTTGATTTTGGTTTTGATACCTCCGGCTTTATCGAATTTCAGGAATCAGGTTACGCTACATCTGAGATTTGGCGCATCATGAACGGCTTCTATCTGGACGATCATGGTCTGGAGAATACCGCTAATGACCTTGATGAAGTTGTGTTGTCAGCTCTGCTGGGTGCGATTGCATCGTTGGGTGTAGGTGGTCTTGTTGAAGCAGGTGTTATGGGGGGGATTGAAGCTACAATTGGCTTTGACCTGAACGACAAACTAACGCAGTTTGATAATGGCGACCCTATAGGTGATGGTAAATTCTACGGTTCCGAACTAATCGATCGAATCAGTCATGGTCCACAGTGTCTGTTTGATGTTCACGGTACCCTGACGCTATTTCTCGATGTATTCCTCTGGATCGGTGTCGATCTGGGTTTCTCTGAAATAACTATCTTTGAGGCGACCGAACGCTTTGTTGATATTCTGCTGGCTGAGTTTAGCTGGGAGTGTGTCCACGCAGCCCCAGAGCGTATCGCTGAAAAAACTGGTGATGTGCTGGAGTTGAAGTATTACGGTGACGACTCTGCCGGTGCCCACGCTTACACTGTTAAGCAACTGAATAATGAAGATACTGCCAACTGGACGATTGAAACATTGTTCAGAGAAGGGTTCCTCGATTTCGATTATTACACCTCCACTGAGCTGAGCGCGTTAAGTACGCGACTCACCAGCTTCGATGGCGAAGATATTTTGGTGGTCAGTACTGGTCAGCGGGTTGAGGTTTATCGTGCCAGTGAGATCAAAAAGATTACCACTCAGGGTACCTCCAGTGATGACCATTACCGTATCAGCAATGTCGATGAGTACGTTACGGATATCGACCTGAGTACTGCTGGTGGTAGTGATCTTATTGAGATCAATCTGGACGACAAAGATACTGTTGCCGATGCTATCAATGGCATCACTATAAATTCTGGAAGTGGCAATGACATTATTACCGTTAACGGCGGCGTTAACGACATTATAGCGGGCAATATCGTTATCGATGCCGGGTCTGATGATGACCGGGTTAAGGTTTCTGCGGCTATTGTTGCGAATATCATTGCACAGGGTGGTTCGGGTAACGATAGTCTGCGCCTGGACGGCGAACAGCATAATTACAGTTTCTTCGGTGCCTTTGGTGGCAATGGTCGCGATACCATTATGGGTGGCGATAATACCGACTTTATCTACGGCGACAGCACGCTTGATCTGCTACAGGTCAATGCCTTTATTGCTGCTGCGACCAGTGCTGCAGCTGCTACCGGCGCACCGAATGCTACAGGTACAACGCTTGCTGGTGTTCAAGCTCAGTCTGCTGCTAATAAGGGCGGCGCAGATGTGCTACTTAGTTATGGTGGAAAAGATTATGTTGAAGGTGGCGACGAAACCGTTGCTATCGTGTACAGCAATAAGTCCGATGATGCAGTTGTCAGCGTAGGCACCTATTTTGGTAGTTATGATCCTGATCTGCATAACAAAGTCATCAGTGTTTATTACAATGCGGATGGTACGCCGCTAGCGATGGATCATTACATGGCTGATGGCACGCTGACCGCTGTTGGTCTGGCTGCTCAGGCACTTGATCCGGAAAGTATTGTGTTACTGAACCGTCACGGTGATCTTATTAGCACGGGTGACGGCGATGATACCGTCTTTGCGGGTAAAGGTTTCGATAGCCTTAATGGCGGCAAGGGTGCGAACTACGTTGATGCGGGTATGGGTAACGATGTTATCGATGCGCTGGAAAGCTCCGGCATTGTAAAAGCGGGTGCTGGAGATGATGTAGTCGAATGGTTGTATGAACCTGGTACTACGCTGTCTGTTGATGGTGGCAGTGGTACAGACCGTTTGAGTGCGACACTGGTAGATCAGAATGATGTTGCCACAGATCAGGGCGTCTATATCTATGATAGCAACGGTGATGCTGTGCTGGCCGTTGACTCTGCGCCTGGCTTAACCCCTAAGACATTGGATACAGTCAAAGCGAGTGATGCGAACAACACGACCGACACCCTTGACCATATTACGCTGACTGGTGTGGAAGCGCTGACGCTGGCGATGGAAAATGGTGCGGATACGCTGAAGATCGATGACGTAATCGGCACTGATTTGACCTCTATCGATGTGGATGCGGGTTCCAGTCAGGAGATGATGTACCTGGCCGATCGGGATGCTGAGAATAATAAGTATGGTTCCCGTGCTAATAACTATTTGCAGTTCCTGCCTTATGCCCCTGAAGGCTCCAGCGTCACTCTGACCTATATGGATCAGGATATTACGGTATCCAGTTATACCGCGGCGGGTATTGCCGCAGCTTTGAATACTGCGTTAGGCCTTTCTGAAAGCCAGAAAATTAAGGCTGATGATCTGAACTTAGGCTCCTATGGAAATCAAAATCGCTGGATTCTGGATCTGGCTGATATTGGTCTTGAGGTTGATCCGAACGCTAACTACGAACTGTTTAGTCTGACTAATAATGGCACTGTTACTCTGGCTGATACCGCTGTAGCCAATAGTGGCCTGAATGCACAGCAAGCTGATTATTTCTATCGCGCCAGCTTAGCGTCGGGCGATTACAAGTATGACCCGGTCACCGGTGATCCTCTATTGACCAGCCATTTTATTCCTGCAGATCCTGCTACCGGCACGCAAGAAATTGAGATTGGTCAGGGGCTTGATCGCGTTACTTTATATGTTGGTTATCAGAATGATGCAGGTATAAATTACGGGCTAGGGTCGGCGAATACGGTTCAGGTTTATTCCTGGATGAACGCCTCTCAGGTGCAAGCGGTTATTGATACTAATGCTGCATTTAACGGAATTACGGTTACTGATCTTGCCGCAACGGTCGATGGTGCCTGGAGCTTTACCGGCGCTACTGATTCGCTAGCCTATAGTTATGAAACTCAGGACCACAACGGTGTTCTTTACAGTATTGAAGATACTCAGGTTATTGAGACCTTCTACCGTGCAACCAGCTTCAGTGCTGGCACGGTTGATTATCTGTTCAATGGCACAGAACCGGTTGTTGCAGTTGAATCCCTGCTGACAGGGGATAACCTGGACTGGGCTGAATGGATGGCCGGCTCAACGCTGATGTATGGTACTGAAAGCGTGTCCTTGGCTACGGTTGGCGCATTTGTTGCTGAAGCGCAACTGGCAACTAATCCTGATTATTCTAAAGCGACCGCTGCTCTGCAGGCTATTTTGAATGATTTCTCCGCTGTTGGAGATATTAAACTGGTACAGACAGTTACCAATGATGAACCTAGTTGGGCGATCTCAGAACGAGTAACGCCAACTGAAGCTGTTACATACAGCATTGATAAAAATGCGGATTATCTGTTCTACAACGGTAGCTATCAGGTCTTTGATCTGTCCGGAACTGATGCCGAGGATCTGTTAAATGTTAGCTCTGTAATTAATGAATTAACGGGCCGGGATGTCGTTGTTACCGATGATGGTAGCAACTGGGTATTTTCTGTGCCAAGTGAACTTGAAAGACCGATGCAGTCGTCCACTGGTGCAACTCCAACGCCTGTCGGTTCATATGTTTATACCTTCGCACATGCTATTGGGGCGCAGATTACTACCGCTTCATTGAGCTACGGGGGTGGCACGGCAGAAATTATTGATCTATCTGGCGATGATGCCTCTGATCAGGTTAACGTCAATGCCGCATTCGCGGCATTAGGCCTTGGTCAGGCGAATATTTCTATTGTTAACGGTAAGTGGCAGATAACGTTTGATAGTGCCCTGGCTCAAAGCCTGGAAATTACTCATGCCGGTGCTACTGAAACAACGACAGATATTAGTACGTATGTCGGTGAAACGCTGGTTAATGTTACTAACAAGCAGTTTGATTTAACGCTGGATCAGAGCAGTGGTTTAGTAGAAATCTACACGCAGATGGTTGAAAACCGTGCTAGTTCTACTCAGTCAGAAGCGGATGTAAGAGCTGAAATTGAAGCACTGACAAATGTTGTCGCGAGTACTATTACTATAACGGATACCGATCCTGCTGCTGGGGTTAGCTGGCAGATACGTTACGCAACACTTCAATCGGTTGATCTGACGTCTACAACTGCGGCTGCAATTATCACTGAGATTGAGACCAACGATGCGATCAGTGTCGGTGATGTGTCAGTAGTTGATGACGGCAGTGGTAACTGGACGATCAGCTTCGCCACCAGTGAAAATGGTATGCAGGTTGCTGCGTATAGTGCGTTGGCCGGTGATTTGACCGTTGAACTGCCATGGCAGTCTTATACCCTGACGTCAGATGAGCTGATCTTCGATCGTGCCGCTGCTGAAACAATGCAGGATACCGAGCAGTTTATAGTGCCAGCTATGGTTGGTGTCACTGGCGTTACACTGAGTATTAAAACACCCGGTAGCACTGTGAACTCAATCGCCGTTAGCGATGTGCAGGATTCTGCAGTGCTTAAAAGTGCGTTTGAAACATTAACAGGCGCTACTGCTGTTGTTGTCACCGCTGAGAATGGCGGCTGGCGTGTTGATCTTGGGCAAACTCTGGGTGTTGATCAGTATTTTGAATTTTCAGGTACCCGCAGCAGTGGTGGAGCGACCACTGTTCAGGTAAGTAATGCGTTCCAGCAAAATATTCAACAAGAGCTAAGTATTCCTCAAGGTTTTGATACTTACGAACTTACCTATGGAAATGGTACGACTCAGCAGGTGACTTATGCACAACTGCTGGATGGTTCTGCTTTTAATCTGGCCGCGGGACATATTGCAGCAATAGGGGATACTCCTTCTGCTGATCAGGTGGTTGTAACCGAATTTGTTGATCCGGATGGTGCCGCTCCCGATACTGTGCTGCATATTCGCATGGACGTGGCAGACCCATCACTTGCCGCGATAGATTATTTTAATTTTGTACTCAAGCCTGTTTACGACAGTGCAGCTAAGGCCATCGGTGGCGTTTCGTCAACCGAGAACGTCAGCCTGATGAAAGTAGTTGAACAGCTGCAACAGAATGGTGAATGGACCACCATGATGGATGGCGGTATCGCCGCTGTCTTTGATATCGATACTAATACGAACAGTACTGGAGAATTCCTGTCAGCGTTCCAGGTAATTGAACGTCAGGTTCCACGTCAGATTCTGAAAGATGTCTGGGAAATTAATGATGCAGGCGTAGCGGTTAAAACTAATACGCAAGACTGGTTCCTGGACCCACGTATTATTACTGATGAATCGGTCGATTCGATCAGTATTTATGGCTCCGACAGTAGCAATGTAAATGATCGTTTTGTAGTGGGTAATGAGATCATTAACCGGGGTGTTGAAAACCTCGAACAGATCAACTTCGATGTGATGCAGGTCACTCATACACATGATGGAGTCGATAACGATGGAGTCGTCATTACCCTGAGAAACCTGTCGCTGGATGCAGGGATTTCTGAGGATATCAACGATACGGTCAACATTGATGCCCGAGGTGGTAACGATACGCTGCTGGCGGGCAATGTGCCTAACCGTCCGGATGTTGTTGAAGGTAAGGATGTACTGTTGAGCCGGGTAGTTGATGAGCTAACCCTTTCCGGTGGCAGTGGTAATGACCAGATTGTTGGTAGTCTCTTTGTCGATAAAATTGATGTGGGTGATGGTGTTAACCGAGTGACCGGTGGTGAGGGTGTTGATACCTTTATTAATAGCGGTACCGGCGTTTCAGAGAACACGTTGATTGAGTCTTTTGGTATTTCCGATAGCGTATTTGTACTGACGGATACCAGCCTGTCGATTACGTTCGATCAAAAACGTATGGAAGAAGATGAAAACGGTGACTATGAATTGATTACTGACCGCCCGACTGAGATAGAGTCGGATGCGAATGGTAATGGCATTAGTCTGTTTGATAATTTTTATCTGTATGGTAGTGCTTATAACGATAAATTCAGCATTGGTAACTTTACGAAACAGGCTGTTCTTGATGGTACAGAGGGCGGCGATGAATATACGATAACCTTAAGTGGCACGGTAAGTGGTTCATCTAATGTGCGAGTGGTTGATAGTGGTCAGGGTATAGAGACCGATTCTGTCATTCTTCAGGGTAGTGATAGTGACGATACTATTCAGTTAGATGCTGAAGTATCCACCGCGGATTATGAGTTAGAACTGTCTGGCGAGAGCGTTACCTTTGGTTATAACAGTCTTACAGCCGTTGTTGACTTCACAACGATAGAACGGGGTGTAGAAGCTGACGGTATTACGCCGAAAGCACTGACAGATCAACAAAAACGTGACCATATTGAAAGTCAGCTGGAAGCGTTGGATGGAATCAATGATGTAACGGCCAGTGGGGATGGAAGTACACAAAAGCCTTGGCGGGTAAGCCTGGTGGATGTAACTGATACCAGTCTTGCTTTGACGGTAACATCATCAGGAGATGCATTAACGGGTATTAATACCGCTTACGTGCAGCGACTGACCCCGGGGGCTGCCAATTCACTGCTTGCGGGTGCTCCGGACATCGATGCGATGTTTGATAATCCAGTTAACAAGTCACAGATATTTAATCGCATCAGCGGTACAGCAGCGAACAACGAGTCATTTTCTCTTAACTATCACAATACCAGCGTTGCCTTTACCTACGATGCAGGCAGTAGCCTTAGCTATACCGAGCAACTTTTGGTTGCGTTGCAGTCAATCGATAGTAGTGCTCAGTTAGTCGGTCTGGGAACAGAGCAAGACCCATGGATGCTAACCTTTAACAGCACTGCTACGGATGCGGTAGATAGCCAGGGTAATTATTATCTGTTGACCCTGACAGGTGTTGATGCAGCTCAATTCACTAACCCTGCGGATATTGCTGATGCTGCTGCTCAGACTCGAGCGTCGGGTGATCTTGCTGCTGGTGACTTCCAGCGAGTGTATTACAACTACACCACCGAACGAGTCTCAATTCACGGGCGGGGAGGTGATGATACCTTTATTTCTGATAATACTGCGGCGGCTGTGAAGGTCTATGGCGACCAGGGTAATGATAACTTCCTGGTTGGTCGGGTACTGAAGACTAAAATGGTATCGATTACCGTAGGTGAGGGTGCAGAAGCTCATCAGGTACAGGTTCAAATTGTTGATAATGCTGATACCGATGGTGATGGTATCGGTGATGGTATTACCGCAGGTGTGAGCTATAACGCTAGTTTCTACGGTGGTAGTGGTGACGATTACTTTGAGGTTAACCACAACGTTGGTGAGCTGCAATTGTACGGTGAAGCCGGTGACGATACCTTCTTCCTGAAAGCTCACAAGGTTGAGCGTGACAGTGAAGTTGTTGAAGACGAAGGCGGAAAGATCACTACAGGTGCTGGTGATGATGAAGGTTATGTCGACGAGAAAGATAAAGATATTCTGCTCGACTATATCGAAAATAATCGGGTTGAGATCTTTGGCGGAGCCGGGTTTGATACGGTTGTTATTGCCGGTACAGCACTGGCAGATGATTTTTATATCTACACGGATAATGATGGTCAGCAATACCTTTATGGTGCGGGCCTGAAACTGGAAAATATCGATAGCATTGAGCGTTTGGCTCTGGTTACCGGTTCCGGTGATGATCAGGTATGGCTGTATGGTTTGGATGAAGGTCTGAGCCTGATGTTAAATATGGGCTCAGGCGACGACAAGCTTCATCTGGGGGGGGCTCAGCAGGAGTTTGAAGTGACCTATCCGGCTGCTTCTGCTAGTTATACCGTGACTCAGAAGCTATTGCAGGAAGTCCTGACTAACACCGATATTGTCACTGATAATATCAGTCTGGTGCGTCGCGAAGATGGCGAGATGACGGCAGGTGAGAAGATTGCTGCGTTCCAGGCTTTCTATGATAAGTGGTACCCAGAGGGTGCCGATTCATCTAAGGTTTCAATAAGCCCTGAGCATTGGAACCTGCTGGAGGCGAATGTTGCTGCGGCGTTGTATCACTTTGCCAATGCGATAGATAATACTGACACCTACATATATAACCCTTATGCAGAAAGAGTAACCCACCTATGGTTGTGGACGCACTGGCATGATAATTATGATGCTTCGAAAGTGCCGTTCACCAGCCAGAGTGAGATTAATAAGTTCACCGCTTATGAAACTGATACGGCAGCTATAAGGGCGCTTCTCGATAATACGACCCCGTTGGGTAATCTGAATTCAGGTACCTCTGGTAATAACAACTTCTATGCCTCTTTGGTCAATGGTACCGCACCTAAAATGCAGAGTGCTTTACCTATAGAAGGCGTGTTGGAGTTAATGAGCGGTAACTACATCTGGCTGGATGCTTATCGTGATGGTGGCTTTGGTCAGTTATCAGTTGATGACCTTCTTTATGATGAGTTCCTCAGTGTTGCCGTTGATTATGCGCTGGCAGGTGATCTGATTCATGTACATGAGGGCGATCTTGATGCTCATGGTGATAACGATATCCTCGGTGATAGCGTGTTAACCACTCAGGTACAACATAACGGGAATATGCCTCATGTGGAGGGTGTCGGTGATAAGTGGCACATGGATCGCCCTATCGAAAATAACTTTAGCGGTGGTGATCTGCTGGCCGACCTCCTTGCTTTGTTCTATAAGGTTGAGGCGCTTAATGATGTTGCCTACAACCAGGTAGAAACATATAGCGCGGTAGAGACTGAAGGTTTAGCAACCTATCGCTTTGATAAACTTCCAGAGCGTACTGAAACCCGCTATATGGCAGAAAGCTATGATCTTTCTCGTATTGCAGGTGTAGTACGAGTTGCCGGTGCTGCTGGTGATGATACGGTTTATGTGAATGCTGAAAGCAGTGCCGCTGGTGTAGCACTGACAGCTGATTTAGAAGCGAAGACGTTGAGCCTGGGGGATTTCACCTTTAGCGCAACGCCTCCAGAGAATTTGATAGTTGCCGCCGTTCAAGCACGGATAGCTGCCGCACTCGCCGCCAGTGAGACGCCTTTGCAGAGTGATCTGGAACTGATCGCTGCGTACGATGAAAGTGTTGTCGTAGCTCAACTTGAAGCGGATATTGCTGCAGGTAATTCAGTCACACCAGTAGAGCAGGCTTTAGTTGATACTTACAACCCAGCCACTTTACAAAGTGCACTGGAGCGAGCCTATGGCCCGTTAGTTTCTGCAATCGAAGCGCGAGTCCTCGCAGGTGAAACGGTTACCCAGAACGATCTGAATCTGGTTGATTCTTACTACTACGATGCTGCGCATACCATTAGTCATTCTGATTTGCAGGATGCGTTAGTTCGCGCGCATAAAGAATTAGATATTGGTGTTCTCGACAGATTGTTGGGTACTTCAACTCAGCCTCCTGTAGATCAGGTTACCGTGAATGTATCGATTGATCGCGTTGTACCTGATGCGACGGATCCTGATGGTCTGTTTAACCGCACTTTGGCGTCGGTACTCACCAGTATTAGTGCTCAACATACAGCGATTACTGGTATCGTCTGGGATAGCACCAGTGGTACGACTCTCGCAGCAGACCGGTCCGCATGGTTTGATTCAGTATTAGATTTTGCTAATCGGGGATTGGATCTAATTGGCCAGTTGCCTGTGGGAACGACGGTGCCAGATGAGGCTAAGTTCTCGCTGACCGTTTTGAATGCGATTATTAACAGTACAGAACTGGCTGATCTTAAAACGCTTAATGGCACTGCTTTTGATGGCTTAAGTGCGGCGCTTAATAGCCTGCTCTCCTATATCACACTGGATATCGTTAATACTGATAACAAGACTAAGGATCTGGACGTCATTGCTGAGTCTGGCCTGCAGGTTTACCTGCCAAGTGCGCTTGGTTCGGTTAACGGGGGTGTTACCACTTTAGATACTTATATTGCTGAGCGTTCATATCGTGATGATCTATGGGCTCAAGCTGATGTTGATCTTGGTAATCTCTATAACAGCCGTCTTGATATTGGTTCTAGAGCTATTGGCTTCCTGGATCGATTGGTGGCGCTACCCGATGAAAATGGTAATGACTCTGAAGCGGTGGCTCTTACTACCACGGGTAATGCTGATCCGACCTTGGTGAAAATTGTTACTTTCGGTCTATTGCCTGATTTTCCTAATCTGATTGTGGGTGAAGGGGATTCTGCTACTTCAAGTCTTGCTACAAACAAAGTTGAGATGCTTAAAGAGTACGTTCAGCAGCTTAACTCACTTAATGGTGCTTACTATACACAGAGTTACTATAGCGTTGACGGTAGTGGTAATAAGATACTGAGTGCTGTTGCGATCAATCGGGTCAATGGGCTTGTTGCTGGAGCATCAGCTCTGGAGAACAATGTTTATCTTACTGCTGCAACCTGGAATGACTATGTGACAGCGGTCGGCCAGAGTGGAAGGGTTGATCAGGACTTTGACGATACTACTGTAAAAAATCTAATTGAAGCTGCGTTTGATCAGGCTCAGCGGACGGATATTACTGCGCCGGTTGAAGATGGCACCCGGGTTCATCTGGATAACAATGGCCGAATCGGTTATTTCGATATTCAGACAGTACAGGACGATGACTTCTTCTATCTGCCCAGCCTGATTCAGATTCGAGAAGACTATAGCCAGAGTGTGACGGTAACCTCTGCAGAAGGGTATGCCGTTTCTAAGGCGAATGCCTATGACGTGACTTACGATACGTTAACTCTTAGTGAAGCTGGTCAGGATCTGAACTACGGCTTCTTCATGAACTCGTTCGAAAATGTCGAGTTGAACCTGAATACTGATTCAGGTGAAGTCGCTGATGTGAATATTGGCACCACTCGCTATGTTGAAGATATTACTATCACTACTGGTAGTGGCGCTGATGACCTGGATATTAATACTGATTCAGCGCTTAGCACTCTGATTATTGATACCCATGCCGGTGCCGATAAGGTGGATGTAGGTGCGTCAGGAACCGCTAGCCTGACACTGACTACTGAGGGGGGAACGGATGAAGTTACCCTGTCTCAACTGTTTGGAAATATCGACGTAAAGACCGGTGATGACAGCGATATTATTACACTATTCGACGACCTGGCCGGTACAGGCGCGGTTGTTGAGATTGATGGTGGCGATCAGGGTGATAAGTACATCTTCACGGTTGCCCAGGGTATTGTTGGCGGCAGTCTGATTAATCTGAAAGACACCGGTGATGACGGTGCAGATACGCTGCTTTATAAAGGTAGCAGCGATCTGGTTAATGGTGACCTGATTCAACTCGATATCATTAATGCACGTACGCTTGCTTCATTTGGTGCCTTCGGCTCTAAGCTAGGTAATGAGGGTGAAGGCTTGCTGATCTCTCATTTTGATGATGTGGCGGGAGACTTTGCAGCGGCAACTTTGGATGATACCGATGCGTTAATGGCGGTTGAACAGTCTGAACTGTCTAATTCATCTAACTATCAGGTATTGAATTATTCAACTATCGAGCAGGTCACGGTACATCTTGGCGCGGGTAACGATAAGGTTATCAGCGATGATACATCACAAGAGATTGATATCTTCGGTGGTGATGGTGATGACGAGTTCTATATTGGTTCTATAGTCGAAGCCGGTGAGGTCTCGGTCGAAGGTCGTCTGATCGACATTGCCCTTGAGGTTACCAACGGCACCTCTTTCGAGATGAATATCTATGGTGGCGATGACGATGATTATTTTGAGGTCAACCATAACAAAGCAGATATCGGCTTGTATGGTGATAAGGGTAATGACACCTTCTTCATTAAAGCACTACTGACGATTAATGAAGATGAAGATCTGGTAGAGATCGATAATAAGACTGCGACCTTAAGCGGTACCTCTGGTGAAGGGAGTGAAGCTGACCAAAAGGGTAATAATGATACACGACAGGTCGATGTAGACTCGCTGGTTTATGTTGAAAATGCCAATATCAAAATTGATGGTGGTGCTGGCTTTGACTCCGTCGCTATTGTTGGTACTGCACTGAGTGATACCTTCTACATCTTCACCGAGGTAGATCCAGATACGAATGAGACGGTTCAGCGTATTTACGGTGCTGGCGTTAAACTTCGAGAGCTACTGAATATTGAGAGTATTCAGGTTATTACCGGTGCCGGAGATGACCGGGTTTATGTCTATGGTGTCGATATGGGTGCTGTAGCGAACCTTATTATCAATACCGGCTCAGGTAGTGACACAATTTACTTCGGTGGCGATACGCTTGAATTTGATCTGAATTACCCAACCCGTAAACGTACAGATTATGCTTCTGTAGGCGGCTATGATTCAGCAGGTACAGCATCAATTGCCTACGGTCTTGATATTGAACTGACGGAGACTCTGGATCGGGTCGTACCATTTGAGGTTGTCGTTCCTGCGCATACCCTGAAGAAGGTAGTAGCCGCGGCACCTACCCTGGCAGGTATTCTTAACCCGGTTGAGATAAAGGATTCAGAAGGCTGGTTGGATACTGTTGTCTTCAATAATCAGGAAGGGGCAGATAAGCTGACCTTCGAAGCGCGTGATCTGATAAGGAAAGAGATCGATACGGATGTAACTCAGATTAACTTCCCTACCACTGCTACCAATGCTGTTGGCGAGACTGACCTGATTGCTGAGCTTAACACCCTGTCAACATCAGCGCAGGATGGCATCAAAGAGATGGTTAATGACCATCTGCATAACCAGATAACCTTTGATGATCGATATACAGATACGGATGCGGATTCGGCTACTGGCCAAGGATTGATTAGTCGTTTGTCGGCTAATGCTGTCGCAGGTACCGGCTTAGAATCTATCACGATTGCAGCAGGGGTATCTTATGCGGTATTCCAGAACACCCTGACAGATCAAGATACAATTAGTCTGGCTCGTGATCAGCTGGCTACTTTCCTAAATGGAACAGGCTTTACCGTTAACTACGATATCACCAACCCGTCAGGTACTGAGCCTCTTTATAAGATTCGTGATATTACCAGAGGGCTTGAGACGCTTACGTTTGAGGGGCAGTACACCGAAACGTTGAAAGATGGCGTTACTTATTATGACCTGATTGGCGTTAGTCTTATTACGGCCACCACTATTGATCTGGAGCTAAAAGCCGGTTATCTGAAACCAGTTGATATCACCGATCCTCTGAACATCAAGTATTGGAATGAGGTACGCAGAGATGCGTTGAACTCAGTCTTTATGAGTGATGAAAAGCCAAGAATTTACTTCGAGGCGCCTGAGGAAATAAAACTAAATCTGAATGAAACTCAAGCTAATACACTGACGTTAAATAATGATCGTTTTGCCGGCAAACTATTTGTTCAGGGTGGTGGTGAGAACGATAACTTTAATGTTAATGCGATAGCAGGCCAGACCTTCCTTCGCGGTGGTGATGGTGATGATACCTTTACGGTTGGGCAGGGTACGGTTGATCAGATCAATAGTGAACTGTTCATGCTGGGTGAAGGTGGCGATGGTGATAGTGTTATCGTTGATAGTACTGATCTGACTGGCTCCACCGATGTAGAGATAGTGAAGAGTACTGTCCAGCATGATTTGCAACAGGAGAAACTCAGTAAAGTTACCAATGCGCTTGAGCTAACCGTCGATGACACTACTCCCGAAGGAGCTGCAGAGAATGTTCTGATAGGCGCAGAGCTTGAAACTGAATCGGTGGCTTACGCGGAAGAAGCGGCACTGAAAGTTGACGCTGCAGATCTACAGGCAATCGCAGTCCAGGCAGCAAATGAATTAGGTGTAAGTCTGGAGGAAGCTCTCACGGCGACTAAGAATCTGTATATGCAGCAGATCGGTTTAGTTGATCAGGTAGATGGGTTAATTCAGGATCAGCAGAGTATTTTAAGATCTTATCTTGAGAGTACGCTTGCTAAATACTACAACGCTCGTCAGGCGGTGGCATCGAAAGAAGCAGCAGTTGCTCGCCTGGAGGCTTCGATTGAAAGGCAGGCTGATTCTGCGGTTCAGTCCATTTTCTCTCAATGGAGTCTGTGGAACTCTCAGATACAGGCGCCTACCAGTTCCTGGATGACAGCAAACCACCCGGGATGGTCTAACTGGTATTTATACTTCAGTGTAGGCAATCCACAGGACTTTAATGCAAACACGGTCCTGGCAGGGTATGACAAAACGGCTGAAACACTGACTCTGGCGCTGAAAATGCGAATCTATGGTGATGGCATCACTACAGGTTATAAGATTGGTGACGGTGGTTGGAATGCGCTTGATCAGGTTCTGCCAACAGCGACTAGCTACGTTATTCCGGTGAATTCTTACATCGCTGGTAAGCTGGCGAATATTGAGTCTCTGAAAGCACAGTCGTTGGTTGCGAATAAGCAGTTAGAAACGTTAAGGGCTGAGTTGAAAGGTGCAACTGCGCCGTTGAAGTCATACTTCACCAATGCTGCCGGAACTGCAACATCAGGTCTGTCATCAGCTGAGCTGGATGCCTTTTTTATTGCTGTGAAGCAGCGTGGTATTACAGAAGCAACAAATGACGTAATAGGAAATAATGCCGGAGTCGTAAGTGCGCTTAATACGATAGAGCAAGAGATTACTACTACCAGTAATGTTGCTTTAACGGCGCTGAATGATGCAATTGCTGATGCCCATGCTCTGGCTATTGCAACGGGTGATATAGCAACGAAAGTTGATGCAGTGACCACCGAACTGACTAGTTTACGTTCGGTTCTGAGTGCAACAGCGGGTACTGCAGATTCCTGGGATAAATGGGTTTATCTGATTAGATCTCAGCTTGAGGTGGATGTTCAGTTTACCCCTGAAACTACCGAGCTTGGCAATATCAGGGCTCTTTGGCAGGCCATTCCAAATGCCGCCGGTTATACCGCTGCGACAACGTTCAATGGGTTGTCAGCACCAACCTGGCAGGATTCGCTGGATCTGTTTGATGACACAGGCTTTGCCAATGTTGTCAGTGCGTACAAACTGGCTCAGGAATTGGCTAAAGACTTCACTAACTATAGTGATGCTAAGTACACAGATTATCGTGCCGCGTATCGTAATATGCTCAAGTTCGAGACGGCTGCAACCTATCTTGAGAATGGCTTTAATTTCGGAGACTTTAAGGCTGATTACAAGGCTAATGTTGATAAGCTCGATACGGTTATTGAGTTGTTGGAATCTATCCGACTGGAATCTCAGTACAAAGCACAGCTTGTCTCGCTGCGGGCAGATAAGCAGGAAATAGATGCCATTGTAATTCACAATACTGCGATTGTTTCCTTCTTCCAGGAGAGGCTGAATGAGGCTAATGCAGCTAAAGCAACATTGTTGCTTCCAGGTAGTGAACTGCTAAACGATTACACCGTAACCTTTAATTACTTCTTAGGTCTTTCATTCACATATACATTCGACTATAGCCAGGATGCTCGTTACGTAGCCGCGAATAACGCTATCATTGAAGCTCAGGCTAACTTGTCTAAAGCTCAGGGTAATGATGATAAGGCGTTGTCTGATCAGGCTGGTCTCAATGCGAAGATCACTACAATCGACAATAAGTTGACTGCTGTACAGGCAGTGCTTACCGCCAGTAGTGTCGATCTTGATGCGCTTAAGCAAACCCTGGATCAGCAGTATAAGTTCCTGCGTAACCTGAGCCGTGTGGCTATCACAGTATTGAGTGAAACACGGGCCAATGCGGCTCAAGACTTCGAAGATACGAGTAGCCTGGTGGCTGAAGTATTGTCTTATGCCAGTACTTATACGGTTACCTCTGCGGCTGGAACGCCGGCGGGTGCTGATCCTGATAGCCCATATTCAAGTGCGGTATTTACACCAGGGCCAAGTGGTAACTCTGTGGTTGCTACTAAGACAGAGTGGGATTCTTTCGAAGTATTATCGTTGAAGAACCTGAATGTCGGTGGTATTCATGCCGATTACAATACGATTGAAAATTTCACATTGAATCTGGGTGGTTCTTTAGACACTGTCTCTATTAAAGACAGTTTGGGTCAGTCTATCAGTGAAGTGACGGTTAATACTGGTGAGGGTAAAGATGATATTACCGTCGGTAAGTCACAGAATCTGAATGGTATCGTTGGCACAGTGACTATCGATGCCGGAACCGATGCGAGTGATAACACACTGATTATCGATGACAGTGAAGATCTCACTAATAACAAAATTACCATGACGAATAGTAACCGCTCCGGTTACACCTCGGTGACTGAAACCAGTCAGGGGGACATTAATTTCAGAGGTAACTATGGTCAGGCGGATGGCAGTGCCGGCGTTAATCTGAAAGCAGGTAAGGGTAATGATGACATTACTATTGCCGGTGTTATTGCGGACGCTCATACGCTGGTTGAAGCTAATGAGGGTGATGATGATGTCACTGTTACTAATACAAACACCCGCGCCTTGAATAGTCAGACATCTCTGACCATAAAAGGCGATTTGGGTGATGATGTAATTGATGCATCTCAGTCTGGCTTTGGTGTGACTATTGAAGGTAATCAGGGTGATGACGTTATCTTTGGTTCAGCGTTTGACGATAACCTGTCAGGTAATGAAGATAATGATTTGATCTTTGGCGGTCTGGGCGCCGATATTATTTCCGGTGACGAAGGCCGGGATATCCTCTTTGGCGACCTGGCAAGCATCACACTGACGCTTCCGCCAAGTGGGCCACAGACAGTTACTGTGACGGTGACTAGCGCTAATGTGTCGGAGCAGGATCAGCAAGGTATTGAATACCGCTATCAGTATTTCCGTGATGGTCTGTTGGCATCACTGGAATCTACTTTTGCGGGTGGAAATGTTGGTAACGGCGATACTATAACCGGTGGTGCGGGTAACGACACTCTGGTTGGTGGAGCAGGGCAGGATGTCATCAGTGATGACAGCGGTAATGAACTGGTGTTTGGTGATCATGCTCTGATCACCTATCTGTCAGGTGTTACTTTTGCGCTGGCTAGTGTGGCAAGCCGTCGTAGTGACGAAGGTGATGATGACATCATCACCCTGCTGGATGGTAACAACATCGTTGTTGGTGGTTCCGGTAAAGATACTATTCGCATCAATGTCGAAGAAGATCAGGCTAACCCTGGTAGCTATATCCCGACGACTGTCAGCAGTACGGATATCGTATTGGGCGACAACGGTCAGATCAGCTGGGATAACAATGAAGAGCTAGCTTCAGTCAGTAGTTCCAATACCGCAGACGGTGGTGCTGATGATATCGATCTGGGTAACGGCACTAAAACAGTGATCGCGGGTGTCGGCAACGATACGGTTGATACGGGTATCAACGGCACCGATCGGGTGATCGGTGATAACGGTACGATTACTTATGCTGCTGGCGCACTGCGCAGCATGACCAGCGATGCCCATGCAGACGGTGGTGACGATACGCTTACCCTGTCGGGTGATGTGAATCAGGTGATCGGCGGTAGCGGTATTGACGGTATTACGGTGAATACAGCAACCAGCACCGACCATGTGCTGGGTGATAACGGTACGATGACCTACACCGGTGCTAAGGGCAGCGAACAGCTGACCAACATGCAGAGTGATCTGGGTGAAATGGGCGGTGACGATACCATTACCCTGGGCAGTGGCGACAAGATCGTGATTGCCGGTAAGGGTAAGGATACCGTTAAAACGACAGTGAACAGCGCGGGTAACCGGGTGGTTCTGGGTGACGAAGGTGAGATCGCCTACGATACCAGCCTGAATCTGGAAACGGTTAAGAGCACCAGCACAGAGGGTGATAACGATATCCTGACGCTGGGTGGTACTAACAGCAACATCGTCATCGGCGGTGTCGGTGGCGACGATATCGACAGTGGTGATAGCACCGATATCGTGCTGGGCGACAACGGTCAGATCAGCTGGACTAATGCGGAACTCACTTCCATTGCCAGTACCGATACCGCAGACGGTGGTGCTGATGATATCGATCTGGGTAACGGTACTAAAACAGTGATCGCGGGTGTCGGCAACGATACGGTTGATACGGGTATCAATGGCACCGATCGGGTGATCGGTGATAACGGTACGATTACTTATGCTTCTGGCGCACTGCGCAGCATGACCAGCGATGCCGATGTGGACGGTGGTGACGATACGCTTACCCTGTCGGGTGATGTGAATCAGGTGATCGGCGGTAGCGGTATTGACGGTATTACGGTGAATACAGCAACCAGCACCGACCATGTGCTGGGTGATAACGGAACCATGACCTACACCGGTGTTAAGGGCAGCGAACAGCTGACCAACATGCAGAGTGATCTGGGTGAAATGGGCGGTGACGATACTATTACCCTGGGCAGTGGCGACAAGATCGTGATTGCAGGTAAGGGTAAGGACACCGTTAAAACGACAGTGAACAGCGCGGGTAACCGGGTGGTTCTGGGTGACGAAGGTGAGATCGCCTACGATGCCAGCCTGAATCTGGAAACGGTTAAGAGCACCAGCACAGAGGGTGACGCTGATATCCTGACGCTGGGTGGTACTAACAGTGACAGCAACATCGTCATCGGTGGTGTCGGTGGCGACGATATCGACAGCGGTGATAGCACCGATATCGTGCTGGGCGACAACGGTCAGATCAGCTGGAGTGATGCGGAACTCACTTCAATTGCCAGCACTGATACCGCAGACGGTGGTGCTGATGATATCGATCTGGGTAACGGCACTAAAACAGTGATCGCGGGTGTCGGTGCTGACTTTATTGATGCGGGTGAAGGTCAGCATCGGGTGATCGGTGATAATGGTGAATTGACCTATTCAGCCGGTAAACTGAGTAACATGACCAGCACAGCCGGCTCAGAAGGTGGCGATGATACTGTTACGCTGGGAGATGGTAATAACCAGCTTATCGCCGGACAGGGTGCCGATATTATTACTACGGGTGCGGGCACAGACCAAATTCTGTCAGATAATGGCAATTTGGTTATTGATTCAACGACCCAGATTCTCCGTAGTGCGAATAGCGTAGAAGATACCCTGGGTGGTAACGATACTCTAATGCTGGGTGATGGCGATAAAGTTGTTATTGCTGGTATTGGTAAAGACCAGGTAACTGCAGGAAATGGTAACCATCATGTACTGGGCGATCACGGTAATCTGATTTATCAGGTGGATGGTATCCTGCAACAGGCTATTAATAATGGTACTGCTGGTGATGCAGACACTATCAAACTGAATCAGGTCGCTTCAGGTGATAACGTAGTCATTGCGGGAGCCGGCGGTGATACTGTCATTACCGGTAATGGTAATGACTATATTCTGGGTGATCATGGTGAGCTGAACTTTGTTGCTGGCATTATTACTGACGGGCGCAGTACTAACATCAGTCAGGGTGGTGATGACACTGTGACGCTCGGTGATGGTGATAAACTTGTTATTGCAGGTTTTGGTAGCGATACGGTTTCTGCAGGTAACGGTGATAACCGTGTGCTGGGAGATAACGGTGAATTGCTATTTGATACAGACGGAACGCTGCGCACAATCGATACTCAGGATGTGCTTGCAACCACCGGTGGTATAGATAGCATCGTTTTGGGTAACGGTGAACATATTGCGATGGGTGGTACCCACGGCGATACGCTTACCTCCGGTACGGGTGAGGCCATACTGATAGGTGATAACGGAACCGCGATCTTTGCTGCTGATGGTAAACGTATTCAAGTTACCAGTGAGCTGAGCTCTCTGGGAGGTGATGACGTTATTAGCGCGACAGGAGGTGATAATCTGGTACTGGGTGGTGTTGGCCATGATGGCATTACTACCGGTGCAGGAGCAGATAGAATCTTCGGTGATAACGGTCAGCTGGATTATCTGAATGGCATACTGAACCGAACCGAAACAACCGATACTTCTGCATCGACAGGTGGTATCGATACCATTGAAGCAGGCAATGGTGACAACATTGTATTTGGTGGTTCGCATGGCGATGACATCGACACGGGTACCGGAAACAGTATCTTGATGGGTGATAATGGCTTTGTGCAATTGAATGTGGCGGGCGATCAGAGAGTGCAGGTAGTCAGCGAACTCAGTACTCTGGGTGGCGATGATGATATTAATGCCCGTGGTGGTAATAACCTTGCATTCGGTAGTGTCGGAAATGACCGTATTGAAACGGCTGCAGGCGATGACGTTATCTTCGGTGATAATGGCGTAGCTGACTATATAAATGGTCTGGGAGATACTTATAAAACAACCGATATCACTATGGACACTTCTGGCAACGACACATTAATCAGCGGTGCTGGAGCTGATCTGATTTTTGGTGGTTTGGGTGATGAAGTGATATACGCCGGTGCGGGTAATGACAGTGTTGTCGGTGATTTAGGTGAAGCTAATTTCAACACTGAAGATAGCGATCCTACCACTCTTGATCAGATCTTCAGTAAGAACTCTGAGATAGGAGGGGCCGATGAGGTCCACGGAGGTGACAACAACGATGTCATTATCGGCGGTGCTGCCGCTGATAAGCTGGAAGGCGGTGATGGTGATGACTTCATCTCTGGTGATGGCGGACTGGCCATTTTTGCTGATGGGAAGTTGATCAGTGCGGAAGCGTCTGAACTGTTTATCGGTGGTGACGATGTGCTGGGAGGCGGAGCCGGAAACGATATTATGTTTGGAGGTTTCGGCAGTGATATTTTCTTTGGTAACCTCTCAGAGGATGCAATGATCGGAGAATATGGTCGTGCCCTGATCGACACTAGCGTGACAGGTTTTGAAAACGGAGTCTCTGTGATACGTTTGGGTCAGGGTAAACTTGACCTTATCGCAAGCACGCAGTTTAGTTTGTACGATGACAGCCCTGATATTACTGAAGTAGAGCCGTTTAAACTGCAGAAGTCATCATTGGCTGCGTTAAGTGTGGTGGGCTTTAGAATTAATTCAGAGTCTGAATCGGAATCGGCTATTTATGTTGAAGATGAGACTGCGCACCGATCTGCTGCGCCATTAGAGGATACTAAGGGCGATCCAGAGAATCCGGGTGATGAAGCTTGTTTAGATGCTGATGGTAATGTAATTGTGTGTTCAGTGGACGAGTCTGCTGAAGCACCGAAACCAGAAACGTCTGATGAGCTTCCTCAAGTGGAGCCTCAGGTTGAGCCTGAAGCTATCGAAGAAGAACCTGAAGCACCAGAAGAAGGCGCTGAACAGCTTCCGGCTGATGGAAGCGCTGAAGATAATATTGAGGAAAGCGCTCAGGTAGGTACCGCCGCTGCAATTGCTGCCTTAGCGGGTTGGAAGTTGGCAAGCGGAGAGCGAAGTTCAGTAGGAAAACTTTCTACAAAAGGTTTCAGCGAACTGCGTCATAAGCAGCGTCGGGTGAAGCGTTGGGATGAAGCAACGCAACGTTTTATTGAAACCAAAGAAGTGGGATCTGCGTCTGGTAAAGACTGGTTGCAGGCTTTAAAAAACACGACAAAACATTAACAGTAAGGAATTGAAATGGCAGATAAAGAGAAAAAGGTACAAGGTCCAACTATTCGTTGGGACGATTCTAAAATGAAGAGTACCTATGCTAATGTATGCAATGTTTCCAGCACCCAGGAAGAGATTACTTTGTTATTTGGTCTCAACCAGGCTTGGAATGCGCAACAGAAGCAATTGACTATTGAGCTATCTGATAGAGTCATCTTGAACCCTTATGCAGCTAAGCGGATGGCAAATCTGCTAAACAATGTCCTGTCTCAGTACGAAGAACGTTTCGGAGAGATCGGCCAGGGAAACCCTGAAACAGAGGCAGCGGCTAAGGCCGGAAGCCATTAATTTTGTGTTTCTCATGTTATGCCCGGTTTAGCCGGGCATAATTGTTTCTATAACTTATAAAAAGCCGATTTCATGCAGCTAGATTCTGAATCAAATAACGACCAGTTACGTCAGGCATGGGTGCAGTTTAGTAGTGCTGAGAGCTATAACGATTATTGTCAGTATTGGCTAGAATTGATGTGTACCCGTATTGGCGGCGTCACTATGGCTGCATTGGTACTGGAAAGTGGTGACGCGGGTTTTTTACCTACAGCGGTGTGGCCTGAAAAAAGCCAGCCTGATGATGAATTTACTGCGCTGATTGAAGAGGGATTAGAGGAAGCTGCGGGCTTGGTTCACTCGTTGGCCTCTGGTAGTTATGGGGTGGCCTTTCCGATCCGACTTGATGATCAGTTAGTCGGTGTCGTCGCCTTAACGCTTAATGTGCCCAATATAGTCTTGCCAGAAGTGATGGAGCAGATTCAATGGGGCAGTGCCTGGATTGAGCTGTTGGTGAGACGACAGCAAGGCAAGGAACAAAGTGAACAATTTGATCGCTTGTCTGGTGCTGTAGATCTGTTATCGGGAGTGCTGGGCGAAGAAAAATTTCAGCCTTCCGCATTACGTTTTGTGAATGAATTAGCCGCTGCCTTTGCGTGTGACAGGGTGAGTTTTGGTTTAACTAAAAGTCGCCAGACTGAAGTGGTCGCGCTGTCTCACAGCGCTCAATTCGGGAAGAAAATGAATCTCATAAGACGTCTTTCTGGCGTTATGGATGAGGCAATTCTGCAACGTGGAGTAATCAATTATAACTTTACCAGCGTTGGCGAAAGCCAGTTAGTACTGCGTGAGCATGCTCAATTTTCTCAATCCGGTGGCAACGGCAATATTCTTACCATTCCGCTACATAGCGGAGATGATTATTTTGGTGCAGTGACCCTTGAACGAGCGGTCGGACAATCTTTTGATGAAGACGAAGTTGGTCGTATTGGCAGTGTGGTTGCGCTCTCAAGTGAAGTATTAAGAAATAAAGAAAAGCAAGATAGTAGTTGGTATCAGCACCTGTATCGGTCTACACGAACCCAGCTGGGACGGTTATTCGGAGCAGGTTACCTGGGGCGTAAATTACTCTTGATAGGTTTTGCGTTAATTTGCTTGTTTTTTACCTTTGCAGTTGGCACCTATCGAGTGGCTGCTGATAGTCAGCTAGAAGGCGAGGTGCGCAGAGCGGTTGTGGCTCCTTTTGATGGTTACCTCGAAGATGCGCAAGCGAAAGCAGGTGATAGAGTGCGTTTCGGTGAAGAGATGAGCCGATTGGATGATCGGGATCTGACGCTTGAAAGATTGGGTTATCTGAGTCAGCAAGCAAAGCTGCAACGACAATATGAAGAAGCGGTTGCTCAACGGGACCGGGCTGAGGCCAAAGTGCTGCAAGCGCAGTTGGAACAGAGTCAGGCTGAGTTGGAACTGGTTGAAAGTAAATTACAGCGAACTCGATTGAAGGCTCCCTTTGATGGCTTGGTTGTTAGTGGCGATCTTAGCCAGCGATTAGGTAGTTCTGTTGGGCAGGGTGAAGTTCTTTTTGAAGTAGCGCCGCTGGATAACTATCGGATTATTCTCTGGATTGATGAACATAGAATGCTGGATATCACCGAAGGACAGCAAGGGAAATTGGTGCTTAATTCATTGCCAGAACAAAGTTTTAATTTCGTTCTTAGCCGGGTAACACCCGTAACAGAAGCAAGGGATGGCGGTAATTATTTTCGGGTTGAAGCTGACCTGCTAAACCCCTCACCCAGGTTACGGCCGGGAATGGGGGGCGTTGCTAAAGTTGAAGTGGATGACAGGCGCTTGATCTGGATATGGACCTATCCATTGATACAGTGGGTGAAACTGAAGCTTTGGGCCTGGATTCCCTGATGTCAGCTTCGCTTTTTAGCCCCTTTTGGCATCGGGTTGCTACTGTAAAACCCCGTTTGCGCTCACATGTTGAAATAAATCGCCATATTTACCGTGGTGATGTCTGGTATGTTATTCAGGATGATGCCAGTGGCCGTTATCACCGTTTTACACCACAAGCTTATGCATTGATTGGTTTGATGGATGGTCAACGGGATTTGGATAAAATTTGGCACAGTGCCGGAGATCAGCTGGGGGACGATATGCCCTCACAAGATGAAGTTATTCAGCTGTTATCTCAACTTTATCGTGTCGATTTGATACAGACGGATGTGATTCCTGATATTACAGAAGCGGCGGAGCGACGGGCAAAAGACAGACGAACTAAAATGCTGGCGATGGTGAAGTCACCTCTGGCAGTTAAGATACCGCTTATTGATCCTGAACCTTTTTTGAATCGCACTGCAGGTATAAGTCGTTGGCTATTCAATCCTTTTACCGGACTAATATGGCTCTGGTGTATTGGTTGGGCGCTGATGCAGGCAGGGTATCACTGGGACGAACTGACTAATAACCTGGCGGATCGGGTGTTTGCGACTGAAAACCTATTTTTAATCTGGCTTGTATATCCTGTTGTGAAGCTGATACATGAATTTGGTCATGCCTATGCTTTGAAACGCTGGGGTGGTGAGGTACATGAAATGGGTGTGATGTTCCTTATTTTCATGCCGATTCCCTATGTTGATGCATCCTCGTCAGCGGCCTTTCGTAGTAAGTATCCACGTATGATGGTAGCGGCCGCAGGTATTGCCGTTGAGGCCTTTATCGCGGCTGTAGCCATGGCTGTTTGGGTCTATTCAGAGCCTGGTCTGGTGCGAAGTCTGGCATTTAACACTGTGTTAATTGCGGGTGTCTCAACGCTGCTTTTTAACGGTAACCCGTTGCTTAGGTTTGATGCTTATTATGTTTTGGCTGATTTTCTTGAAATCCCCAATTTGGCATCACGAGGTAACCGCCAGGTCGCGTACCTGTGTAAAAGATACTTACTCGGCCAGGAACATGAAGAGTCACCAGCTTACACCAGGGGAGAAGCTCGCTGGCTATTGATATATTCGATTACTAGTTTCATTTATCGCATATTTATTACCATCAGTATTGTGCTGTTTGTGGCTAGCGAACTTTTTTTTATCGGTGTGCTTCTGGCGATGCTCTCCCTTTATAATATGTTTGTTAAACCACTGTTTAACATAATTAAATATCTTTTTGTGGATCGAAATATGGTACAAAAAAGAGGACGGTCGGCGCTTGTGACTGTGGTCGTGACGGGGTTTGTCGGAGTAATACTGTTTGCTATACCGGTACCGCGAATGACGCTTGCTCATGGTGTGTTCTGGGCACCAGAGTCGTCACGATTAATGGCGGGTAGCAATGGTTTTCTGGAAGAGCTTAAAGTCTCTTCCGGAACAGAGGTGCAGGCGGGTCAGCCTCTCTTAGTCAGTACTAATCAAGAACTTGAATCCCAATTGAATAAAACGGCAGGCCGGATTAAGGAGCTGTTGGTTCATTACCGTACAGCCGTTGCGGGTGCTCGCCAGAACGAAGCGGGTATTATTCAGGAAGAAATACGGCAATCCAGGGCTGAGTTAGCGCGTGCGTTAGAAGAGAAGCGTGCATTGGTAATGAATAGTCCCGCCGATGGTGTATTTCAGTTAGCGATGCCGGTTGATCCACACAGTCGGTATATTCCTCGTGGCACATTGATCGGTTATTTGCTTCAACCGGGAGATTATCGGGTTCGGGCTGTGGTGGGGCAGAATGAGGTAGCAGCCGTACGTAATGATTTGCAGGGAGTCACGGTTAAAGTATCTGAAAACCTTGATGACACAATTGAAGCCTCGCTTGTAGGTGAAATTCCCAGTGCGCAGAAAGAGCTGCCCAGCGCAGCGTTATCAGTCGATGGAGGAGGGCAGTTTGCGCTTGATCCAGCATCACAGGACCGGCCAGAGGCTTTTGATCCGGTATTCCTGTTTGATATCCAGGTGAAAAACCTGCCAGTGTCGCGCATTGGTGAGCGAGTATATGTCCGCTTTGAACACACGCCCGAGCCTATTGGCTTTCGGATATATCGTCAGATTCGTCGTACGTTATTACGAGAGTTGGAATTCTGATGATTAGGACCGCTAATCATGCGCCGGCGGATTATCGCCACAGGCCTGAACGGCCGGTAGTGAAACTTGACTGGCTGGAACGGTTTCAACGGCGCCTAGTGGGGCACTTTGAGTTGAATCCGTGGCGGATGAAGCTGCGTCAGAAACGCTTTTTACGGTCGGTTAGGCTGCAAAGTAAAGAGATTAAGTCGTGGCCCGATACTGAGTTGCTGCACAGAGCCAGAGCGTTGGGAGATTTGATTCGACAACAAGGATTTGAGGACCGCTTACTGGCAGAACAGTTTGCTATCATCCGTGAGATGTCTGGTCGAATACTAGGTATGCGTCACTTTGATAGCCAGTTAATAGGTGGCTTGATCATGGTGCAGGGACGCATCGCAGAGATGAAAACCGGAGAAGGTAAAACGCTGACAGCGGTGTTGCCAGTTATTTCTGCTGCTTTAGCAGGTTTACCTGTCCATGTAATAACGGTAAATGATTATCTGACGGGGCGAGATGCTGAAGAAATGCAGCCGCTTTATCAGTCTTTTGGACTATCTTTAGGGGTTATTACCCATGAGATAGATCTGGCCGGGCGCCGCACGGCGTATCAGAGTGACATTGTGTATATCACCGGTAAAGAACTGGTGTTTGATTATCTCCGTGATCAGATGAAACTGACGCACAAACAACCAATCAGAATGCAAATGGCATCACTGCATAGCACCCGGGTAGAGTCACAGCTGCAACTGCGAGGGCTGCATTTTGCACTTGTGGATGAAGCCGATTCAGTGTTGATTGATGAGTCTCGTACCCCTCTGATTATTTCCGGTTCTCAGGGTAATGAAGAGGAGCAGGCGTTTATTGAAACGGCCTGGGCACTTTCTTTTGAGCTCAACGAAGAAACTGATTACCTGGTGAATAGTGATCGGCGTGAGGTTGACCTTACCGAGCAGGGGCGTAAAAGGCTTCAAATTCTGAGTCATGAGCTTGGACCACTTTGGAAAGGTTCGATACGTCGCGAGGAAATCATCCATAAAGCCTTGTTGGCCCGTTTTGTCTATCAGTTAGATAAAGACTATCTGGTGCGGGAAGGAAAAGTGGAATTGATAGATCCGTTGTCTGGCCGGGTAATGGAAGGCCGTTCCTGGGAGAAAGGCTTGCATCAAATGGTCGAGCTAAAGGAAGAGTGTGAGTTAACAGAACAACGTATCACTCTGGCTAGAATCAGCTATCAGAATTTTTTTCGTCGTTATCTGCATATTTCGGGTATGACAGGCACTGCCTGGGAAGTCAGAGATGAGCTTTGGGGAGTTTATCAGCTTGCAGTCACTCCGGTAAAACCTCATAAAAAAGAGCTTCGGATTCAGTTTATATCCCGTGTTTTTAATGAGAATAGTGCGCGCTGGGAAGCGGTAGCGGAGCGGTGCCGGGAGTTAGTGACGCAGGGTCGGGCGGTTTTGATAGGCACTGCATCAGTTGCGGAGTCTGAAGTTGCCAGTGAATACCTGAAACAGTCAGGTCTTGCGCATAAGGTTTTGAGTGCGAAGCAAGATAAAGAGGAGGCTGATATAGTGGCAGAAGCGGGTCAGTCCGGCCGAATTACGGTTGCGACCAATATGGCCGGCCGGGGCACTGATATTAAGCTATCACCCTCCGTAAAAGAAGTGGGAGGCTTGCATGTGATTCTGACAGAACATTATGAATCAAGTCGGGTTGATCGGCAGCTGGCGGGGCGTTGTGCCCGTCAGGGTGATCCCGGAAGCTTTGAAATGCTGCTGAGTCTGGAGGATCAGCCGATCCGATCACTCCGGGCTAAGAGCCTCTTACCAACCTGTCGTAGCTTAGGGATAACGTCGACAGCAGGTCAGAAGACAGCGCTGAGTGTATTGCGGGCAGAGCAGCAGTTCATAGAGCGGCAGAACTATCTGGCAAGACAGTCAACCCTTGAGTATGATCACAAACAGAAAGAACTTTTAGCCTTTGCAGGAACCGTAGATTAATGATCAGACACTTAATCCTGATAGCCGTATTATTTTCAGCTAATGCTTTCGCTGTTACCGATTCTGAAGCGGAAAGATTGCTAACAATGCCGCTGGATTTGAGCCCGGGGAGTGCCAGTCAGGAGAGTCAGGAAGGTATACACAAGGGAGAGCTATTACCGGCTACCGACTGCCTTTTGGCACCGAGTGTGGATACGAGTATTGCCAGTTCTGTGGTGGGAGTTATTGATCGGGTGATGGTTCAGCGGGGAGATTTTGTAAAAAAGGGAGAAGTGCTGGTAAAGCTTCGTTCAAAGGTTGAGCAGGCAACACTCAAACTGAAACAAGCTCAGGCTGAGTACGGGCGTCGTACGATCAAACGTAATACTGAATTATACGAGCGCAACCTGATTTCTGAACAAGAAAAAGACGAGATTATCATCAATAATCGCCTCTATGGTTTTGAAGTGACTCAGACAAAAGCGATGTTGGATCAGAAAACTATCCGTAGTCCTATCGATGGAGTCGTAGTGGATACCTTCCTTGACCCGGGAGAATATGTCGGAGAGGAACCAATTCTTCAGGTGGCTCAACTTAATCCTTTGTACATAGAAGCGGTAGTCCCTGCTCGCTATTTCGGTGAAATTATTGAGGGAAATGTCGCTGAAGTGACGCTGGAAGAGCCCTTAGAGAGCCAGCACCAGGCGAAAGTCGTTATTGTTGATCGTGTACTGGATGCCGCTAGTGGAACCTTTGGTGTTCGCCTGACGCTTCCTAATCCTGCTTACCTGCTTCCTGCTGGTTTGAAATGTAGTATTCGTTTTGATCTTAAGGGGTAATAAATTATTGCGGTGGTATAATTCGGCCATCTTCAGAACGTATTGCGAATAGGTCATGAAAGAGATTATCTTGCTTAACATCTCCGGTCAGGATAAACCGGGGGTTTCCTCCTCAATTACCAGTACTCTGGCGCAATTCGATATCGACATTCTCGATATCGGTCAGGCGGTTATTCATAATACGCTATCTCTGGGTATTCTTATCGGTGTGCCTGAGGAAGCAGAAGCGTCCAGTTTGCTACGGGATGTTTTATTCAAAGCGCATGAGATGGATATGAATATCCGTTTTGAACCGGTGACTCCCAGTGAATATGAAAGCTGGGTAGGTGCACAAGGTAAGTCTCGTCATATTATTACTCTACTGGCGAGGAAAGTGACTGCAGAACATATCGGTAAAGTGGCTCAGACCGCAGCTGATCATGGCCTCAATATCGACAATATCAGTCGTTTGTCAGGCCGGGTTTCAGTAGGTTCAACTCAGCAGCCGAATACGAAAGCCTGTGTTGAGTTTTCTGTACGGGGTGCTCCAGCTGATACAGCCCAGCTACGCGAAGAATTTCTGCGTATCGCCAGTGACCTGGATGTGGATATTGCATTCCAGAAAGACGATATTTATCGTCGTAATCGTCGCCTGGTGGTGTTCGATATGGACTCTACCCTTATTGAAGCGGAAGTGATTGATGAGCTTGCCAAAGAAGCAGGTGTTGGTGAGCAGGTGATTGAGATTACCGAATCAGCAATGCGTGGAGAGATCGATTTTACCGAAAGCTTTAAACGCCGTATGGCCCTGCTCAAAGGTCTGGATGAGTCGGTGTTGGAAAGCGTTGCCAACCGCTTGCCGTTAACTGAAGGTGTTGAAGAGTTAGTTTCTAACCTGCATGCACTGGGCTTTAAAACCGCCATACTTTCTGGTGGGTTCAACTACTTTGCTAACTTCCTGCAACGAAAAATGGGCTTTGATTACGTTTATGCGAATGAGCTTGAGATCGCCGATGGCAAGGTAACAGGTAATGTTACCGGCACCGTTGTCGATGGTAAGCGTAAGGCTGAACTACTGCGTAAAATTGCCGAGAAAGAGGGGATTCGTCTGGAGCAGACAATTGCCGTAGGTGATGGTGCCAATGACTTGCCGATGCTTTCAATCGCAGGACTGGGGATCGCTTTCAGGGCGAAGCCACTGGTGCGTCGCAGCGCTAAACAAGCGATCTCAACCCTGGGGCTGGATGGAATACTTTACCTGATCGGTTTTCGCGATAGGGACACTCTTTAAGAGCAAAGACGCGGCTGCGCCGCTTGCTAGTTGTTCGTCGCTAGAACAATCAAGAGCTTAAAAAAAACCTGCCAGTTGGCAGGTTTTTTGTTTTTGGAGCTGTTTTGATGAAAGGCTGAACAAACTGCAGAGCTCTAATATTTGCTAAACAGTGGAAATCAGGCACCTCTTACATGTTGGGCGAAAAAGTCCGCTTCCGACCCAAAGCGGATAGGACTCAGTAGCTAGATCGTTGCTACGCAACTCGCTAGACGTAAAACTGCGTTTTACTTGCGAGATAAGAGCATAAAACCCAACCTGTCCGCTTTTCAATAAAGCCTGCTTTCGACCCAAAGCGGACATTAACGCTTGAGTAACTGGGCAGCCGGAGCGAAGCTTTTTGCTGTCCAGTTGACCCACTTGATAGGGCAACATGACTACTCGAACTTAAAAATTCTGGCACCTTGAGATTGCTCATTAAAAGTCTACGTTTAACCAGGGAGGTTCATTGTGCCCCATTGATTTTCCAACGATCCTAATATTGCTAACTAGAGGTGCTGTGCTCAACACTCTTAAATAATAAACATAAAGCAACAAAAGGCTCTAGCTTAGATTCATCAAAGACAATTTTGCAATACGGTTCATACGGAAAATAATTTTTTTCTGAAACATATCAATTAGCCAATTAATAATGCCTCCACTTCCAGATATCGTTGCGACCACTTCATCTTCAATTACATATTCACCATTACTATTAAATCTTAATATATTTAGTGGCTCAGACGATAAAATCCATTCTGTAGGATAGTTCTGGGCTGCCAAGCTCTTCCCACTAATTTTAATATTATTACCAGTAACTTCTGCAATTAACTCACAACTGTCATAAATCTTATAATATCTTCCCCATTTAGGACTATAAACATCGTAATCCAATTTAAGAGAAGATTCGTAATGGTTTATTTCACCTGAAGAAGTTAACCGTTTATTTTTATAGTTGAACATAATGAATGCCATTGTTACTTTCTTTCCTCTCGCCACCAATTATTAGTAAAACCTCTATATCCTTGTTCCTTCAATATTTCTCTTCGCTATTAAAAGGCCGATAGATGATACTAACCGTAGTCCTATAACGCCCGCCATAAAGAGTGGAGCGCAAGCGGCGGTCAGCCCTCAGGGCGTTTTTTAATGGCCTTGTGAGGATTAATGGTATTCATCCTGAATATCCGTCTGAACTACCCGTGCTCGGCACGGTTAATCGAAATTACAGACTACGATACGGGTACTCCTATTACCCATCGAATTGCAATATAGCGTAGTAACCACATTGATTACCACCATGTCCGCTTTTGGCACGTAGCTGACCTCAGAACACTTTGAGAACGACTACAGGTCGCCTATCGACCCAAAGCGGACATTAACGCTCGCCTCAAGTGTCGGCGCGTTTTTTGCGTAGCTCATCTTGGAGGCGCTTGTTAGAAATGGGCCAAGAAGTGAACCCACTAATGTAATAAAAACTGCTTGCCAAAAGTAAGATGGGCAACAAAGCGCTAGATGCAAGTTTACTATATGTAAACGGAATACCGATAAACCATTCTGATGCAACGATTAGTGGAATAATCATAGACACTTTCAATAGCGCATAAAGATAAACCGCCAATGCATTACGAAGAATGATTCCAACTGATAATACAATGCTGAGAGTTGCATTAATTCCAAATATCCAAGGGTGCGGTACTGCGCCGATTTCTATGTATAAAGCTAAAAATAGCATACCAATAGCAGATATGAATATTGTAATACTAGCGAGCACCCATATTAATTTTGGGGTTTTTTCAAGCTTCTCCACATTTACTCCATTTGATTTCTAACGCCTTGCAGCAGAGGCATGCTTTAGCATGTCCCGCTGCCTGCATTTGTTATAGCTTATCTAATATAGTGAGGATTAACCTTGTCGCATTGCACATATAAAACCCACCATGTTGTATTTAGCCATTTCTTAGGATGATTGGTAACTTGATAGCTTTTCTCACCGAGGACTTTTATCGGCGACTGGCAAGTTGGATATTCCTTTGTCTTGTTCCACTCTGGTATAAAGCTAAAAGCATCTCTTGCTACCCATTCTCGCTCATCTGGAGTTGTTGTATTAATGCCAAATACGTCCAGTGAACCTACTTTATTCTCATACATATGTATCTCGAAATTATGAGAATCTGTCGTAACTTCTTGATACCAAATTCCTCCTTCATTAATGAAGGTAGCAGTAATCCCTTTTGTATTTGCTCCTCCCATGCATCCAGTTAGTAATGTGATGAAACATATAGAAAAGACTATACGGCAGAATTTCATATCGACTTCCTTATTAATTGCTATAACAATTTATTATTGAGCCCATACAAGCTTGCAGAGCTTGCAAGCTTTGCTACCTTGTAAGGTACATTTATATCTAGGGACGGGTAAAAGATGTATCGCAGAAGCCGTAAGTATCAGGAATATGTGACTAAATATGCAAAGGCAAGGGCTGCCAGAGAGGAAAAAAGGATCAATGGTATTCATCCTGAATATCCGCCTGAGTTACCTGAGCTGCGCAGGTTAATCAAAATTACAGACTACGATACGGGTACTCCAGTTACCCATCGAATTGAACTATATCGCAGTAACCGTATTGATTGCTACAACGTTTGGATCGATGGATGTTTATGGAAAGAGCATATAGGGTGGAGCAAGACTCTTGAAGCCTTACGAAAAGCGCTTCCCCGCCAACGGAGTAGCTTTTATTAACGTCCGCTTTTGGCACGGAGCAGACCTAAACTAATTGCCTCGCTCGGCTCAGGGCTGTTAGGTTGCTTACCGACCCAAAGCGGACATTAACTCTTAAAGCAGCTACGTGTATTACGTATCAACTGCCTGTCTTTGCAATGTGAGTTAGAAATTACTAATTGATAGTTTTAATATTTATAATTTCATCAAACTTTGCAATACATAATATAAGCCATGCGATGAGCACGAGGGCTGACAGAAAGAATAACCCCTCAACTTCAAAGAGTAGACCTAGAGTTATTGCAGATCCTCCTATAATGACACATAGGTAATTGGCTTTACGCATTATTTTATTGAATACAATTTCCTGCACTCCTCCTGAGCTTATTGCTAAAAGCACAGTAATAACGCCAAATATAATACCGTCTAAACGAACGGCAAAAAAACACCCTGCAATGGCAGTTATTCCCAAAATAAGAGTGAATGCCAAAGAAATTGTATACATATGTTCATGATGGTTCTCATCAAATTTCAGCAATGAATACTCCTTAACTCAATCAATTTTGGATTTTGAAACCTGCTTATAAGGTTATGTATTACTCTTGACGTATTTTATATCACATAACGTATGCTAATCCTTGATGAGGACAAACTGAGGAAAATGGTTACTGTTAGTCCTTATTCGCAGCGGAAGGAATATAAGTGTCCGCTTCTGGCACGTAGCTGACCTCAGAACACTTTGAGAACGACTACAGGTCGCCTATCGACCCAAAGCGGACATGAATTCCATAAAGACACCTATCACTTTTCAGATGATAGGTTCTCAATATGCTCCATAAGCTGTTGCGCTGTTTCCGCTTTTATACGGTTCGCATCTTCTTGAAATTCCATATAATAATCTTGAAAAGCGCCCCGATCATTTTCAAACCTACCTGCAAACTCAATTTCAGCTGGATTTCTTCTTGATGGCCAAAGCCCTACTACTGAAGGGTGTATTTTATTTCCTTCTTTGGAAAAACTAATTACGGCTCTAAATTTACTAAACAGAAAATCTTTGGTTGTTTCCGTTTCCGAGATTTCAACTCCTGCAATAGCCTCTAAGGCTTGTGCCAACGTTGCTATTGACCCAGGTTCACTCTTTAAAATTCCAGGGTTAGAAAAGAAAGCCCATACTTCTTGGGGTGGTAAATGTTCAGTGCCGTTTCTGAATGAAATAGGCAATCCGTTAAAAAGATCAAGTTCGTTGCCACTATACATAAAGACAGTGCCAAATATTGCCTTGTATTTTCCTCTGTTCCATCCACCTAGAACATGCTTAGCTCTCCATCCTGATTTCTGATCTGTGTAATCAACTATGAGAAGATCATCATTAATCAAAATATCTGATTCTTTGAGGGCAATTGTATCTTCGTTTCCTTGATCATCTATACGAATCCAACTCCCACCCTTAGGCGAAATATTAAAGATCTGCCTCTTAGGTGTGGCTATGGAAGATGTTGTCGCCCATGTACCATAGAAATCGACACCTTTGATGGTGCCGTCTGCGTGAGACCAGCAAACAAAAAAAATAAGGCAAGAAATGATGTGATATTTGTGTAAGCTATCGTGCGCATTTGTATTACATTCCATGTAGAGTCGTTTGGAGCCATATTGCGACGAACATTTTAGCAGTAAGTAGCCTCTTAACAGAAGCAAGCTAATGTCCGCTTTTGGCACAAAGCAGGCATACTCCACCTGATTTCTGATGCCCATAAAAACTAACTATAGAGCCTCGCTCTTTATGCTTTTTCGAGCAAGTCGCGTAGCGACGTTCTAATCACTAGCCAGCCGCGAAGCGGCGATCTAGCCACTGCATTTAATTTCTAATCAAAAAAATCGTAGTCCATCTCTTTCCCGGGGGGTTGCAGGTAGTAGCCCTGAATATAATCAACGCCTAGCTTCCAGAGTCGTCCCATTAGCCGGGTATCTTCAACCAGAGGGGCGATAGAAATGATTTTTGATTTTTTCAGTTCCTTAATCATGGCCGCAAAGGCTTTGTCGGTATCCGTTGAGGTATTCAGGTCTTGTATAAAGGAACCGTCCAGTTTAACGAGGTCTGGTCTAAGTTTTTTACGCAGTAATTCCCGGTTAGCAGAAACGCCGAAATGCTTGATGCAAAATTTACAGCCGAGTTTTTTTAGTCCTGCCCTAAAGGTTTCTGCTTGAGCCTGGCTGGTACTAAGATCTGACTCACTGACCTGAAAGACGATCAGATCAGCAGGAATTCGATAGGCTTTGAGTTGATCTGCAACCCAGTTAAGTACATCAGAGTCTTGGTAAAAACGGGCCGTCAGATTAATAAATACCCGACTGCGCTGCTGCTCTTTGAGTTTCTCGGCAATCCGGATGAATGCGTGCTCTATGACCCACTTGTCGAGTCGAATGCTGGTTTCCGCATGATCCATAGTGGTGAGGAAAACGTTAGGGGACAAGCCTTCTTCACTATCGTTTTTATTTAGACGAAGAAATACCTCGTAGTTACCTAAGCCGTTGGCGGTGGTCAGGCCTACAATTGGCTGGAATAGAATACGGAACTGATCATTATCCAGTGCATCACAGATGGTATTGATGGCTGAATTGTCTATTCCGTCGTCGGTATCGTCGGCGGCCAGTTCGAATAGTTTGACGCCGTTGCCTTTGTGACCCTTACTACCGACTTCATCTGCGGCAATTCGCGCGCGGTTGAGAAGTTCCATAAAGTGAGGGGCATTATCATTAATAGTACAGATACCGATACTACAGCTTGTTTGTACGGTGGTGCCCGTTACATTGATATTGAGTTTGGTGACAGACTGGCACAGTAGGTCTGCCAGCTTCAGTGCTTTCTCGGGGTTGGGGTCGTGGAAGAGTACGGCAAATACGCCGCCTTCTAACCGTGCACAGATATGGGCTTTGTTGATCTTGTTGCGGAAGAGTTCGGCAACATCTGCAAGCACGATATCGCTACCGGTTGCTCCTAACTCGGATTGCAGTGAATTATAGTTATCAAATTTCACATACAGGAGACTGCAATCAGCCCCGCCGGGCAGAGCTTTGTGAACGGCCTTCTCTAATGAGTTGATCATGTAATCCCGATCATAGAGGCGGGTGGCCGGGTCGAAATTTTCAAAACTTTTATCATTTTGGCGACTATCAGGACTGATGATGACCTGAAGACAATCCTGGTGCAGATAGCGGGCATGCTGGATGCTGAACGCCGCCTGGAAATTTGTTCCATCTATCCGGCGGCCGGTCAGGTCGGCTTTAATGGGGTGATCGTTTTCTAGTGCTTCTTGCAGCGATGTTTTAAGCTGGTCGCGATCCTTCATCGCAATAAACTTATCCAGTTGTTCTCCCTGGCTGACCGCGTTTTCCTCTAAGCCGAAGAGTTCACAGAATGCCGGGTTAATATATTCTGAAATAAAGTCGTACGATAGGTAGCTAATCGGTAACTCTGACAATGCTGCAAGTTGCTGGCAGTGCTTTTCCGCTTCTGCCAGTTGGGCTTCTGCAATTCGCAATTGACGACGGTTTTCCAGATGCTCAAGCTGTCTGCGAATTTGAATCAGCAACAGCTCCTGCTCATCTAGAGAGATGACTGTCGCCATCCGGGCCTTCAGTCCCTGCAATAGCTTTTGGCTGCTATTCTTTGGAACCAGCTGGATAATAGGGATATCTTTGTTAAGCCGCTGAAGGACCTGACTGGCCTCTTTCGCAGTGAACTTCCCTTCTACCTGAGGGCTGAGGATCAGGTCCCAGGCGCGTTCGCTCAGGGCTTCGTTAAACTCTTCTTCTGACTGAACCTGCTGACCCCGGGGGGCAAGTCTGGCGCCTCGAAGCAAGGTGATAATGGGATCCGCTTCCTCTGCGGTCAGACCCAGAAACAGGATATGCACATTTTTGCGCAGTCGTTGTCGCTTCTCTGAAATAATCCGTTTTAACAGGGCATCCGGTGTGCCTGTCGCAGCTTGTCCACTCATTGTCTTCTTCTGCAGTTAAGATACTTTTAGGAGCTATCGAGTGTATCGCCTTTAAGCGAGGCTGTCAGTGGTCAAAATATTAAAAGAGGTTGTGCTTTGATCTGAGGAGGGTGGCTTGAAGACCAAACAGCCGTAACTTGTTGCCCGAGCGTAGCAAACAGCGAAACTTGTGCGTTGCTCGATAAGAGCCTTTTTATGAAGAGTAAGGCAGAGTAAATGTTGGGTTCTTTGTAAGATAACTATTGTGTTGTTTGGGTAGGGGCTGATAATGCTTCTCAACGAGAAGAAATCAGATTAGTTAGAACAGAGAAGGCGAATCTTAGAAAAGATGGCTGGGGTAGCAGGATTTGAACCTGCGCATGACGAGATCAAAACCCGTTGCCTTACCGCTTGGCGATACCCCAGCAAAAGAATGGTGGCAATAGCGGGACTCGAACCTGCGACCCTCGCATTATGAATGCGATGCTCTAACCAGCTGAGCTATATTGCCGTTTACATAACAGTGGGTTTAATAACCGTTATATAAATGTGGTTTGCAATAATCAGAATAAAATTCCGACTATTACTAGCCTTTCCTTATCGCTATCAGATAGAGAGAAGAAAATGGCTGGGGTAGCAGGATTTGAACCTGCGCATGACGAGATCAAAACCCGTTGCCTTACCGCTTGGCGATACCCCAGCAGAGTCAATAAATACATGGTGGCAATAGCGGGACTCGAACCTGCGACCCTCGCATTATGAATGCGATGCTCTAACCAGCTGAGCTATATTGCCATAGCACTTATTGAGGCCGCGAATTATTCTCTTTTTTGGTAATCATGTCAACCGATTAGATGGAAAAAACGGCCATTTATCGGCTCTGAAACGACAATAAAAAAAAGCCATCCGGAATTGCTTCCGAATGGCTGTTTTTTATACGGTAAACCGGGCTTTTTTTGCCAGGCGGCCTGCTTAAACGTTAAAGCGGTAATGCACCACGTCGCCGTCTTTCAGGATGTAATCTTTACCCTCCAGGCGCCATTTTCCAGCTTCTTTAGCGCCGGATTCACCTTTGAACTGGATAAAGTCTTCATAACCGATCACCTCTGCGCGGATAAAGCCTTTCTGGAAGTCTGTGTGGATCACTCCCGCGCCTTCTGGTGCGGTAGCGCCTTCTTTGACCGTCCAGGCACGCACTTCCTTAACGCCGGCGGTAAAGTAAGTGTGGAGGCCTAGCAGGGAGTAACCGGCACGGATAACGCGATCAAGGCCTGGCTCTTCCATTCCCATTTCCTGAAGGAATTCCATTTTCTCATCGTCCTCCAGCTCTGATATTTCAGCTTCCATCATGTTACAGATGGCAACAATTTCAGCGCCTTCTTCCGCCGCGAGAGCTTTGACTTTATCCAGGTGTGGATTGTTTTCGAAGCCATCTTCGGAAACGTTCGCTATGTACATGGTCGGCTTTATGGTGAGCAAGTGAAATTGTGATATTTCAGTGAGTTCATCATCATTTAGTTCCAGGGCGCGAACCGGCTTTCCTTGTTCCAGCTGGGCGAGAACTTTTTCCAGAATGGCTTTGGATTTAATCGCCGCCTTGTCACCGCTGTTGGCGATACGTGCTACTTTATTTAGCTGTTTTTCTACTGACTCCAGATCGGCTAATGCGAGTTCAGTATTGATGATCTCAATATCATCCATGGGGTCGATTTTATTCGCTACATGGATAACGTTTTCATCTTCGAAACAACGAACGACGTGTGCGATTGCATCGGTTTCGCGAATATTGGCGAGAAACTTATTGCCTAAGCCTTCACCTTTAGAGGCGCCGGCTACCAGGCCCGCAATGTCGACGAATTCCATCGTGGTGGCGAGGACTCGCTGAGGCTTAACAATGTCCGCCAGCGCATCAAGGCGGGGGTCAGGCATAGGTACAACGCCTGCATTGGGCTCGATCGTACAAAAAGGGAAGTTTTCAGCGCCGATACCTGCTTTGGTCAGGGCGTTGAAAAGGGTAGATTTACCTACGTTTGGCAAGCCAACGATGCCGCATTTGAAACCCATGCCAGTAATCCTGTCGTCAGTTATTCAGCTTTAAAAGTGTGTAAGGTTGTCATCGCTTTGTGCCAGTCACCACCGGTGGCTTGTTCCAGCACTCGCATAGCTTCGTCACAAGCCGCTTCGGTCATTTTAAACTCAGAAGCCGGGGCTTTTTTCAGGACGAAACCGCTGACTTCGCTTGCGCTGCCCGGATGTCCGATGCCGATACGCAAGCGATAGAAATTTTTGTTGTTGCCCATTTTGCTGATAATGTCGCGTAAACCGTTATGACCACCGTGACCTCCGCCTAATTTAAAGCGGGCAACACCGGGAGGCAGATCGAGTTCATCGTGGGCAACAAGAATTGATTCAGCAGGAATCTTGTAGAAATTAGCCAGCGAAGCAACAGCCTGGCCGCTCAGATTCATGAAGGTAGTTGGGATCAACAAGTGAACAGGTGAGCCGTTCAGGCTGATCTTCCCGTACAGGCCGTGAAATTTTGATTCAGGCTTGAGGGGAGTAAGATGTCGGGCAGCAAGCTGCCCGACAAAGTCGGCTCCGGCATTATGACGGGTCTGGTCGTACTTCTGACCTGGATTACCCAGGCCAACGATCAGTTGTATCTGGTCTTGCATACCGGAACCTGTAGTCAGCTAATGATATTAGCCCGCAGTCTTATTAAGCACCACGTGGAGAGTAAGTCTGAGCGATACCCTGGTCACGGTCTGAACCACGACGCAGTTGAACAATCTCAACGCCTTCTGGCAGAACGATATCAGACAGGTGAGTAACCTGGCCCATCTCAACTGCAGACATATCAACTTCCAGCGCTTCTGGCAGTTTGTCGGCCAGGCAGCGGATTTTAGTTGTGTTCTGCTGGATATCAAGCTTACCAGACGCCTTTCCTGCTGGAGAAGCGTTGAAGTTAACGAAGCTCAGTGGAACGATGATTTCGATTGGCTGTGACTTGGTCACGCGCAGGAAATCGATGTGCATAATAGAGCTTTTAGCCGGGTGGCGTTGCAGATCTTTGATGATTACTTTCTCTTCTTTTCCGTCCAGCTCAAGAGTCAGGATAGAGGAGAAGAAAGATGAATCTTCAGTCTGTTTAACCAGTACGCGGTTTTCCAGAGAGATAGAAACAGGCTTTTTGCGCTTGTCACCACCGTAAACTACAGCTGGAACATATCCAGAATGACGCAGGCGGCGGCTCGCACCTTTCCCCTCGTCTGTACGTGGTTGAGCATTCAATACAAAGTTAGACATTTTAATACCTATAGTAAAAACAAAACTGCAAACACCTTGCGACCAGGTCTTTGCAGTTGTTGAGTAAGCCCTTACGGGCGGGTTATCCCAGAGTGGGATCTGTATCAGCTGTTGGCTATGCTCGAAAGCTTAGCGGAACATGGCGCTGATAGATTCTTCGTTACAGACGCGGCGTACCGCTTCTGCCAGCATCGGAGCCAGTGTTAACTGGCGGATCTGGTTGCAGTTCGCTGCCGCTTCGCTTAGCGGGATAGTATCTGTAACAACCAGTTCATCAAGATCTGAACCGCTGATATTGCTGATCGCTGCGCCTGATAAAACGGCATGGGTGGCATATGCTACTACTTTAACCGCACCATTTGCCTTCAGTGCACCAGCTGCTTTACACAGAGTGCCAGCGGTATCACACATATCATCAACCAGAATACAGGTTCGGCCTTCTACGTCACCGATGAGGTTCATAACCTGAGCTTCGTTGGCTTTCTCACGACGCTTATCGATAATGGCCAGATCGCAGTCTAATTGTTTGGCAACTGCTCTGGCACGTACTACACCGCCAACATCAGGAGAGACGATAATTGGATTGTCGTAACTCTGACGGGCGATCTCATCCAGCAGAACTGGAGAGCCGTAGACGTTATCTACAGGGATATCAAAGAATCCCTGGATCTGGTCAGCGTGAAGGTCGACAGTCAAAACCCGATCGATACCCACACCGGCGAGCATGTCAGCGACTACTTTTGCACTGATGGCTACCCGGGCAGAACGCGGGCGGCGATCCTGGCGAGCGTAACCATAGTAAGGAATTACAGCGGTGATACGGCTGGCAGAGCCACGACGCAGAGCGTCAGCCATCACGATCAATTCCATCAGGTTGTCGTTAGTGGGAGCGCAGGTAGGCTGGATGATAAATACATCTTTGCCTCGTGCGTTCTCATGAATCTCAACGCTGACCTCGCCATCGCTGAATTTAGTTACGGTGGCTTCGCCCATTGGAATATCCAGGCGCTCTACAACTTTCTCAGCCAGCTGGCGATTTGCATTGCCAGTGAAGACCATCATTTTAGGCACAATGTCTACCTTCTCGGATCTACAGTCGTTAAATTGAGATTCTTTCATAATTTGTGACGGGGCTAGCACTCTACTTAAACCTCATAAAAATGGGTCTGGTGCCGTTGCCCGGCCGTTCTCTTTAGCTTCGCATATTGAAGGCAATGTTAAAGATGGCTGGGGTAGCAGGATTTGAACCTGCGCATGACGAGATCAAAACCCGTTGCCTTACCGCTTGGCGATACCCCAGTAATTCTCATGCCCGGACATAGCCCGGTAAAAGAGGCGCACATTTTCCCGGAACGGACCGTTAAAGTCAAACGAATGGCGCTGAAAAGAACTGATTTTAGAGTTTGATCTGCCACTCTTTAGCGATGATGGTGAAGCGCAGATCATTCTGGCGAATAATGATCTTTTCCGGAAGGGAATAGCCTTGCTGATTGCTGAATCTTAAGTAATTGATTTCCCAGTTGTTTTGGAGTATTTTTTGCGCGCGTTGCTGGCTCAGGGTGAGTTCGAAGGGTTGATCGGGGGCCGGAATGCCGCGGGCCCAATACAGTAGCTCTCGCACCGGAAATTGCCAGCCGAGTGTTTGCTCCATGAGTCGCTCAGGTGATGCGGCCCACAGTGGCTCCTCACCGGCAATATTGATGGTGATTCCCTCGTTGTTGCCCTCGATTCGGGCGCCGCCCTGACCTAAAGGTCCGGTGAGTTCGATTTGATAGTGCTGTTGTAACTGTTGCCAATAGAGATTTGCGCTTTGGTTTTGATCGGTGGTGCGAATACCTATCTTTCCCCTGAGCTGCCAGTTATCTGCACTCAGTAGTGCTTGTTGCAGCTCATCCCAGGAGCGGGATGGAGGTGGCGCGTCAGGTGTCGTTGTCAGGCCTGAACAGCCTGACAGAAGCAAAGTTATGGATAAAATTAGTGTGCGAATGCTCAAAGCTTATTCCTGAGTCTTGTTAATGGATGTCGCAGCATCCAGTAGAAATTCATTATCAGGGTGTTTGAGTAGCTCCTGTTGCAAAAGTTCTTGCGCTCTCTCCGGTTGTCCTGAAGTTTGATAAGCCTGAATTAGGTGGGCGCTGACTTCAGGGTCGGGAAATAGCTTGTAGGCCTGTTGTAGAAAACTAACCGCTTCGGCTGCTTTTCCTTGTTTCAATAAAACCCATCCCATGCTGTCAAGAATGGCGGGATCATCAGGTTTTAGTCTTAGGGCTTCTGTTATCAGCTCAAAGGCTTCGTCAAAGCGGTCAGTATAGAGTGATAAGGTATACCCCAATGCGTTCAGCGCCATGCTGTTATCAGGCTCAAGTTCAAGTACCCGACGGAGATCTCGTTCTATTAGCTGTATATCCTGAGGTTCAAGAATCATGGCCCGTGTATAGAGTAAGTTTACGTCGTCCTGGTGTTGTTGCAGGGCTTCATCAAGAACGCTAAGTGCGGTGCCTTTGTAGTCATTCAGATTAAGCCACTCGGCTTCAAGTACATATAACTGAATGCTGATTTCAGGAATGCTATTGCGGGCCTCCTGAGTAATGTTTTGCAGCTGGAGACGATCGCTTGGATGGTCAAGTAGAGTGGCAATACGGCGGAAGGCAGGCAATAAATTGTTACTGTCCCTGACTTTCAGGAAGTGGCTGATTGCCAGCTCGGAATTACCATCCTGTTGTTCAATTAAGCCCAGATAATAGTGGGGAGTGGTATTGTCTGGATAACGAATCAGCAGGTCATTCATTATCTGACGGCTCTGCGCTACCTGCTCGTTTTCTAAGAGAAGAAGGGCAATATAAAAGTTCAACTGGGGTTCGTCCGCAAAGCGCTCTATTAATAGTTGCGCTTGCTCAGTGCCACGTTTTGGCTGCTTGGACTGGAATAGCAGTTGAACGTATAGCGTATTAAGCTGCTGATCGGGTTTGCCTTTTTCCAGTTGTGCTTCAAGTAAACTGATGGCTTGCTTGAATTTGTTCTGGGTTCTGAATAACTCGGCCTTTTGTCTGATTGCTTCAAGGTGATCAGGTTCGGCTCGAAGCGCTGCATTGAAGTGTTGTAGTGCGCGCTCATTATTTTTCTGCTGTTTATATAGCAATCCTAAAGTTGTCAGTAGGGTCGCGTCAGGATTCTCGGTTGATAGTTCTTTTAGCAGACCGATATACGCTTCCGCTTCTTCGGTACTAAATTGCTCAGCCTGAGCACTGATTACCATCAAGGTTTGTGGGTTAGAGTGGTTGAGCGCTTTTCGCAATAGCGGTAGTGCGGTAGAAAAGTCGCCTTTGCGCAGCAGTATTCCGGCGGCGATCTGGTAAGGCTCCGGGTTTTCGGGCTCAGCTTGTTGCCATAATGTACTGGCTAGTAAGGTTTGATCAGGCTGATGCAGATACTGTGCAATATAGGTGGCCCGCTTGGCGATAGCCGGATCACCGGTAAGTTGTGCCTGATGAAGGTAATTTTCCAGCGAAAGATCAAACTCTTTTCGCTGGCCTGCTATTTCTGCTACAACCAGCTCATAAAGGGTTTCCCGGTTAAGTTCGCCAGGGATGTATTCTACTGCTGGCAAGGGGGCAACCGTTGCCGTGGCGGCGGGTTTACTAAACTGGCTGGTACATCCGCCAATGCTTAACAAGGTGGCTATGAGTGTTGTCGCGAGAATAGGTGCTTTCATTTAGCTGTTCTTATCTGTCGCAAATAGAGAGAAGCTCCACTATAGATGAATCTCGGGGCGGTTGTCATATCTGGGTGTAAATAGTAAAAAATTGATCTGATCCGGCCTCTGTTTTTTAACCTTTACGCTAATTAGGTGTATTATTACGCGCTATTTTCAATCTGGGTGTCGTTTTCCTATATGGCTTTGCTCGCGTTAGGCATTAATCACAAGACCGCTTCAGTATCAGTCCGTGAGAAGGTCGCTTTTGCGCCTGAACAGATGGCTGAGGCGTTGGCGCAGGCCTGCGATCTTGCTCATCTGAAAGAGGTGGCGATTTTGTCCACCTGTAATCGCACCGAACTGTACTGCTCCACAGAGCTGGAGGGGACTCGTGCGTTGCTGGAGTGGCTGGGAAGTTATCACCGTCTTGATCCGGATGAGCTTCAGAGTTGTAGCTACGCTCATTGGAATCAGGATGCTGCTCAGCATATGATGCGGGTTGCCAGTGGATTGGATTCATTGGTATTGGGCGAGCCGCAGATTCTGGGACAGTTAAAATCCTGTTATGCGGTTTCTCAGGATGCAGGCGTTGTCGGGGCTGAGTTGGCGCGATTATTTCAGCAAACCTTTGCGGTGGCGAAAAAAGTACGTACTGATACGGCTATTGGCGAAAATCCGGTGTCTGTTGCTTACGCTTCTGTGAGTCTGGCGCAGCATATCTTTTCTGACCTGAGCCAGAGTAAAGCGTTATTGATTGGTGCGGGTGAAACCATAGAACTGGTCGCCCGACATTTGTCGGAAGCCGGTGTCCAGCAGATGATTGTGGCGAACCGAACGCTGGTCCGTGCTGAAGCGCTGGCCGATGAGTTTAATGCCCGGGCAATATTGTTAGGCGACATTCCTGACGCGCTGGAAGATGCGGACATTGTGATTGCATCAACCGCGAGCCAATTGCCGATTCTGGGTAAAGGGGCGGTTGAGTCCGCGTTGAAAAAACGTAAGCACCGTCCGATCTTTATGGTGGATATCGCTGTCCCCCGGGATATTGAGCCGGAAGTTGCAGAGCTGGATGATGTTTACCTCTACACTGTCGATGACCTTAAAGAGGTTATAGAAGAAAATGTTCGCAGTCGCGAATCTGCTGCCCGGGAAGCTGAAACGCTGGTGGAGGTGGGTGCCGTAGAGTTTATGCGTCAGCTGCGGGCGCTGGGTGCTGTTGAAACGGTGATGGCATTGCGCCAGCAGACTGAACAACTGCGTGATGCGGAACTTGAAAAAGCGCTGCGTCAGTTAAGTAATGGTAAGTCAGCGGACGAGGTGCTCAATAACCTGGCGCGTGGCCTGACCAATAAATTTCTCCATAGTCCTACCGTGCAGCTGAGAAAAGCCAGTGCGGAAGGACGTGACGACTATCTCGAGATGGCACAGGATCTGTATCAGCTGTCTCATAACGTGAAAGAAGACTGATTAACGATGAAAGAATCTATAGCCCTGAAGCTGGAGACCCTGGCCGATCGATATGAAGAGCTGGCGGCATTACTGGGTGATGCGGGGGTTATCAATGATCAGAATAAGTTTCGCGCTTACTCGATGGAATATGCTGAACTGGAGCCTGTTGTCCAGTGTTTTCAGTCCTATCTGACCGCCCAGAATGATCTTGAAGAAGCCAAACTGATGTCAGAGGATTCCGATCCGGACATGCGTGAGATGGCTAAAGAAGAGTTTGCGGTAGCGAAAGAAAGTATTGAAACGCTGACGCAGGAATTGCAGATTTTGCTTCTCCCGAAAGACCCGAATGACGCCCGCAATGTATTTGTGGAAGTGCGTGCGGGAACCGGAGGTGATGAAGCGGCGATATTTTCGGGTGATCTGTTACGGATGTATAGTCGCTATGCGGAAAACCAGGGTTGGAAGCTGGAGATTATCAGTGCCAACGAGGGTGAGCATGGCGGGTATAAAGAGGTGATCTCGCGGATAGTCGGCAAAGATGTGTATTCTCGTCTGAAATTTGAGTCCGGGGCGCACCGGGTTCAGCGGGTGCCAGAAACTGAGTCTCAAGGACGTATTCATACGTCAGCCTGTACGGTAGCAGTTATGCCGGAGATGGATGAAGTCAGTGATATAGAGATCAATAAAGGTGATCTACGGGTAGATACTTTCCGTGCTTCCGGTGCGGGTGGTCAGCACGTCAACAAAACCGACTCAGCTATCCGTATTACGCATGTTCCTACGGGTGTTGTCGTCGAATGTCAGGAAGAACGATCGCAGCATAAAAACCGTGCCAAGGCGATGTCACTGTTGGCATCTCGCCTACAAGCAGCGGAACAGGAGCGCCATGCCGCTGCACAGGCCAGTACCCGGAAATCGCTGGTAGGCAGTGGCGACCGCTCCGAGCGGATTCGGACATACAATTTTCCGCAGGGACGGGTTACCGATCACCGTATCAATCTTACCCTGTATAAACTTCAGGAAGTGATGGAAGGTGCGTTGGGTCAGGTGGTAGATCCATTAGTTAACGAATATCAGGCTGAGCTATTGGGTGCTCTGTCTGAGGGCAGCTGATCACTCTGCCAATGAATATATCTGATGCGCTGGCGATTACTGGCCAGCTGAAGGGGAGCAGTGACAGTCCTGAGCTGGATGTCGAGTTACTGCTCTGCCATATCCTTGAGAAAGACCGTACTTTCCTCTTTGTTCATCGTGATTATCAGCTGGCAGAGGATCAACAAAGCCAGTTTGAACAGCTGATTCAACGCCGCCTGCAAGGCGAACCAATTGCGCACCTGACGGGTAGTCGTGGTTTTTGGACCCTTGATCTGGAGGTTAATCCCACCACGTTGATTCCCCGGCCCGATACTGAGTGCCTGGTTGAAAAAGCGCTTGAACTAATTCCCCATTCTGTAGCCAGAGTATTAGACCTGGGAACGGGCACCGGCGCTATTGCGCTGGCGCTGGCTTCTGAGTGTCCGGTCTGGCAGCTGATTGCTGTGGACCGTGTTGCAGAAGCGGCGGCATTGGCCGAACAGAATCGTCAGCGTATCGGGCTGGATAATGTGGCAGTACTACAGGGGAGCTGGTTTGAGCCTGTGGATGGGTTGTTTGAGATGATTGTTAGCAATCCTCCCTATATTGACCCCCTGGACCCTCATCTGGAACAAGGTGATCTGCGTTTTGAACCGGTGAGTGCGCTGATCGCAGCTGACAACGGTTTGGCGGATATCCGTCAGATTGCTACCCAGGCCCGCGAGTTTTTGGTGAGCGGTGGCAAGTTGCTGTTTGAGCATGGTTATGATCAGGCTGCTGCTGTGCAAGCGTTACTGTCAGAATTAGATTATACCGATATAGAATCGGCACAGGATTATGGCGGCAATGATCGTATAACCTGGGCGACCTGGGAAAAAGAGAAGACACCGAATGCTGAATGATGAACAGCTACTACGTTATAGTCGCCAGATAATGCTGCCTGAGGTTGATATTGCCGGTCAGGAAGCCTGGTTAAATGCCTCCGTTTTAGTGATCGGTGTGGGAGGTCTTGGCAGCCCTGTTGCGATGTATCTGGCCGCAGCCGGGGTAGGTCGGCTGGTGTTAGTGGATGATGATAACGTTGAGCTGACTAATCTTCAGCGTCAGATTGTACACAGCACTTCAACGATCGGTCAGCCTAAGGTTGATTCAGCAAAAGTTGCACTGACAGCGTTGAATCCAGATGTGGAGGTGGTGGCTATTAATGCTCGTCTGGATGATGTGGCGTTGGCGAAACAGGTCGCTGAAGTTGATCTTGTCGTTGATTGTAGTGACAACTTTACTACCCGTTTTGCGATAAATGATGCTTGTGTGAAGTATAAAACACCGCTAGTTTCAGGTGCAGCTATACGTTTTGATGGGCAGGTCGCTGTTTTTGATTCGAGACATGAAGATGCCCCCTGTTATCGTTGTTTGTATCGAGAAGGGGATGATGAAAATTTAACCTGTTCTGAAAGCGGAGTAATCGCCCCCCTGGTCGGTATTATTGGCTCAGTACAGGCGATGGAAGCATTAAAAGTACTAGCGGATGTGGGTCGTCCGCTGATCGGAAAGTTGTTGCTTCTGGACGGACGCCATATGGATTGGCGAACCCTGAAACTACGGCGGGACCCTGAGTGTCCTTGCTGTGGATATAAAAATAATTAAGAGGAACCGTGCTCAATGGACGTTATTCGACAAGTTTTAGAAAAAAGTAAGACGATAGCGATGGTGGGGGCCAGTCCTAAGTCACACCGGGCTAGTAATCAGGTAATGCATTTTCTGTTGTCAAAAGGCTATAACGTGATTCCTGTTAACCCCTTTAAAGCAGGGCAGCAGATCCATGGGCGTGAGGTGGTCTCCTCGCTGGCGGATATTAAAGAGCCGATCGATATGGTGGAAATTTTCCGCGGTTCTGCAGAAGCCGGTGACGTGGTTGATGAAGCTATTGCTGTGAATGCGAAGTCTGTCTGGATGCAGCTGGGCGTTATCAATGAGCCGGCTGCTGAAAAGGCTCAGGCGGCTGGACTCCAGGTGGTGATGGACCGTTGCCCTGCGATTGAAATTCCCCGGCTCTGAGTGAGTTCTCTGCTTCTCAGATGAGAAGGTATTCTTAAATAGCGATATTTTCTGCTATTACTCTGACAACATCTGTTTATGCCGTTAATGCTTCTGAATTCAGGAGCATTAGACTGGTGTCTTGTGCCTGATCTACTACAATTATTGGTTTTTATTTGACTGTTTTTTAGATTAAGGGTGAGTACAGATGTCAATTGAACGGCAAGAGATTGGTCAGCGCATGAGCCGGATCGTGATTCATAACGATACTGTTTATCTGTGTGGCCAGGTAGCAAAAGATGCGACCGCTGGGATCAAAGAGCAAACGGCAACCATGCTGGAAAAAGTGGATGCATTGCTAGAGCAGGCAGGCAGTGATCGTGAACACATTCTCTCAGCGACGCTTTATATTCGTGATATGAAAGATTTTGCCGGTATGAATGAGGTGTGGGATAACTGGGCTCCCGCAGGACATGCTCCGGCCAGAGCCTGTGTCGAAGCGCGGATGGCGCGTCCTGAATTATTGGTGGAAGTGTCTGTGATTGCTGCGGTCAAGAAGTAAGCATCATTTGTCTGATTTTCAGATCATCGGCGAGCCGCTCGGCATAGTCGGTGATCTCTTTACCGCATCCTTCAGTCCTCAGTGTTTTCGAAAACGTCGCCCCACTGTTTATCAACATCTGAACAAGCGCCTTATCCTCCTTTTGCATCGCTAGTCTGAGCGTACTTTCTCCATGCTGATCACAGTGGTTAAGATCGGCTCCATTTTCATTCAGTCTGCTAAGGTGGAGCATCAGAGTGGTGTCCGGACAAAAAAGGAAACAGGCAAAGAGCGCGTGATCGGGTGTCATGTCGGGGTACGCTAACGGTGCGCCAGCCTGCAGCAGTACTGTCATAAGCTGCAGACTTTGCACTGGGTGCTGTAATGCCTGATAGAGCAGTGGTTCGGTGTGACTGGCATTTAAGCCGCAACCCGCTTGCAGTAAGTGTTGCAGGGATTTGGCCTGACCTGATCTGATGGCGAGTTCGACGGCATTGAACTGTTGATCATCGAAAGCGAAAAGATGTTCGTTGACGGTATTGGAATCCAGCTTATTAAATTGCTTTTTGAGTGTGATTAGATCCGCGTCAATAATCGCCAGTTGTAGTTTTTTCAGGTTTCGCTTAGTAAAGAAACTCATGCGCAGGCCGTCGTTGTATCTTTCCAGATAAGCTGGCGCAGGGGTTTTACTGCCAGAACAAACAGGATAACCGCTGCGACCCATTTAATGACCATAAAGCCCGCGGCGTCGTGATGAGCCATGGCTGTTCCGACTGATATCATCTGGTCGTTGAGAATGGCATCAGTCGCTAGTCCCAGTAAAACTGCACAGATACTAATGCCAAGTAGATAGAGCGCGACGGCACGGATACCAAGCTCGCGGCTGAGAATGCCGATGGAGGCGATGTTAGTGGCGGGGCCTACCAGCAGAAAGACCAGAATAGCGCCTGGAGACATGCCGGCGGCCAGTAATGCGGCAGCCAGGGGAGTAGAGGCTGTTGCGCAGATGTAGAGCGGCAGGCCAACAACCAGCATCAATAGCATAGCGGTCAGGCCACTGCCCCACTGGCTCAGGCTGGCAGGTTCTACCAGTGTGGCAACCACCGCGGCGAGGATCAGACCGATAGTGAGCCATTTGGATATGTCATCGAGGATATCTACGATGGCAAACTGTAACCCGGCTAAAAAACCAGATTGTTTAGGTGTATCGTTTTGTTCAGTGCAGCAACTGGCTTCAGGTGCTTCTGATTTACTGCAACAACTAGTTACAGGTTCCTCTGATTGACTACAACAGGGACTAACCGGTTCCTTTTTTGTGCTGCAGCAGCTTGTTTCTTGTTTGTCTGTGGGCTCTTTTAGAGAAGAGTCCTTGTTATTTTCACCGCCGTCGAACAGTAAAATCATGATACCGCTTACCACCGCGCTGATTATGGCTGACATTGGCCGTATGATAGCCATCACAGGCCCCAGCAGGGCATAGGTTACCGAGATTGAATCAACACCGGTTTCCGGTGTGGCGACGAGAAAGGATACTGTAGCGGGCTTGGAGGCGCCTGAGCGTCGCAGGGCTATTGCTGTGGGAAGCACTCCGCATGAACATAGGGGGAGCGGTGCTCCGATTAGCGCTGCCCGGATAACCGAACCAGCGCCGGTACCACTGAGCCACTTCTCCACCAGAGTCGTTGGAATCCAACCTTTCAGGGCAGCAGCCAGAACCAGACCGAATAGCAACCAGACGGCGGTGTCGAGAAACAGGCTCAGCAGGTGGTCAAAGAATTCAAGCAACATAGCGCTACCTTGTATATAAGATACTGCTTATCTTACTCTTCCTTAAGCCAAATTCCAGAGTCGCAACAGGTAGATCCCGCTACTTAGTGTAACGATAGAGCCTATGGTGGTGGTCAGAATAATATTGGCAGCCAGCTGCGCATTACCGTGCATCGCTTTGGCCATGATAAAGCTGGCTGCTGCGGTTGGGCAGCCAAACAAGATGAACAGAATGCCGAGTTCCTGACCTCTTATACCGCTTATCCAGGCGCCGCTGGTTAGTATCAGGGGCATAAGGATTAGTTTAATAAGGGTAGCCCAGCTGGATTCTCCTGAGGTGTCTTTCAGGCTTCGCAGATTCAGGGACGCGCCTACAGCAAGTAACGCCAGTGGAAGTGTCAGGTTAGCGAAATAGTTGCCGATCTTATCAATTGCGGTGGGCAAACCCCAGTCGAAGTAGGAAAAGGGAAGTGCCAGCAATACGGCAATGATTAACGGGTTACGTGCGATTTCAATCAGGGGTTGTGTGAGATTGAGTCCGTTTTGTTTCTGCATTGGTAGTGAAAGTGCGAGTACTGAAAGGGTGTTGTACAGAGGGATAACGCAAGCGAGTAGAAGAGAGGCTTGAGCCAGTCCACTGTCGCCAAACATATTAAAACTGACCGCCAATCCGATGATACCGTAGTTGCCGCGAAAGGCTCCCTGAATAAACACGCCGAGATCTTCAGGCTTGTGGATAAAACGTTTACTAACCTGCCACAGCAGTGTGAAGCAAACCAGAGTGCTGATTATAAAATAAGTCAGTAGTGTCGGGTTGAAAACTGCCTGGAAGTCCATTCTGGAAATGCTCATAAAGACCAGGGCCGGCAGTGTAATAGTAAAAACCAGCCGTGAGGCAGTTGCGACGAAATGCTGGTCAATTATCTGCAATCGCATTAACAGATAGCCAAGCAGTGAGATAAAAAAGATAGGTGCAACTATATTGCCGGTAAACAGCAATGTGTCGAGGTAAAGGCTCAAGGCGGGAGTTCCGGTGGGCGGCTGTGAGTGGCGCTAGTGTATCACCTTTGCGCGGGATTTTACCCTCTGGGTGGAGTGGTTAAGGGTGGAGTTTTGGATAGTCCAGTCGCTCCAGTGTGCCGCAAGATTCAGCGACTTCCTCCCAGCTGGTAATACTCAGGGCCAACTGAATGACACCACTGGTAGGAAACTTGGGAATCAGTTCCTGTGTCAGGTAAAAACTGGCCATTTCAAGTGTGGGGCTGTGTCCGACCACTAAGATACTCCGGTAATGGTCTGACTGACTTTGTAGTAGGTTTATCAGGGTTTCTGACCGGGCATGGTAAAGCTCGGGTATCTCAATGATTTTGTCTGTTGAGTAATCCTGCTCCATTGCAATTAGCTCGGCGGTGGCCATTGCTCTGCGGGCTCCACTACTGAGAATCAGATCCGGCTGGATATTCATATCGACCAATCTGGCAGCCATCAGAGGCAGATCTCGCTTGCCCCGCTTGTTCAGAGGGCGATCGAAGTCAGAAAGTTCAGGGTCTTTCCAGCTGGATTTGGCGTGTCGTACCAGTGTCAGCATTTTCATAAAATATCCCTAAGCCTCGTAAATGATAATTCCAGTATTAACTATCATTGACCTAAAAGCTATGCTTCAACTGGCGATACAGTCTTCCAGGTTCGCTCTCTGTTCATTCAAGCCTTGAATGAGTTGTGCCCAGACTTTACGCATATGCCCAGCGGGATGGCTGCCATTGTGTTGCAGGTTCATAGGGCCTTCTTTAAAAAGTCTTGGATCCATCGGCGTGAGATTGTTGTCAATGAGAGGTCTGAAATCCATTTGATCGAGAATATCTTTCTTCAGGTCGACTCCCGGTGCGATTTCTGTCAATTTCAGGCCTTCACTGGTGAGAATAAAGACTGCTCTTTCGGTGATAAATGTTACTTTCTGGCCCTGCTCAATTGCGTATTGCCCGTTAAATGTAATCTGCTGCACTTGCTTTAGAAACTTTTTAACGGAGCCGTTCCTGATGACGTTAAGCTCACCGTTGTGAATCTCAAGCTGTTGCGATCCTGAGGTGAAGGTGCCTAAAAAATACAGATCCTGAGTGTTTTGGGTGATGTTGATAAATCCGCCGGCCCCGGCAAGTTTATCGCTGAAACGACTGACGTTTACGTGACCTTCTGGACAGCTCTCTGCCAATCCGAGAAAAGCCTGGTCTAGTCCTCCGCCATCATAGAAATCAAATTGTGCAGGCTGGTCGATGACGGCAGCAGCGTTGCTGACAGCACCAAAACTTAAACCGCTGGCGGGTTGTCCGCCAATGCCTCCAGGTTCAACCGTGAGGGTGAAATCGTTGAGCATCTTTTCTTCGGCAGCCACGGCTGAGACCATCTCCGGCATGCCGATACCCAGATTGACTACCGCTCCTTTACGAAGTTCCATCAACGCTCTGCGACCGATGATCTTACGTGCGGACAAGGGTTGGCTTTGTTGTTCTAGCGGGGCAATGACATCGCCACAATAAGCTGGATTAAAAGGCTCGGCGAACGTTTGTGGGTGATCCTGTGAATCAGCGACGACGATATGGTCTACCAATATACCGGGAATTCTGACTCGATCAGGTGTTAGCTGGTGCTGATGGGTGGTGCGTTCGACCTGAACGATCACTTTGCCGCCACTGTTATGGGTTGCCTGGGCGATGGCCAGGGCATCCAGGGGAAGTGCTTCCCGCTCCATGGAGATATTGCCGTCTGCGTCTGCCGTGGTGCCGCGAAGTAAAGCTATATCGATCGGGAACGCTTTATAAAACAGGTAGTCTTCACCGTGCAATGTTAGCAGCTCAACCTGATCTGCGAGGGTGCGATTGTTTATCTTGCCGCCTTCCTGGCGAGGGTCAACAAAGGTGTGCAGACCGACCTTGGTCAGGGTGCCTGGTTTTCCGGCAGCGATATCTCTGAAGAGGTGGCAGATAACACCCTGTGGCAGATTGTAGGCCTCGATCTTATTATCCGTGGCAAGCTTTCCCAGTCCGGGTGCTAACCCCCAGTGTCCGCCGATCACTTTTCGCACCATCCCTTCGTGAGCGAAGTGATTCAGGCCGCGTGTCTGCGCATCTCCCTGACCCGCTGCGTATACGAGTGCAACTTGCCTGGGCTGCTGACTGGAAAGAAAGCGTTGCTCGATTGCTGTGGCGATTGCTTCAGCAAACCCGATGCCGATAAATCCCCCGGTGGCAATAGTGGCATTGTCAGGAATCAATTGGGCTGCCTGCGCGGCACTGAGTAACTTAGACATAGGAGTCGTCCTGTGATTATTATTTTTTAGTATGGTTATGTGGACTGCAATCATCGAGCCAGTACTAACAAATATAAATTAATCAAGGTCTTACGTGATTATCGATTATACGCAGTGCGAATGTCTGTCTAATTATTAAGACAGAGTGTTTATATGTGTCTAGATGGCTTTACATATTTAGACGTTTGATTCGGTTGTATAGAGTCGCGCGAGAAATACCCAGTAATTTCGCCGCTTTGGTTTTATTGTGCTGAGATTGTGTAAGCGCCTGCTGTAGAGATTCGGCTTCAGCATGGTTTTTGGCTTGGTTCAGATCCGTAAATGCGATGGTTTCATTGGTGCTGATCAGGTCCTCAGCACCAAGATCCTCCGTTGAAATTAGTTCCTGCTCAGCCATCACGCAGGCTCGCTCAAGTCGGTTGTGCAACTCGCGAACATTTCCAGGCCAGTGATACTGTTGTAGCCAGATGAGTGCATCTTTACTTAGGCTTAGAGCAGGAAGGCCTGACTCGCGGGCAATTTTTTCCATCAGATAACTGCTGATAGCAGGTATGTCCGGTATTCTGTCTCTGAGGGCTGGAAGCTGAAGCGGCAGGACATTCAGGCGGTAGTACAAGTCAGCTCTGAATAACCCTTTATCAACCAGCTGTTTTAGGTTGCGAGAGGTTGCTGCAATGATCCGAACATCGACTTTTTCCAGGCGATTGGAGCCGAGTGCTTCGATCTCCCTCTCCTGAATTACTCGTAATAGCTTTGCCTGAATGGCTGCTGAAATATCAGCAATCTCATCAAGGAACAGGGTACCGCCTGTCGCTAGCTGTATTTTTCCCAGACGGCCATTCTTGTTTGCGCCGGTATAAGCACCAGCGGCTGTTCCAAATAGCTCAGCTTCTACCAGTGATTCGGGTAGTGCAGCCATGTTGATACCGACAAAAGGAGCGTCCCTGCGAGGTGAGGCATTATGGATACCCTGGGCAAGTAACTCTTTGCCCGTGCCGGTTTCCCCCAATAACAGAATAGTGGTGTCGAGCTGAGCGGCTCGCAATGCCTGACGCTTAATCTTAAGCAGGGCGGGAGAGTTGCCAACGAGATCATCCAGTTCATATTTGCTGATTCGAAGGAGATTCTCTGACACTAGCTGTTTTTTCAATCGGGCGAATTTATCAAACAGTGGTTGGAGGTTTTCCAGATTGTCATAGAAGACAAAACCGATTGCGCCGAATACTGAACCGTCGGGATTTTTGAGCGGCAGGCGGGTAACCGCGCACCATTGGTTATTGATCTGCATTAGATCGAGAAAGCTCGGTTGGCCTGTCTTGAGTATTCTGGGAAGTTGGGTGGTTGGTAAGATATCGTTTACAAGCTGGCCTATGAACTCGGTGTTGTCAGGCAGCTCCATCAGCTCACGGTATTGCTGGCTTAACCAGACGATCCGGCACTCTTGATCAATAGCAATAGCGCCCTGGCATAGACTCGATAGCAGGGTAAGGAGGTTTTCGTCACTGGTATTAATGAGAGTTTCAAGCTGGCTCATTGGTCTTCTACGCTACAGATAGATGCAGCTCAGTGTGCCAGATTATTTTGCCGGATGGCAGCAATATAGAAAAGGGTTTAATAGCCCGCTGCAAGGTTGTCGTGCAGGCTATCAGGCGACGCGCTGGTGTTTAGGTTCAACATCAATCAGTTCCCAGCGATGGGGTACGCTGATTAAGCCGATATGGGAGCCACAATCATCGCATGCATATAGCGTATTGTTATGTACATGTTTTACTTCGCTCAGGCTGCTGTGCAGGCTGATGCTTTGATGATCTATTAAGGCTTTGCACTGAGGGCAGAGACATGACATTTGAATTACCTCTCAACTGTACACTGTATCGGAATTTATTTTGATTGAAGCTTTAAAATCGCTTGTCGCTAATAAGTAACAAAAAAAGGTAAGATATTACGCGTTTTCTGTCTTTGTTATGCGACTAATAATAGCATAATACTTGTGGAATAAAAGTTTTGATATAAGTCACTGTTTTGCAAGTATTAATGATTAATAAAGATGACTTGAATCAGTATCTGGCTGAAGTTTGTTTCAGAATTGCGTTTGGGTGATAAAAAAAACCAGCCATGCGGCTGGTTTTTTGTTTCTTAATAGAGACAGTTTTTTAGCCGCCTAAGTAAGCCTGTCGAACTGACTCGTCAGTTAGAAGGCTTGCGCCGGTATCGGTTTTTACAATGCGGCCATTTTCCAGTACATAGCCGCGATCCGCTATTCTCAGAGCCTGGTTAGCATTCTGCTCAACCAGAAAAATAGTGACACCGTCTTCCCGCAGTTTTTGAATAATGTCAAAAATCTGTTGGATGATTATCGGTGCCAGCCCCAGTGATGGTTCGTCCAGCAACAGTAAGCGAGGTTTACTCATCAGGGCGCGGCCAATAGCCAGCATCTGCTGTTCACCACCGGACATTGTTCCAGCTCGCTGCTTAAAGCGCTCTTCCAGCCGGGGGAATAGTTCTAGAACATGTTGGATCGTTTGCTGAGCATCTTCTTTAGAGCGGAAGTACGCGCCCATAAACAGGTTCTCTTCAACAGTCATACCACTGAATACACGTCGTCCCTCAGGAACAATGGCCAGGCCTTTACGCATAATATCAGGGGTGTTCAGCTTGTTTATTTCCTCACCGTTGAAAGTTACCGTACCGGATGATGCCTGCGGATCACCGCAGATCGTCATCATCAGAGTGGTTTTGCCCGCGCCATTCGCGCCGATAAGGGTGACTATCTCGCCCTCGTCGATGTTAACGGTAACGTCGTGCAAAGCCTGGATAGGACCGTAATGGGTGTTTACATTATTTATCTGCAGCATCTTATTCTTCCCCGAGATAGGCTTTGATGACGTCTGGGTTATTCTTGATTTCATCAGCCGTGCCGTTGGCTAGCGGGGTGCCCTGGGCAATAACGTAGATGTGATCAGAGATACCCATTACCAGGCTCATATCATGCTCGATCAGCAGCACAGAAATTTCATGCTCATCACGTAGCTTGATAATCAGTTCATCAAGTTCCTTGGTCTCATTAGGATTAAGTCCTGCAGCAGGCTCGTCCAGCATCAGTAGTTCAGGCTGGGTAACCATGCAGCGGGCGATCTCTAGGCGGCGTTGCTGGCCGTAAGACAGATTTCCCGCTTCACGATTCGCAAACTCCAGCAGGTTAACTTCTTCCAGCCAATGCATGGCATGGTTCATCGCTTCTTGTTCAAGACGTCGATAGTTCGGCGTTTTAAGCAGGCCGGAAATAAGATTAGTATTAAGGTGACGATGCTGAGCAACCAGCATGTTCTCAATAACAGTCATCTTTTGGAACAGGCGAACATGCTGAAAAGTACGAACCAGGCCCATGCGGGAAATCTGGTAGTCCTTAAGGCCGGCAATCTGCTCGTTCTTCAGCATGACACTGCCTTCAGTCGGGATATAAAACCCGGACAGACAGTTAAATACGGTGGTTTTACCTGCACCGTTAGGGCCAATAACAGAAACGATCTGGCGGTTTTTTACCTTCAGATTAACGCCGTTTACTGCTACCAGGCCGCCGAAGCGCATGGTTAGGCCGTTTACATCAAGCAGTAACTGACTCATTGCTTTAACTCCAGCTTTGGTCGCTTCATTGGTACCAGACCTTCAGGGCGCCAACGCATCATCAATACCATTAACAGTCCGAATAGTAACATTCGGTATTCAGAGAATTCACGCGCCAGTTCCGGCAGGATGGTCATGACAATAGCTGCCAGGATAATACCGACCTGTGAGCCCATGCCGCCCAGTACAACGATGGCCAGAATAATTGCAGACTCAATGAAAATAAATGATTCAGGGCTGATAAAACCCTGGCGAGCAGAGAAAAATGCACCGGCAAAGCCTGCTGTGGATGCTCCGATGGTAAAGGCCGAGAGCTTGATAGCAGTCTTGTTAAGGCCCAGAGAACGACAGGCAATCTCATCTTCTCGTAAGGCTTCCCAGGCACGCCCTATTGGCATGCGCATCAAACGGTTGATCAGGTAGATTACAAAGATCACCAAAAGTACTGCTATGAGATAGAGAAAGATGACTTTATACGAGCTTGAATAATCCAGATTGAAATAATCATGGAAGGTCATCGCATCTTCGCCGCCTTTAGCTTTACGGGTAAACTCCAGACCAAATAGCGTTGGTTTGGCAATGCCGGAAATACCGCTTGGGCCTCCGGTTACATTTGTCCAGTTATTGAGCAGGATACGGATAATCTCACCGAAGCCCAGAGTCACAATAGCCAGATAATCGCCACGTAACCGCAGAACCGGAAAGCCGAGTACGAAACCAAACAGCGCAGCTGCACCGGCAGAGATCGGTAAACAAACCCAGAATGACAGACCGAAATATTCTGATAACAGTGCATAGGTGTATGCACCCACCGCATAGAATGCGACGAAACCCAGATCCAGCAAGCCGGCAAGACCTACAACGATATTCAGGCCCAGGCCAAGCATGATGTAGATAAGGGTCAGTGTTGCCAGGTCGACGGAGCCCCGGGATACCATGAATGGCCATATGACCATGATCACTATGATGCCAGCGATCAGCCATGGCTTCAGGGTCGCCATTTTCTTCTCTTCCGGCAGCATTGTGCTGATAGAAGGTTTGGGAATCATGCCGAACAGGGCATCAATTTGACTGGTGAACAGCTGAGACAGAAAGACGATGGCTATGCCTCCGCCAATCCAGGCCCATTGTGCTGCGGTAGCCCCTTTCACTGCCAGCTGCGTGCCAGAAGTATCCAGCTTAACGCCAATCATCAGGCAGGCCAGAATCAGGGTGATGCCAGCGGCGAAGATAGCGTTGTAAAACTTGTTAGTAGTCATACCTTTTCTATCTCCGGCTTGCCAAGAAGTCCGCTAGGGCGGAACAACAGAATAGTAATCAGCAGGCCAAAGGCGACCACGTCTTTATACTCCGAGGGGAAAAATGCAGCAGTCATTGCTTCGGTTACACCGAGTACCAGTCCACCGAGTACTGCACCAGGAATCGAGCCGATTCCACCCAGTACGGCAGCCGTAAATGCTTTTAAGCCCGCGATAAAGCCAACGAACGGGTTAACCACGCCGTAATACAAGCCTAACAATAAGCCCGCGATTGCCGCCAAAGCTGCGCCGATAATAAAGGTTAAGGCGATCACTTTGTTGGTATTGATGCCGAGTAGGTTGGTCATGCCCAGGTCTTCAGCGCAGGCGCGGCATGCGCGGCCCATACGGGACTTGGATATAAACAGGGTTAATAACGTCATCGTAATGAAGGTAACGGCGAAGATAATGACCTGCATATATGAGACGGTGACTTCAAAGTCAGCGGGATTGCCGAACGCCCAGCCGCCGGTAACCATCGGTGGCAAAGCAACATCACGGAATCCCTGTGAGATGCCTACCGAATTTTGTAGGAAGATCGACATACCAATAGCTGAGATGAGAGGGATAAGCCGGTTGGTGCCGCGCAGAGGGCGGTAGGCAACCCGTTCTACAGCCCAGCCGTAAGTGCTGGCAATGAACATAGCGATAACTAACGCTATGACCAGGATAATAGGCAGGCTCACAATTCCCATGCTCACCAGGCCTGCAATAACAATAAATGTTATGTAGGAGCCGATCATATAGATCTCGCCGTGAGCAAAGTTAATCATGCCGATGATGCCGTAAACCATTGTGTAGCCGATGGCGATCAGAGCATAAGTTGAGCCGATGGTCAGCCCGTTAATGAGCTGTTGCAACAGATAGAGAGAGAATTCTGACATTTGCAGGGACCATATAAAACGAAACCCCGGCACCGGATCACGGCGCTAGGGTATCGGGATCAGATCTGCCCGACTAAGGCGTCGGGCAATGCTAATCAATTGTTATTATTAAGAATTACTGTGCTGGAGACTTAGAGCCATCCTTATGCAAACGGTAAACCAGGAAAGTAGACTCAGTCAGGTCGCCCTTTTCGTCGTACTTAACTGCGCCGATTGCAGTATCAATACCATTCGCACGGATGTAATCAGCCAGAGCTTCAGTATCAGTCGACTTAGTTGCAGTCATTGCATTGGTCATTACTTCAACCGCAGCATATGCAGTGAATACGAAAGGACCGGTTGGGTCTTCACCCTTTGCTTTGATTGCTTCTACACGCGCCTGGTTAATCGCATTCTGATCGAAGCTCTTAGGCGCAGTCGCCAGAACACCTTCAGACGCTTCGCCGGCAATTTTAGCCAGATCTGCGTTTACGATACCCTCTGGGCCCATGAATTGAGCACCAAAGCCTTTTTCAGCAGACTGGCGCAGAATCAGACCCAGTTCCGGGTGATAGCCACCGTAGTATACGAAATCTACGTTTTCTTTCTTCAGTTTAGCGATCAGTGCAGAGAAGTCTTTGTCACCTGGGGTAACACCTTCAAACATGACAGCTTTCATGTCGTTTGCTGCCAGCTGGTCGCGTACAGCGGTTGCCAGACCTTCACCGTATTGCTGCTTATCGTGGATAACAGCGATTTTGGCAGGCTTAGCGGTTTCCAGAATGTACTGTGCAGCCATAGAACCTTGCAGGCTGTCCAGACCGATAGTACGGAAAACCATCTGATGGCCTTTTTCGGTGATCGACGGAGAGGTAGACGCCGCAGTGATCATCAATACGCCTTCCTCTTCGTAGATGTCAGAAGCTGGCTCAGTAGAAGATGAGCAAAGGTGACCCACTACGTGAGATACACCATCGTTTACGATCTTGTTTGCAACAGCAACTGCCTGCTTAGGATCACAAGCATCGTCGTAGATAACGCCTTCCAGCATCATACCGTTGATGCCGCCGGCTTTGTTGATATCTTCAATCGCAGCCATTACGCCGATTTTCTGCATGTCGCCATACTGTGCAACAGGACCTGTTGCCGGGCCAGCTAAGCCGATTTTAAGCGTGTCAGCCTGCGCTGCTGCCGTCATACCCATAATGCACACTGCAGTACTCAGGCCCAGCAATGTTTTGCGGAATTGATTCATCGAGCTAATCTCCATTTATTATTCTTTACAGAGGGGCCCTCGGATGGGGCTGCCTTATACCTTACTTTATAATAGTCCGAACTTTTTTATCTGCTGCGAACTTATTTCCAGAAGTATTAAGACCTCCGTTGCAGTCGCTAACTCTACATCCGGCCGTTATTGAAAAGCAATCTCGTATGGGAAATTTTTTCAGATTATAGTGAACTTAACGTTTTTTTTGACCTGTGGCAGAAAGTGTTAATGATCTTGGGAGTATTTGTTATTGAGCAATTGACCGTTTTTGTTAATGATTTACTCCCTTTTAGGCCTTTCTTTCGACCTGGCTGATTAACATGCTAAATTGTCAGAAGGGAACGTAATTCCTGAATAATGATAAAAACTGGGAATAGTATGCTTCAGAACCAACCGGTATTACGCTGTTTATTGTTAGCCCTGGTTCTTTTTGGAACCGATGCCTCTATGGTGTTAGCTGCAGACCGGCTCAGTACTCCGGCCATATCAACCACCCGGGCTGAACAGGCTCTGTTACTGGATATCTCGAGTGTCGGAGGACAGCTGGTTGCTGTGGGTGATCAGGGGACTATCGTTCGTTCTGGAGATCATGGGGTGACCTGGCAGCAGCTTCAAACCCCGTTCAGTGTGATGCTTACGAGTATTTTCTTTACTGATAATCAATATGGTTGGCTGGTAGGTCATGACGGGCTATTGGCTGAAAGCCAGGATGGTGGTGTTAGCTGGCGTAAGTTGTTAGACGGTGATCAGATTAATCAGCTGCGCTTATCCCGGCTCAAAGCCTGGGTGTCTGAACTGGAAGCTCAGCTGGATTCGGAACCTGACAATGAAACGCTTGCTGAGCAACTTGATACTGCGCAGTGGCAGACTGAAGATGCCGCTGCCGCTCTGGAGGAGGGGCCTTCTGTACCCCTGTTAGATATCTGGTTTGCCGATGCGCAACGAGGTTTTGCTCTGGGTGGTTATGGTTTGTTGTTGAAAACAGAAGATGGGGGGCAGAGCTGGCAGTATTGGGGTGATCGCCTTGATAACCCGGATAGCTTTCACCTTAATGCCATGATCGCCGATCATCGTGGCTATCTGTACGTTATCGGTGAAGCCGGGCTGTTGTTTCGGTCAATCGATCAGGGAGAACATTGGGAACGCCTCGATTCTCCCTACGATGGATCTTTTTTTGCAATTACTGAATACCAAAATAACTTGTACCTGATGGGGTTGCGGGGGCACCTGTATCGCTCGGAAGATGGTCTGGAGTGGCAGACGATAGAAACTGGGTTCAGTGCTTCTCTGGTCGGTGCTATTACCAGCGAGTCGGAACTTCTTTTGCTGGGGCATGGTGGTGTAGTGCTGCAGAGTGAGGATGGTCAGCGGTTCTCCCGAATAGACTCTGGTGGCAGACGGTCAATCAGCGCTGGTGCAGGCCTGCCGGGACAGTATGTTCTGGTTGGTGAAGGTGGAGTGTGGGCCCTGGAGAGCACCAATGAGTAAACTTGTGAATCTACTATTGGCACCGATTAAGGCCTCCGAAGAATTTGCTGAACGTTTTTTGTTTCATCGGCGTATCCTGGTTTTACTCACCTTCTCGTTAGTGACGCTTTTTCTTGCCTGGCAGGCCGCGCAGATTCGCCCGGATGCCAGCTTCGTAAAAATGATCCCCACTTCGCATCCCTATGTTGAAAACTATTTGAAGAACCGTGATGACCTGGCGGGTCTGGGAAATAGTATTCGGGTAGCCGTAGCGGTTAATGACGGTGATATATTTACCGCAGAGTTTCAGCAAACATTGCAACAAATCACTGATGAACTGTTCTTCATTCCCGGTGTGGATCGTGCTGCATTAAAGTCTATCTGGACGCCAAATATACGCTGGACAGAAGTGACTGAAGAGGGGTTTGTTGGCGGTCCGGTTATCCCGGCGGAATACGATGGCTCACCAGAAACGCTTGAGCAGATTCGGGTAAATGTACTTCGTTCGGGTCAGGTGGGCCGTCTGGTCGCGAATGACTTTCGCTCGGCGATTGTCCAGGTGCCGTTGTTTGATAGACATCCTGATACCGGTGATAAACTCAATTATCAGGAGCTATCCCAGCAACTTGAAAGCCTCATACGGGACAAGTACCGCTCAGACAGTATCAATATTCACATCACAGGTTTTGCCAAAGTCGTCGGTGATCTGATTGAGGGTGCGGCGCAGGTGGCTGTGTTCTTTGGTATCGCGATGCTCATTACGCTGGTTCTCCTTTATCTCTATTCGAGAAGCATCACGGGCACGCTGGTACCGCTGGGTTGTTCAGTGATTGCGGTTATCTGGCAGCTGGGATTATTGAAGCTATTAGGCTATGGGTTAGATCCGTATTCAATGCTGGTGCCTTTTTTGGTATTTGCGATAGCGGTAAGTCACGGTGTACAGATCGTTAATACGATTGCCCAGGAAAGCGCCCGGGGTGCAGACAGCTGGCTTGCGGCCCGGCGGGCTTTTCGGGCGTTATATATCCCTGGGTTAACCGCGCTTTTGTCCGACGGTCTTGGTTTTATCACCTTGATCGTGATTGAAATTCAAGTGATTCAGGATCTGGCGATTGCTGCCTCTTTGGGCGTCGCCGTGATTATTTTAACTAACCTGTTTTTATTGCCGGTGATTATGTCGCTGGTAGGAATTGGTGATCATGCCACTCAGCGGGCGCGCCGAGCGGAGCAAAATCAAAATAGTTTTTGGCGAAAACTGACGTGGTTTTCGCAACCTAAGGGGGCTTTGTGTGCGGTTACAATCGCTTTGTTACTGTTAATAGGTGGGTTGTATCAGGGGAAGAATCTACAGATAGGTGATCTGGATACAGGGGCGCCAGAATTGCGCCAGGATTCTCGCTATAACACTGATAACCGCTTCATCACAGAGAATTACTCTACTTCAAGCGATGTTTTTGTGGTGATGGTTACCACGGAGGCAGAACAGTGTTCGAACTTTACTTCACTGGCGTTGGTGGACCGGTTTCAGTATTACCTGACCAATGTTGAGGGCGTGCAATCCAGCGTCTCACTAGCTGATGTGTCTAAACGGGTCACAGCCGGGCTTAATGAGGGTAGTTTAAAGTGGCGGACGGTCAGTCGTAATCAGCTGGTTATTAATGCCTCGCTGTCCTATGTGCCTGCGGGGCTGATGAATCCATCCTGTTCGCTGTTGCCAGTGATTATTTTTCTTGATGATCATAAAGCGGCAACACTCCAGAGAGTGACGGCGGCGGTGGAGCAGTTTGCCGATCAGAATGATTCAGAGCAGATTGTCTTCGAAATGGCGGCCGGTAATTCGGGTTTTGAAGCCGCTACTAATGAGGTGATCGGCACCGCGCAATACCAGATGCTGGCATGGGTGTACGGAGTTGTGGGGCTGCTCTGTTTATTGACTTTCCGTTCTGTGAAAACGCTGATCTGTATTATCGCACCGCTGGCGCTGACATCGATACTCTGTCAGGCGCTGATGGCCAGTATGGGGATTGGTGTGAAAGTGGCGACTCTCCCGGTGATCGCTTTGGGGGTCGGTATCGGGGTGGATTATGGTATCTATATCTACTCTAAAATGAATACCTATCTGGTGCAGGGGCTCCCCCTCAAAGAGGCTTATTTGAATACCCTTGAAACGACCGGGAAATCAGTTGCTTTTACTGGCCTGACCCTGGCGATTGGGGTCGTGCTCTGGGTGTTCTCGCCAATCAAGTTTCAGGCTGATATGGGCATATTGCTTACCTTTATGTTCCTCTGGAATATGTTGGGAGCTTTGATTTTGCTTCCGGCGCTGGCGTGTCTTCTTAATTGTGGCCCGGTTTCGGGGTCTAAACAGCCAATAAGCTCTGACCTGGAGGTGAATGATGTTGTTTAATAAACAGCTCTTGCTGGTTATGGATCAACAGGATCAGGCCTGTCTGGCGTTACAGCGCAGTCGTTTAATTGCGAGTCGTCTGAAGTGTCCGATTGAAATTGTTTGGGTCGGTGATGATGCAGAGAAAGCCAGTCAGCTGGTTATTCAGCTGGAATCGGAGGGGATTGCTGCATCGTTTCGTTGTACGCCTAGGTCTAAGCTGCTGAAGTTATTGGAGGAGCTTTGGTCTCAACAGCATTTTGGGGTGTTAATAAAAAGCTGTGATCCTCGTAAAAGTGGTTTTATGACCTCACTGGATGGGCGGATTTTGCGCGACCTTCCTTGTCCGGTATTGATGGTTAAACATGGTCATCTATGGCGTGAAGGCGTTGTAATGGCAGCGGTGGATCCTCTAACGACAGATCACCATCAGCAGCGACTTAACGACGATCTGTTGAAAGTGGCGGATCAGATAGCGCAGGTGACTAATGCTAATTTGGTTGGAGCGATAGCTTGTCCCTCTCCTATGATGGGTGCGGATCCTCAGTTGCAGTCTGCTGTTTTGATAGAGAAGCAGGCTCGGGGAGCGATGCAGCAATTGCTGTCTCAATTGGCGTTGAAAGTAGAGACTTTGGCGGTGGGAGAGGGGCCGGCGGAACACTGGATTCCTAACGCGGCTGATCAGCTTGATGCCAGGCTGGTGGTCATTGGTACCCGGGCGCATGGTGGGTTGAAAGGGGCTTTGTTGGGTAATACCGCAGAGCGGATTTTGCCCCGATTGGATTGCGATATTTTAGTACTGCGAGCCGGGTTCTCCGAAGGGCTGGTGCCTATCCTGAAACAGTAAAATAGATTTGTTAATAATAAAGCCCGCTAATGCGGGCTTTTTTGTTAATAAATTTGGTATTTAAGATGTTTTTATTTTATTGATTTTATTGGATAAATTGTTCTTAAACTGCTGTTTGGTTTTTTGTGTTAGTAAAACTGAAAGCTTTTGTTATTGGTTAAGCCGGGCGCTTAATAGATCCTAGGCCTATCATATTAATAACAATAGATATCTGTATCTCATGTACAGATAGCGTGACAGATTAACCGAGGTGTAACCATGCCAGATTATAAAGCGCCCCTGAGGGATATTCAGTTTGTACTGGACGAGATGCTGGAGAGTGAGCAGCATTATAAGAGCCTGCCAGGCTGTGAAGAAGCGACTCCGGATATGCTCAGCGCAATTCTGGAAGAGGGCGCAAAATTCTCTGAGCGGGTATTGGCCCCGTTGAATGCAGTGGGGGATCGTGAAGGTTGCCAACTGAATGGGGATGAAGTGACCACGCCCGAAGGTTTTAAAGAAGCCTATCAGCAATTTGTCGAGGGCGGCTGGCCGTCTCTGGCGCACGATCCTAAATGGGGTGGTCAGGGGCTTCCGGAATCGGTTGGCATCATATTGAATGAGTTGGTGGGCACAGCCAACTGGTCCTGGAGTATGTATCCGGGACTCAGCCACGGGGCGATGAATACGATTGAAGCCCACGGTACCGATGATCAGAAGCAAACCTACCTGACTAAGCTTATCAGCGGTGAGTGGACCGGTACTATGTGTCTGACGGAATCCCACTGCGGTACCGATCTGGGAATGTTGAGAACTAAGGCAGAACCTCAGGCAGATGGCAGCTACAAGATAAGCGGCACTAAAATCTTTATCTCGGCGGGTGAGCACGATATGGCTGAGAACATTGTTCATATTGTGTTAGCCCGATTGCCGGATGCCCCGGCTGGTACTAAAGGGATATCTCTGTTTATCGTACCGAAATTTATCCCGCAGGATAGCGGCAATGCAGGTGAGCGGAATAGCCTGAGTTGCGGTGCCCTGGAGCACAAGATGGGGATCCACGGTAATGCGACCTGTGTGATGAACTTTGATGCGGCGACCGGCTACCTTATTGGTGAAGAGAACCGGGGTCTGAACTGCATGTTCACCTTTATGAATACGGCGCGTATTGGTACCGCGCTGCAGGGACTGGCCCATACGGAGTGGGGATATCAGAATTCGCTGGCTTATGCCCGGGATCGTTTGCAGATGCGGGCATTAAATGGACCGGCATGCCCAGAGAAGGCTGCTGACCCAATTATTGTTCATCCCGACGTGCGTCGTATGTTACTAACTCAAAAAGCCTTTGCTGAAGGTGGTCGGGCACTAATCTATTACTGCGCTCAATTAGTGGACAAGGTGGGCCTTACCACGGATGAGAGTGATCGCCAGGAGGCGGATACCCAGTTAGCCTTCCTGACCCCCATAGCTAAAGCCTTTCTGACTGAAACCGGTTTTGAGTCAGCGAATCAGGGGCTGCAGATCTTTGGTGGTCACGGTTATATCAGTGAATGGGGGATGGAGCAGAACGTCCGTGATAGTCGTATCTCCATGTTATATGAGGGTACCACCGGTATTCAGGCACTTGACCTGCTGGGGCGCAAAGTACTGATGACTCAGGGGGAGTCTCTAAAATCCTTCACTAAGGTCGTGCATAAATTCTGTGAATCCCAGGCGGATAACCGGTCGATGCAGTCATTTATCAATCCGCTGTCTCGGTTGAACCGGGAGTGGGGTGAGCTGACCACGCGTATCGGTATGAAAGCGATGCAAAATCGCGAAGAAGTAGGCGCCGCTTCGGTAGATTACCTGATGTACTCGGGCTATATCACGATGGCCTACCTCTGGGCGCGGATGGCGGTGACCGCTCAGGAAAAACTGGCAGCGGGAGAAGGTGATGGCGCTTTTTATGCGGCTAAATTAAAAACCGCTCGATTCTATTTTGAACGAATCCTGCCGCGTACCCGGACTCTCGAAACGACGATCGATTCGGGTGCTGATAACCTGCTGGAAATGGATGAGTCAGAGTTCTCTTTCTGATCAGTGATAAGAGTAAGTATTGAATAACAGATAATGAAATTACTTCGAACCGCAGCAGGTCGGGCGACAGTTTCCGGCCTGCTGAATTTAAATTACAGACTTCGACAGATGATAGCCCCCGGATCTGTGTCGAAAACAACGAATATGGAGAGCATGATGACAGATACTCAGGTGATGTTTGAGGAGATGGCAGGGCGTTTTAACAGTTCAGCCGCTACGGGTTTAGAGGCAGTCTTTCAGTACAAGCTGGAAGAAGGAGAGGCCTATTTTGCGGCCATTTCTGATGGCAACTGTGTACTCGAAAAAGGCGAACATGATGAGCCTAGTGTGGTCTTGTTGATGAATAACCAGACCTTCAGTGATGTCTTGAGTGGGGAAACGAATGGTATGCAGGCTTTTATGAGCGGGCAGATAAGAGCCGAAGGCGATATTATGCTGGCTACCCGCCTGGAAGCCTTGTTTCCAGTAGCATGAATTAAAAAAAACAGCGTTGAGGGATGTTCTTAACTGATTTTATTAGACTTTTTGGTCTGATCTCTTATGCTGAAATAGCAGGTTACTGCACAGAACGATAGATAAAAAATAACAACAATAAGCTGACAGGGTCTGAAAATGGATCAAAAAGCACGTGCCGGGTCGATACCAGAAAGTCTGAATCCCCGGGGGTATAACAATCTGGTCGATGCTTTTAAGCGGATGGCCAGTGACTATTCGAAGCGCACGGCGTTTACCAGTTTTGGCTATGAGATGAGCTACGCAGAACTGGACCGGTTATCCGATGCCTTTGCTGTGTACCTTCAACAGGAAACGGACTTGCAACCCGGTGATCGTATCGCCATTCAGCTGCCCAATTTGAATCAGTATCCTGTTGCCCTGTTTGGTGCGCTGAAAGCTGGTTTAATTGTCGTCAATACGAACCCATTGTATACCCCCAGAGAGCTGGAGAATCAGTTTAATGACTCGGGTGCTAAGGCGTTGGTGGTGTATAAAGGCGTGGCGCATAATGTTGATAAGATTATTGCCAACACCGGCATAAAGTATGTTTTTACCACACAGATTGCCGACCTTCATCCCACATTGAAGCGGGTGCTGATTAATACTGTGGTCAAGTACGTGAAGAAAATGGAGCCGCCTTACCATCTGCCTCAGGCGCTCGAATTACGCGATGTTTTGAATCAGAAAGGTGGTCAGCGACCGAACCTGATGCAATCCCAGCCGGCAGATATTGCGGTGCTTCAATACACCGGTGGTACGACTGGAGTTTCTAAGGGGGCAATGCTAACCCATGCTAACCTACTGTCGAACTTTCTGCAGGGCGTTAAGCTTATTTCCGATGCCGATAAACACTGGGCGGAGAAGGTTGTTGCGCCGTTGCCGCTTTACCATATTTATGCCTTTACTATCACGATGGCGGTACTGGAGTTGGGCGGCAATAATATTCTGATCGCCAACCCCAGGGATATTCCAGGTTTTATCAAAGAACTGCGTAAACATGCTATTTCAGCATTTATCGGCCTGAATACTCTGTTTGTGGCGATATGTAATCACAAAGACAGTTCGGAAATCGATTTTAGTCATTTGAAAGTAACACTGTCCGGCGGCATGGCGCTGACGCTGGATGCGGCGACTGCCTGGGAAAAGCTAACCGGATGTCAGGTGCTGGAGGCTTATGGCCTGACAGAAACCTCACCTGCTGTCGCGATGAATCCACCGAAAAATATAAGAGTGGGTACCATCGGTCCGCCTGTTGCAGAAACTGATGTAAAGATCATTGGCGCCGATGGTCAGGCGCTGCCGACAGGCGAGCCTGGTGAACTTTGTGTAAAAGGCCCGCAAGTGATGTTGGGGTATTGGCAGAGAGAGCAGGCAACTGCCAGTTGCTTTACAGATGATGGCTATTTTATTACGGGTGATGTGGCGATTCTGGAACCTGATGGTTATCTGCGTATCGTTGACCGGGCCAAAGATATGATTAATGTGTCCGGCTTTAATGTTTATCCCAATGAAGTGGAAGATATTGTTACTCAGCATCCAGAGGTGATTGAGTGTGCTGCGATTGGCGAGCCAGATCCCCATAGTGGAGAGGTGGTAAAGCTCTTTGTAGTCACTAGAAATGAGGTCAGTACTGAAGAGATCCGCGCCTGGTGTAAAGAGCGGCTAACACCTTATAAGGTGCCTAAGCTCGTTGAATTTACCGATGATTTGCCTAAGTCAAATGTGGGTAAAGTGTTACGACGGATGCTTCGAAGTGAGAAGCCAGTTTGATCTCTGATCAGCAACCGGTAACGGAGAAAAGTAAATTCCGTTCGCTGTCAAAGCCAGTCCGGCGAAAGTTACAGCACCGGCGTTCAATTGAGAGTTGTGCTTACCTTCGTGACGATGGTTTGTGGGATGTCGAAGCGCGGATGATCGATATAAAAACGGAGACTGTGCCATTACCCCTGCGGGGGGACGTTGCGGCCGGTGAACCCTTTCATGATCTGGGATTGCGGGTGACATTGGATCAGCGATTGCTGATTCATCAGATCGAGGCTTTCATTGATGCTTCTCCTTTCCCTATCTGCGCCAGGATTACTGGATCATTCAGAGTGCTTGAAGGCACTCGTATAGGTCCTGGCTGGCATCGACAGTGCAAAGAACTAACAGGCGGCTTTCGGGGATGTACCCACCTGAATGAGTTGTTACCGGTTATTGCGACCACCGCCATTCAGGCGGTGTGGCCAAATAGTGATCTTGAAGTGATGAAGTTGGGAGCCTCGATGATGGTTAACAGTTGTCACAGTTGGGCGCAGAACAGCGAGGTGATAGAGGAATTGTTACCTGAATATTACACCCCTGAAGTTCCCGATACTTCAATCAAACAGGAATAAGATGTGAGCGAATATTTAAATATCGTAACCCGTGATCGGATATGCCAGATTCTTTTGAACCGTCCGGATAAAAAAAATGCGCTGACCTTGTCAATGTACGAAGGCTTAACTCAGGCATTGAAAGATGCTGATGCTAATCCTGATGTCAGAGTTATTCTACTGGGGTCTACCGGCGATAGCTTTTGTTCGGGTAATGATATTGGTGATTTTATTGGCGCAATTAACTCACCCAATGCGGTGCAGGCCCCGTTGCAGTTTCTGCAAACCATTTCATCACTGATTAAGCCTGTTGTTGCGGTTGTACCGGGTGTGGCAGTAGGTATAGGCGTCACTATGCTGCTTCATTGTGATCTGGTCATCGCTAGTGATCAGGCGAATTTTCAATTGCCATTCGCCCGTCTTGGCTTGGTTCCTGAAGGTGGCGCTAGTTTGATAGTACCGCAGCTCGTAGGGCATCGGCGGGCTTTTGAGTTGCTGGTGATGGGTGAGTCTTTTAGTGCTGTTACAGCCGCTGATCTGGGGATAATCAACCGTACAGTGGAGCAAAATCGTTTGCAGGAGCAGTCGCTGTTGGAAGCGGGCAAGCTGGCTAGTCTGGCTCCCGATGCCGTACGGCAGAGTAAAGCGATGCTGCGAAGTGTATCGCAGTCGCAAATGCAGGAAGTGTTGTTAGCCGAGGTAGAACAATTTGCAGCTCGCTTAAAATCGGAAGAAGCGATGGAAGCTCTGCAAGCGTTTATGCAAAAAAGGGAACCGGATTTTTCCCGCTTTTAAGTTCAGGAGGAAAATTACCTGCGTGGGCTAATACTTATTCCCTTTGTGGCGAAGTAACAGATCGCCATAGAGGGACTTAATCTCGGCAATGTCCTTTTCAGCATTTCCGGTGGTACTAAAACTGCGGTATATGCCTGCCTGGCGAGTTTTCCAATCAATATAAGCCGGTAATATTGGTACGTTTGCCTGATGGGCAATATGGTAAAAACCGGTTTTCCACTCATCTACTTGTGAACGGGTGCCTTCAGGCGCAATGACGAGATAAAGCTGCTCAGCATTGTTGAATTGAGAGGCGGCTTGAGTAACCACATTGAGCGATTTCGAGCGATCTATCGGGATGCCACCCAGCCACATCATTAGTGATCGGAAAGGGAATTTAAAAATCTGTACTTTACCCATCCAGTAAATCGGCATGTCCTGGCTGAAACCCAGCATTAAAGCATAGGGAAGATCCCAGTTGCTGGTGTGAGGCGCCCCAATAAGTACCCCTTTATCAACACCCTCAATTGCTGAAAAGTCCAGTTGCCACCCTTTGGCTTGTAAAAATTTGCGGCAAAGCCTGCGCAGTGCTGGCTTGAGAAATGGGCTGTCAAAAATAGTTGAATGCATACAGGGTTTACTAGGTTCTTTGCGGGCTTCCAGAGCATTGTAGAGTTATTTGGCTAAATCGGATACGCATCGGTTAGCCAGGTGGGGTGTAAGCTGTTAGATAACGTGGTTTAAATATTTTTCATGCGCATAAATGTTATTTTTTCTACTATAGTAACTTTATGTTTTTTAAGTATTTATTATTTGTTTAATCGTTTTTGTTACTGATTAAGATATTTTTTGTTATTGCTGGAAAATAACCGGCGACTAGTATTAGAAAGTCTGAACTGTGCGTATGTTTACCTGTTTCTTTTTCTATCAACAGTCCACCGCACAGATGAGGGTTAACAATAATTATCCTGGGTATGGAGTACACCATGCAATTTGAAGGTCAGGCTATTCGGGTTCAAAAGATTGATAGTGGCTTATACGAGCTGATATTTGATCTTCAGACTGAACCTGTGAATAAGTTTAATCAGCTTACTCTGAGTGAGCTGAAAGATGCGGTAACACAGCTGAGTGCTGTTAAAGATATTAAAGGGGTGTTGTTTAGCAGCGCCAAAGACAGCTTTATTGTGGGTGCTGATATTACCGAGTTCAGCTCATTGTTTGACCGTGGTGAAGCTGGGCTGGTTGAAAAATTGCTGGAAAATCATGCCATCTTTAACGCTGTGGAAGATCTGCCTTGTCCGACGGTGGTTGCGATTAATGGCCTCGCGCTGGGTGGTGGTTTTGAACTTTGTCTGGCTGCTGACTATCGGGTGATGGGTGAAAAGGCCAAAGTGGGTCTGCCGGAAGTTAAGCTGGGCATTAATCCAGGTTGGGGCGGGATTGTTCGCCTGCCACGCCTGATCGGTATCGATAATGCTCATGAATGGATCTGTACCGGGGTTGAAAAACGCGCAGCGGCGGCATTGAAAGATGGTGCCGTAGATGCCGTCGTTGCACAGGAGCAGGTACGTGAGGCGGGATTAGACCTGTTACGTCAGTGTGCAGAAGGTAAATTTGATTATCAGGCCAGGCGGACTGAGAAACAGAGCCCTGTAAAGCTTAATCAGATTGAGCAGATGATGGCATTTGAAACCGCTAAAGGGATGATCGGTGCCAAAGCAGGGCCTCATTATCCGGCCCCTTTGCAAGCGGTTAAAACGATTCAGAAATCCTGTGGTATGAACCGTGATCAGGCGATTCTTGCAGAGATTAAAGGGGTAGCTAAACTGGCTTCCGGCCCGGTAGTGAAAGCGCTGGTCGGATTGTTTATGAAAGACCAGTACGTCAAAAAGGTCAGTAAAGGTCATGTGGCTAAGGCGGCTCAAGTCAACCAAGCCGCTGTACTGGGTGCCGGGATTATGGGCGGAGGAGTAGCTTACCAGTCCGCATCGAAGGGTGTGCCTATCCTGATGAAAGATATTAACGAGGCCGCTATTCAATTAGGCCTTGATGAGGCCAATAAGCTACTAGCGGGTCAGTTAAAGCGGGGCCGTACAGATGCGGCTAAGATGGCCGCAACGATTAACCGCATCCGTCCCACACTGAGCTATGGCGATTTTGGCAATGTTGACCTGGTAGTTGAAGCGGTGGTTGAAAATCCGAAAGTGAAACAGATGGTGCTGGCCGAAGCTGAGACTCATCTTGCGGATGATGCGGTGCTGGCATCAAACACCTCTACTATCTCGATTAATGCGCTGGCGAAGTCTCTGAAACGTCCGGAAAATTTCTGTGGTATGCATTTCTTTAATCCGGTTCATAAAATGCCGCTGGTGGAGGTTATTCGTGGCGAAAAGACCTCGGACGAAACGATTGCCCGTACGGTGTCTTACGCGACCGCAATGGGTAAAACCCCGATCGTAGTAAATGACTGTCCTGGATTTTTAGTCAATCGGGTGCTGTTTCCCTATTTTGGTGGCTTCAGTGGTTTATTGCAGGATGGCGCAGATTTCCGCAACGTAGATAAAGTAATGGAGCGGTTCGGCTGGCCAATGGGCCCAGCGTATCTGTTGGATGTTGTTGGTATCGATACAGCGCATCATGCGGATCAGGTGATGGCTGCAGGTTTTCCTGAACGGATGTCCCACGAAGGTGAGTCGGTGATTGATCGGATGTATTCACTGGAGCGCTTCGGTCAGAAAAACGGTAAAGGTTTTTATCGCTACGAGCTTGATCGAAAGGGTAAGCTGGCTAAACGGGCAGATGATGAAGTGGATGCCTTGCTGGAAAGTTGTGTGGGTGCGGCTTGTGAATTTACTGATCAGACGATTATTGAACGAATGATGATCCCGCTGTGCATCGAAACGGTTCGCTGCCTTGAGGAGGGTATTGTTGCATCACCGGCAGAAGCTGATATGGCGATGATATATGGAATTGGTTTCCCTCCGTTCCGAGGTGGTGTGTTCCACTATCTGGATGAGATGGGACTGGCAGCATTTTGTGAAATGACTGCTAAGTACGAAGCGTTGGGGCCGTTGTACCAGCCAACTGAAAAGATGCAACAGATGGCAGCTAACGCCACTAAGTACTTTAACTAAGGAGGAATCGAAGATGAGTCTGAATCCAAATGATGTTGTCATCGTCGATGCGGTACGTACCCCGATGGGTAAGTCTAAAGGCGGTTCCTTCCGTAATGTCCGGGCTGAAGCGTTGTCTGCCCGTGTGATGAATGGGCTGCTGGAACGTAATCCGAATGTAAATCCTGCGGAAATTGAAGATGTTATCTGGGGCTGTGTGAACCAGACCAAAGAGCAGGGATTTAATGTGGGTCGTAATGCGGCTGTTTTAGCGGGTTTACCCCACAGTGTGGCTGCTCAGACCCTCAATCGTTTGTGTGGCTCGTCTATGGCTGCACTGCATACGGCGGCTCAGGCGATCATGAGTGGTAACGGCGATCTGTTTATGGTCGGAGGTGTCGAACATATGGGGCACCTGGATATTATGCACGGTGTTGATATTAATCCGGAGATGAGTAAGCAGGTGGCCAAGGCTGCCATGATGATGGGTCTCACCGCTGAAATGCTGGGTAAGATGAACATGGTTAGCCGGGAGGAACAGGATGCCTTTGGTGCCCGTTCCCACCGTCTGGCGGATGAAGCCCGTCGTGAAGGCCGTTTTGATAACGAGATCGTTGCTGTTGAAGGCCATGATGTGAATGGCTTTAAAATTCTGCTGGAGCAGGATGAAGTGATTCGTCCTGAGACGACTGTGGAAGCCCTTGCAGCGCTGAAACCGGTGTTTGTACCGAAAGTCGGTACGGTGACAGCAGGGACGTCCTCAGCCTTCTCTGATGGTGCATCGGCGATGCTGATGATGTCAGCAGCGAAAGCTCAATCTCTGGGGCTCAAGCCGAGAGCGAAGATTCGCTCAATGGCGGTGGCAGGCTGTGATCCTTCTATCATGGGCTATGGGCCTGTTCCTGCAACCCAGAAAGCGTTGAAACGTGCCGGGCTGCGTATTGAGGATATCGACTATGTCGAACTCAACGAGGCTTTCGCGGCTCAGGGGCTTGCGGTATTGAAAAATCTTAAATTGATGGATCAGATGGAGGCCAAAGTTAACCTTAATGGCGGTGCTATCGCTCTGGGCCATCCGTTAGGTTGTTCCGGTACACGGATCTCCACCACATTGCTGAATGTGATGGAACAGAATAACGGCACTTTAGGCCTGGCGACTATGTGTATCGGTATGGGGCAGGGTATTGCGACTGTTTTCGAACGGCTCAACTAAGCCTGATACATCCAGGTAAGTAACTACCCGGATTGCCGCTTACGTGAAAACCCCGGATACTGCGTCTTATCGCTTTTGTATTCGGGGTTTTTTATTTGAATTTCTTTGCGCATCTTGTGTTGGCTGAGCCTACGGTTGAATCTCGCGTGGGGAATCTGCTGGGTGACTTTGCCCGTGGCGTTAACCAGCATAGCCTTACCGCTGATGTTCTTCAGGGCTTAATCAACCACCGACGGGTAGATCAGTTTACCGATCAGCACCCGCAGGTTCTGCAGATGAAGCGTAGCTTCACTACTCAAAGGCGACGTTTTGCCGGTATTGCGCTGGATGTTTTGTTTGATCATTATTTGCTTAAGCACTGGTCTCTGTATAGCAAACAGCCTAAACAACAGGTGGTTAACGACCTATATCGGGACCTCTTGGCAGGTCAGTCAATGATGCCGGAGAGGATGCAGCAGGTGACCCTGAGAATGATTGAGAGTGACTGGTTCAGGGCTTATGAAACACTGGACGGTGTTGCTTATGCGCTGGAACGGGTTGCGGGAAGAATACGCTTTGGCAATAACTTTGGTGGCGTGGGGGAGGAGCTTGCGCTGCACTACCCCCAGTTTGAAACCGGTTTTAAACAGTTTCTGCCTGACCTTATTGAACAGTTCTCATCACCTTATATCGCGGATGGGAAAGCTGATCAAACAGGTGGTTAGCTTTTTCGTTGAGCCAGGCGGGCTTGTAGGGAACTGATAAGCTCCTGCTGTCCCACGCCAGGCTGTTTTTTTGCAGGTGTTGCGGTATTACGATAACGGGCAATGCTGTGAGCAATTTTTTGCTCTTTGTTTAGCCCTGCGTGTTCCTTAAAGCGAACACCCGATGTGACTTTTTCGGTCAATGGCAACCCAGCCGTACCGCTGGTTTTTTCCTGTTGCATTAGTGAGATATCTGCACTTAGCTTGATATCTCTATCCAGCTCCAATCGAGTCTCTTTTAAAGGCGCTACCGGCTTCTTGATCGACAGGGTCGTGCGGCCGATGGCAGACTTGGGCTTGGCTTTAGGTTTGGTCTTTCGCAGTCCCTGAGCCCGGGCATCGATACGTGACATGACGTCCGCCATCTCCTGGGCTTCTGCTTTTTGGCGAGAGATTTTCCCGGCTTCGCGAGATTCCCGTTCCTGCTCAATTTTTTCCCGTATCAGCTTTTCCTGCTTGGCAGAACCGACTTTACCATCGGCGAGTTTTGGCGTGGCTGATCTGGCCGCTGGTTTAGCGGTTTTAGGTTTTGCCTTGGATGTTTTGCTGCGTTTACGGGAATCCATTCTGGCAAGTACTTTTGCCATCTCCAGCGTTTCTTTGCGCTCGCGGGCAATTCTTTCTTCCAGTTCTGAGTCACGTTTCTGGGCGAGCAGCTTCAGATCGGTTTCAGTCGGATTTGATACGGTGGTGGAAGAGCCTGTTACTTCACCCTTCAGTTGGGCTTTCTGTTCGGCTTCTTCAAGCAAAGCTAACGCAGCCTTACGCTCACTGGCGCTCTGGCGATGGGCTTTGCTGGGTTTCGGTTTGGTAATCAGTCCTTGCAGGCTTTTGCCGTTAAAGGTCTCCAGCGCATCAGCAGTGAGTTCTCGGGCTTCACTCAGGTTTTCAGCGAAACCCCACTCTGTAAAGGTAAAGCAGTTAGCGCCTGAAGTGCGAATGTCATCGTAGAGATCTGCTTCCACGCCGGACTCTGCGGCGATGAGCAAGGTTTCCCAATGGCTGTCTATATCATTGCGGGTTGAACCTACATAGACCTGGTTTGAAGCTGTGTTGGTAATGGTGAAAATGATCAAGGTATTACTCGGTGTCACTGGAAAAAGAGGGCGTATTATAGAGATCGAAAAGGTAAAGGTAAGACTTGAAATTTAGTTTTTTTCCGACTGAAAAATGGGCGTGCCGATCATTGTCGTAAGAATGTTTTTCCGGATAAAAATGAAGGCAGGATGGATGCTAGGAAAACTGTTGAATTATCAAGCTTTAACGACTTAATCTGGCAATTATTTCGGCCAGCTGCTTGTACTCAGAATACGTTTCTATCGTGGGTTTACGCAGAGCATAAGGCACTTTAGCCAGACCATTTTTTTTGCCCTCCGGTAGCAGCTGTTGCCAGGCGGCTTTAAATTGTGGATCCTGATCTAATAATTGCTGGCATGGGGTACTGCTCCAGATCTGGCTGAGTTGAGTACTCTGTTGGGCCTGCTCCAGGCAGTTATTAATCAGAGGGCGTTGTTTGAGAATGTACACCGCAGCAGAGCGCGGGTCTTCCAGTTGCATGCCAAGAGCCTGTGATGTGAAACAGGTTAGCGCCATAGATAGTGCGATAAATCGTGTCAGAGGTTGAAATACAGACAAACTGCGGCTCCTGATATAACTAATATCTGTTGCCAACAGTTTATCCTATTTTCTAAAAAAATCCTCAGTCCTGTTCTATGAGAAAGCGTTAAGTCAATCGTTGCTATTCATTGAGTTGGCTTAACAATTCTGCATAGCCTTCATTGGCCATCTCTTCCCTGGGGATAAAGCGCAGTGATGCGGAGTTGATACAGTAACGCAACCCTGTGGGCTGGGGGCCGTCATTGAACAGGTGTCCCAAATGAGAATCTGCATGTTGACTGCGCACTTCGGTACGGGTCATAAAAAACTTCGTATCGGTATGTTCCGAGATAGACGCAGAGGAAATAGGCCGGGAAAAACTCGGCCAGCCAGTGCCTGACTTAAATTTATCCTTAGAGGAGAACAATGGCTCGCCACTGACGATGTCAACGTAGATCCCCTCCCGCTTTTCGTTCCAGAATTCATTTTGATAGGCCCGCTCAGTACTGTCCTGCTGTGTGACTTGGTATTGCAGGTCAGTCAGCGTCTGGCGTAGTTCATTATCGGAAGGCTTTTTGAATGCCTGAAAGCGTTCACTGAGGCTGACATGCGTTGCCGGGTTTGCTTTCTGGCCACGGCCAAAGGTTGTAAAGTCGGGGTGTAACTGATCGCCCCAGGTTTTTTCCAGATATTGGTCGCGGCCTGAATTAAAACGGTAGTACTTATACCTGATAGGGTTACGCTTGTAATAGTCCTGATGATAGTCTTCCGCCGGATAAAAAACGGTTAACTTTGTGAGTTCGGTTGCCAGAGGCTTACTATAACGTCCTGAAGCCGCCAGTGTGGCCATGGATTGTTCTGCCAGCCCCCGCTGCTGCTCATTATGATAGAACACTGCCGGACGGTACTGTGTCCCTCTATCTACAAATGAACCTTTGCCGTCGGTTGGGTCCATCTGTCTCCAGAGTGATTGCAGTAAGCCTTCATAGGTAATAACCTGAGGATCATAGTAAACCTGAACCACTTCAGTATGCCCGGTGACGCCTGAAGAGACCTCTCCATAGGTAGGGTTTTCTTTCTGTCCACCGGCATATCCTGAAATCGCCTCCTTAACACCGGGCAATTTTTCGAATCCAGATTCGGTACACCAGAAGCAACCGCCTGCAAAGGTGGCTACTTTCAGGCCTTGCTGTTGCAGGTCAGTTCGTTGAACCTGATCAGAGTTGCTGACAGGCCCCGCAATAACAGTAACAACGCTTACGCCTGTAAGGAGTAGTAACGCTGCAGCTATCTTCATTTTCATCTCTAATATCTCCAATAAATTCTGTTGTAAAAAGCGTATAAAAAGCTGATTAAGAAAATTGTCATTAGTTGCAAGATACATCCGGGTCATGAAATAAAACTGAAAATACCAAAATGGTGAGACTGGCTTTGACCCATCAGGGTGGCTGTAGTATTTCTTAGGTAAGATAATTTTTTGCGATGGAGGTTAGATGACTGCAGATACCGAAACAGTGGTATTGAAGGAGTTACCAAAGATTGATCAGGGTAGCGTTATTCAGGTGAGTGATACCAGAGGCGAACTAAAATATGTATCTCGTTTTTTTGGTATTGATGGTCAGGTCATCATCACGCGCTTACCGGCCGTGTCGCAATTGAAGAAAGCAGGGATGGGGTCGGATGAATTAACCTATAGAGATTGCTTTAAAGGTAATCGCAAACTGGTGATGCGGTTGATCTCTAATGGCCGGGTGTTTGCTTTTGAAAGTCAGGTTGTTGACCTGTTTCTTAAGGGAGGGAAGCTATTAATATCTAGCTATCCGAAAGAAATTCAGTCACGTTTGTTACGTAAAGAACCTCGTTACCCCTGTGCTATTCCAGCTGAATTGGTAGCCGGAGAAATGAACGTTGAGTGTGTCATGATAAATTTCAGTACCGGAGGCTGTTTGTTAAAAGTCACTGACGATGAGACGCTTCAGTCAATGACCTCTGTTAAGAGTGAGAATCAGGATTGCGTACTAAAGCTTCAGCTGCCTTTTGATGAAAGTGCGTCAGACATCAAGGTCCGGCTCATGTCTATCTCTGCCGGAGAGCAGCAACTGGGTCTTGCGTTTACGGATGGCCGGGAAGTGATCCAGCGTTATATCACCGCGCTTAAACTGGATTCGATTAGCGACTACTTCTGATTCAGGCGAGAATTACCTGATCGCTCGCCTCTTGTCTGACGCTGCCAATGATGCAGGCCTGTGAATAACCTGAGGCCTGCAATTCCCCTACCACTTGCTCCGCCTGCTCTGCACTGACAGCCGCCAGGAGCCCGCCGGCGGTCTGCGGGTCGAAAAGTACTTCAGTTAAGATCTCTCCATCGAATTCGTGAATGTTCAATACAGAGTGCTCAAATTTTCGGTTTTGTGGATGTAGCGAACTGAAAATTCCTGCTCGTAAGCAAGCCAGCGTACCGTCTAGCAGGGGAAGTTTTGCCAACCTTAAGCGCACGCTTAGCCCTGAGCCATTCAGCATTTCGTGCAGATGACCGACTAAGCCAAACCCTGTTACATCGGTGCAGGCATGGGCACCTGCTGCCGTCAGAATCTGGCTGGCCTGATAATTTGAATGCAACATCTGCTTTAGTGCCAGGCTGATCCAGTGCCCCTGTGCCTGACTGCGCATATCGCTGGCAAACAGGGTGCCGGTTCCCAGAGGTTTAGTGAGAATTAGCTTATCACCCGGTTGCAGTCCCTGTTTGGTCAATAGCTGTTGTCGGTCTGCCAGACCGTTGATAGTAAAACCTAATGTAAGCTCTGTCCCTTCAGACGTGTGGCCACCGATCAGGCCGATGTTACACGCGGAGAGTACTTTGGAAGCACCTAGCAGCAGGTGGCGCAGACGTTGCTCAATAATTTCATCGCTGGCGTGGGGCAGGCTGACCAGGGCTTGTGCGCTATGGGGTTGTGCGCCCATAGCGAAGATATCGCCCAGAGCATGGTTCGCCGCGATCTGCCCAAAGAGAAAGTCATCGTTGACCAGTTGCCGAAAACTATCGACGGATTGAACCAGGAGCTTACCTTCAGGTACGTCGATAACGGCCGCGTCATCCGGCCGGTTCAGGCCAATCTCAATATCATTGGGAGGTGGGGGAAGTTGTTTCAGTACCCGGTTTAGGATGCTATGGCCAACTTTTGCGCCGCAACCGCCGCAGCGCATATCGGGATTTTCGATTTTAAGCTGGGTACCGGGAGTCTGATCGGGTAGCTCGGTCAGATCACTGAAACGGCGCATAAATCTTTGGTCAATACTGTCTTTCCAGCGCCAGACCCAGTCACCTGCAAGGCTAAAAGGCCCTTTTGAAGCTACCGCAAAGCGATCGCCGGTACTGACCAGACTGAGAAACTGTTTCTGTGGTTTGTGACGAATAAAGGCCTGACCTGTTAATGCTGCCTGTAAATTGTGGGCCAGCGGTGCACCCTGGCGTACCGCAAAGACACCGGCCTTGGGGCGTGGATAGTTCACCATATCGGCGATATCGCCACAGGCAAAAATATCGGGATGGGACAGTGATTGCAGGTAGTCATTGACCCGAATACAACCATTATCTGAGCATTCCAGCCCTGCGCTGGCTGGCCACCCAGCCCCCTGGGCTGCGGTTGCCCAGATAATTTCATCCAGTTCAACCGTCTGTCCTGTTTCGCTGATGACCCGGCCCTGCTTTACCTGAGACACCCGAAAACCTTTGTGTAGCTTGATGTTTCGATCCTGAAGTACTTTTAGGTAACGCTTTTGAACTCGTGGATTATGGCTCGGAAGAACCTGTTGTGGCCCGCTGATAATATGAAAATGTAGGTGATCTGTGCTGCGCTGCTGTTTTTTTAACATTTTATACAGCTTGTACTGCATTGCGAGAAGGACTTCGACAGCACTGGCTCCCCCTCCGACAGTACCGATATGGATCTCCTGACTATCATCGCCTTGCATCACTTTATTCTGTAGCGCTTCCCAGTAACTAAGGAGCTGTCGGACCGGTTTTACCGGGGTTGAGAATTCAGTCGCACCGGGAATAGCGGAAAGGTCGGGGGTGGAACCGGTATCGATGCTGAGCAGGTCATAACTGAAGTCAGGGTGGTTCAGGCATTGGACAGTGCGATTTGTTGGGTCGATTCCGGTGACGGAATCTTCAATAAAATCAATTCCGGCATAGCGACAGAAACGCCCCAGATCGATATGGATCTGATCGAAATTATAGTGTCCGGCTATCAGGCCGGGCAGCATGCCTGAATAGGGGGTTTGAACCAGGTTGGATATCAGCGTGATGCGGACGCCTGCGGGTTTCTTCATCGCCATCATCAATAAAGCGATGGCATGTGCGTGTCCCCCACCAATAAATATCAGGTGTTGGGTTGCCGGGGTCAGGTCCTGTTGCATTGCTGATTAGCCTGTCAAAAAGTTCGCTCTATAGTAGCGAAAAACTGGCAGGAGATAAGAAAAAAATACCGGCTGACTGCACCTGGTCAATAAAAATAAACCAGTGAAGGTGCGGAAGAATTAGAAATCCGGCTCTGGATGTTATTTTGGTCATAAATTAGACCGGGTTCATAAAGGACTGTGTTATAGGCTTTCTGTGGATTTATAAGTGGCTATACAGTGGTTTTCCCATAGGCTATCCACAGGAATCGGGGATAAATATCTTATGCACAGCTTACGTAGCGAACAGAATAATATTGAACAATTTAAGAGTCGCGTCTTAACTGAAGGTATAGCTGCTGCCTGTTACGGATCCAACCATGGGACTCGAGATAAAGAAGTCTGAATTTACTCCGCGTGATTATGAACGCTTTACTGGCAAGCTGTTCAGTAATCTGGATACGCTTAAAAAAATATTACAGCAGCCAGGCTTTGGTCAGGGGCAGGCAACACTGGGTGCTGAGCTTGAGCTCTATATTGTGGATCACCTAGGGCGTCCTCTTTCTGTGAATCGTGAAATTCAGAATGCATTTGGTGATCCGCAGCTCACCCTGGAGTTGAATCGCTTTAATCTTGAATACAACCTGACGCCTGTGGGCATAGGAGGGAAACCGTTTTCCAGAATTGAGTCTGAGATTTGCCAGGTATTGAGTAAGTTGAATAATCTCGCGGAACAATTTTCTGGCCGGGTATTACCAATCGGTATTCTGCCGACCTTAAAGCGTAATGATTTTGGCCCCCATGCGATGACGGATCTGTCTCGTTATCATGCATTAACCCGGGCACTGTCAGATATGCGGGGGGAAAGGCTAACGATCAAAATTGATGGTGCCGACCCTATTTCTCTGAGAGCTTCCGATGTCACCCTGGAAGGCGCTAATACCTCCTTGCAGATGCACTATCGAGTTCCTCCTGAACAGTTCGCGGATAGCTATAACGCGATTCAGTTGGTGACTCCTCTGGTGCTGGCGATTTCTGCTAATTCACCTTTTCTACTGGGTAACAGACTCTGGCATGAAACGCGTATTCCGTTGTTTAAGCATGCTATTGATGGGCGCGATCATCATCCGGTTAAAACCGGTGAGCCTGATCGGGTCAGTTTTGGCAACGGCTGGGTCAGGCAGGGGGTACATGAACTGTTTGCTGAAGCGGTTTACCTGCATCAACCTATCCTGCCGATCTGTGAGCCCGCCCGGTCAAGGCAAAACAGTGCTGAGGATTCAATGATGGATGTCTCAGCCCCGGCTGCCCCCTCTCTGTTTGAACTGTCCCTGCATCAGGGAACTATATGGCCCTGGAATCGGCCGGTCTACGATCCCCTGGATGGAGGACATTTACGAATTGAAATCAGGGCGCTTCCCGCCGGTCCCAGTGCCTGCGATATGATGGCAAATGCGGCACTGATTATTGGTTTAGCGGAAGGGTTGAAACCCCGGATTGAGGAGATTATTCCGGCGTTGCCGTTTCAGACATTGGAGCATAATTTCTATCAGGCCGCCGAGAAAGGAATGAAGGCCCGGTTACTTTGGCCGAACGGCCCCCGGGAACAACTGTCCCGTATACCGGTGACTGAGATTGTGACGGAGCTACTGCCAACGGCTCGAAAAGGTTTGCTAGGGTTAGGTATTAAGCTCGGAGAGGTTGATTACTATCTGGGTATTATCCGGCAGCGTATACAAGCCAGAACGAATGGTGCCTGCTGGCAGCTCCGGCAGTTTAATCGCTTATCCCGTTCATTAGTTAAGCACCGGGCACTGCGTTCAATGCTGGAGTCTTATATAACGCATTCAGGTAATAACCATCCGGTCGCTCAGTGGGAGGATATCTGATGACACGCAGGTTACACCCGATTCATTTTCTCCATAATCCATCGCCAGATGCATTGCCGGAAGATGTCGGAGAGTTTCTGCGGCAATTAGGGGGAGCGACTCTGATTGTTGTGGAGGGACGGGATAATAGTCGTTGTCGTGCCATCGTTACGTTGCTGCATGGTAACGAGCCGTCTGGCGCCAAGGCTATATTGCGATGGCTACGCAGCGGAGAGCGTCCAGCGGTTAAGATAATCTGCCTGATCGCATCGGTGCAAACCGCGCTGCATGGGACGCTGTTTCGCTATCGGCAAATACCGGGGCAGCGGGATATGAACCGCTGCTTTAACCCCCCGTTCAATGATCCGCCGGGACATGTGGCCAGCCATTTGATAGAGCTTTTAGCGCACTATCAGCCGGAAGCGGTATTGGATATTCACAATACGTCAGGTATGAGTCCTGCTTTCGGTGTTGTTACCTATGAAAGTACGGCCCATGAAGCGCTGGTGAGTCTTTTTACCCGGCGGGTGATTGTGACAGAGTATCGTTTGGGATCATTGATGGAGCTTAGCTGCGATCAGCAGCCTGTCGTGACGATAGAGTGTGGGGGAGCCCGCCAGCCCGAAGCTGATCTGATAGCTGAGAAAGGCTTACAAAGCTATTTCTTTACTGATGATGTACTACAGGGTGAGCCAGGCCTGGTGATGGACCGTTATCGTCGTGCAGTACGCTTTGAATTACAGCCCGACTGCCGAATTGCCTATGCAGACCAACCTGTTTTGGGTGTTGATCTGACGATCTCCCTTGATGTGGAAAAGTTTAATTTTGCTGTGATACCTGCGCTTACCCGATTGGGATGGCTTGGCCCTAGAGGAGTCTCGGCTTTCCAGGTGTTGAGTGCGAATGGGGAGAATGTTTTGCCGCAGTATTTCCTGAGTAAATCGAACGGTTTATATTCCGCTCAGCAATTGAAGCTCTTTATGGTGACGACTAATCCGGCTATTGCGCAAAGTGACTGCCTGCTTTATGCCTGCGCAGAAACGGAACATGAACAATGCCAGAGCAGATAGAAAGGGCTGCGTATAGCTTCCAGGTTGATAATATGGCGTGGATATACAGTGTGATCAGGTGCCTGGATAGATTCTGCTCAGCTTTCTGATCCTCAGCAATAGCAGGGCCTGGAAAGGGTTTAATAAAGTTATGCAGGGTTTTCCCCAGAGGTTATGCACAGATATTGTGGGTAACCCTGGTATCTGTCTAACCTGCTTTTTTCAGGATGGCGACACCCTGCTTATAGCCCAGACCTCCGTTACCATGCACTGCGCCTATCTGATGGTCCGGGCTGGTAATTAGCTGCTGGTGCATTTCAATCAGGCTGTTCAGCGCAGGATTGTTCCAGGGGCCTTTGGCAAGATTCATCCCGCCGGTAATCGTAATCAGGTGTTGTTCAAGAAATTCTGGAACCTGTTCTAACAGATCGACCAGACCACTCGCCAACAGGAATGCGATAGGGACAACGGGATAGCAGGTGTAGGTTTCTAATAGCGCATCGCCGGCACGAAACTGTGCGGCAAAATCGATACCGGATTGCTGGCAGGCATCGGTGTAGGCCTGCTGCAGGTGTTCATAACTGACGATATCTTCTATGTGTTGTTTCCCGTCACCCGGGGTATAGCCCAGCCCTACTCCGGTTATTTCCAGCTGCTCTGCTACGGGTATATCCAGTAACTGAGTGACTTTTTCGTTCCCGATGAGTATGCGCCCGGAAAAGTCTATCAGTGGGTTGGCGCAGTCAACGCCACGAAACAGGGGAGTGATATGGTTGTACCAGCGTTCGTCTGGAAGCTGTTCAGCAGACAACTTGTCGGAGATGACATTACGGTAACTACATTTATAGTTCTCAAACAGGTGATGGGCTAGCTGGTGGAATTGTTTAGCATCAGCGCCGTGGCGATGAATGAATTGCTCGGCCAGTTCATTGTAAGCTGCTGTGAGAGGATAGTCTTTGCCATAAACCGCCATCAGATCCAGTCGTTGCTCCCGGTCATATCCGGTCTTAAGCAGATCTTTACCGCTAATAATTACCGCGTCTGATTTACCGCTGGTAATCAGGTCCCGAGCCAGGGCTGTCGCTTCTATGGGCCCGCAACCACTGCGGAAATGGTTGGCTTCGATCTCGCTGTGCCAGGGAGTACTGAGGGGATCAATGATTAATTCTGTAATATTAATGTTGTTTTGATGTAGCTGGTTTTCAAGTGCCAGGCAGTGCTGAAGTGAACCGCTGTTATCAACAGTTTTTGCAGAAGCGAATAGTAGGGCCTTAGACATAACAGAGCGTCCTTCAGATTTTCGAAAGACTGATGTTATCAGGGTTTTCCTTTATTGGGTAAGGGAGGAGCGCCGGAACTGTTCAAAACCGGCGCGGAATAAACTCAGGCGGCCTGAGTTTTAGGATCGTTTCCGTAGTCATTGTTACCGGATTTGCCTTCCAGAATCATAAATACCAGCAATACCAAAGCTCCAATGATAGGAATCAGTATAAGCAGGAGCCACCAACCGGCTCGCCCGGTGTCGTGTAGTCGGCGAATCGTGACTGCAATTGCAGGTAGTAAGACCGCCAGTGCATAAATACCGCCCAGTAAACCAGTAGTGCCAATCAGGTTATCAACAAAACCAAGCACGATGGCTACGATTAAATTAAACAGTGTAAACATCCAGTATTCTTTACGACGGGCACGTCCGGAGAATCCAACATAATTTTTTAGTACAGCAAGATACCAGTTCATATCTCTTCCTTTGAACTCGGGTTTGAGGAGTGAAGCATTCTTACAAAGTTAGCCAGTTGAAATATACTTTTAAACCAGTAATTCACATATTAACTACTTCGTCTGCGGTACTCTATCCGAGTGATTCAGGAGGGTCAATATAGCGTATTGACCATAACGGGGGATGACTGAGTGTTGGGATAACCAAAAGCCTTCGGGAAGAGGGCTTTGATAAGGTTTACAGTAAGTTAACTGATCATTTCTGGAATATATGCAGTGGTGATCGGTTTGTCGGGAAGGGTGTAACGTCCAGTCAGGATAGAGTGGAGCCATAGCGATAAAAAGAGATAAAAAAAGCTGCTAATTAGCAGCTTTATGAATGGCGGGAGCTAATGCTACTAGTCCTTGTCTAATAACCGGATGCCGCGCTCTTCAATAGCGATAGTACGCTCTTTATAGAGCCTGCCGATTGAAAGTTTGAAGGCTTTTTTGCTACAACTGAATAGTTTTTTGATCAGCTCAGGGGAGGTTTTATCGTTCGCTGCGATATAGCCGTCATGCTCTTCTAATAAGCGAAGAATCCGTTTGGTCAGATCGTCGGTTTTACCATACCCCAGTTGTTGCAGGCTTAGATTAATCTTGCCATCGGGACGAACCAGCTTTATGAAACCCTTCATACGCTGGCCATAACGAATCGGCTTGAATACGTCGCTATCGTACACAACTCCCCAATGCTGACCATTAATGATCGCTTTGTAGCCGATGTGGGTGTGGTCTTCGATAATAAGGTCTACCTGCTGACCTTTTTCATAGCTGTGCGGGTAGTTATCCAGGAATTTATTCAGTTTTGTCGTGCCGGCAATTCGATCTGTTTCCTGATCAAGATAGATATAAACAATCTGCTCCTGATCTTTTTCAACGGTCTTTTTTTGTTCACTAAAAGGAACGAGAAGATCTTTGGGAAGGCCCCAATCAAAGAAGGCACCGATGCGATTCAGATCAACGACTTTGAGGCAGGCGAAATCGCCGACCTGTGCCTTGGGTGTTTCTGTGGTTGCGATCAGAAAATCATCTGAGTCGCGGTAGATAAATACCTTGAGACTATCGCCAATGGCCGTGTTATCAGGAACATATCGCTGTGGTAGCAGAATCTCTCCCAGCTCTTCGCCGTTAAGATAGACGCCGAATTTAACTTCTTTGACCACTTCCAGAGTGTTGAACCGGCCGATCATTGCCATGGGATTCTGTGCCTCGTAAAAAAATAAAAAACGGAGAAGGACTCCGTTTTAGGATCAGTGTCTTGCGGGATTACTTATGAGTGGTCTTTTAAAAACTCAGGGTCAAGCTTCAGCTCGTTATTACTGTTAATACCGATTCCCCGCTCGCGGATGTTCTTGGCTATTAATTTAGCTTCTTCCAGTGAGTGCATATCGTAGGTACCGCACTGGTACTCGTTAAGCTCTGGAATTTCGCTCTGCTTTTCTACTTGTTGAACATCATCCATCGCTGCCAGCCAGGCATCTGCAACTTGTTGCTCTACAGGGGTACCGATCAGGCTCATGTAAAAGCCGGTACGGCATCCCATCGGTGAGATGTCGATAATCTCAACACCGTTACCATTCAGATGGTCGCGCATAAAGCCTGCAAAGAGGTGTTCAAGTGTATGGATCCCTTTTTCTGTCAGGATCTCTTCATTAGGCAAGCAAAAGCGTAGATCAAAGACGGTAATAGTATCGCCGCCAGGGGTTGTCATTGTCTTAGCAACACGCACTGCCGGAGCATTCATACGGGTGTGATCAACAGTAAAACTATCTAACAGAGGCATGTCGGAATCTCATTGGGTATTACAAATAATATTATGAGCTGATTATCCCAGTATTACGCTGGGAAATTAACCCTTATGGGATGATTTCTTTTCAGCCTGTTAATTGTTTATATCTCTTTCAGTCGGTTTAGCAGTTTACGGGCGGGGAAACCGAGTTTTTTCTCTAATTTTTTGGCGCCGTTAAGCAGTGTTCGTGGGTTTGATTCAGGTTTGCCTCCGCGAAAAGCAAAGGCGACCAGGTTTCCGCTATCTACGGTACAGCAGAGCCAATTGTTACCGAACAGCTCGGTCAGTTGTTGGCTGGCTAATGGGTGGAAGCCTTGTCCCTCATCCCAGAGATTTAAAATCAGCACCCCCTGATCATTGAGCAAGCGGAAACAGGCCTGCAGATACTCCTGCTGCAGTTGCTGGTGTTGCATGCCGGTATCGGTATACAGGTCGGTGAAGATCATGTCCTGAGGCTCGTTAGCGTGCTGGAGATACACCAGAGCATCATTCACGTTAATGGTAAGGCGGTCAGACACCGGCAGCATAAAATATTTAGCGGCGGTCGCTACGACCTGGGGGCGAAGCTCTACAACGTCGATCATTACATGCTCTGAATAACTCAGTAATGCCTGTACCAGTGAACCTCCACCCAGTCCCAGCATTAAGACCCGGTGTGGACTGGGTTGGTAGAGCAGGCCGAGTAGCATCGCTTGCATATATTGATAGACAGGGTATTCCGGGCGGTTGATTTCAATCCGGCTTTGTTCTCCGCCAGAACCAAAGCTCAGATAGCGAAAGGGGCCATCATCATAAATATAAATGGGGCCGTATTCGTCGAAGTAGCGGGCAATCTCTGTGCCTGGCGGGTTATTCAAAGGGAGCTCCAAAATAAATGCTTCAAATATATTGCGCTGCAATATAAAGATTGACGCAGGTCAGTCTTTTCAGGTCCAAGATTAAACCTGCGCAACTTTTCTTTGAGTCAGTGGTTATTTTTTCATCTAAATTAGCTACTAAGTTGAACAGCATGCGCGGCTGACTTCTCCTATCATTAATGATCTGCAGTAGAGATAAAAAAATAAAAGGCGGGATAAACCTATGAGAAAAAGTCAGTTGGCGACAGCTTATTGTATCGGCTGTGGTTGTAATGACCACCACAGTTGTGACACCGATTATGGAAAGTGTACCTGGATCATCGTTGACCGGGAGTTGAATGTAGGCGTATGTAGTGGTTGTGAAGCAGCCTTAGCCTCTTGGCAGCAAGGAGCAAGAACCGCTCCGATGATGCAAACTCAGGCGAGCCTTTAAGATTGAGCCTTGTGTAGTCTGGTAGGTTAGGTTGTAGAGTAAAAGTGACAGATGCCATAAGAAAAAAGGAGCCACTGGCTCCTTTTTTGTTTTTTTCTAGCTAACTGTTAAGTATCTATACTTAACGTTTACCCATTCTGCGAATCGCCTGCGGAGTAAAGTCACTGTGCTTGAAGCGAGCGTTGAAATCAAAACCATCGCCTTCTTCATTTGTCAGACTACCTACCAGGTAACGACCAGATTGCAGATCATATAGCGCTTCGGCTGTTAACCAGGGCACCTGAGCATCCTGATACTGCATCTGGTGAGCTTCACCAACACGCCAGAGCTGGCCTCGGCCATCAAAGTGATCCACAACGGCTGCTTGCCAGCTGTCCTCATCTATATAGAAGACTCGCTTGGCGTAGACGTGACGAGCGCCCTCTTTGAGTGTTGCTTCTACTTTCCATACCCGGTGTAGTTCGTATCGATTATAGGCTGGATTGAGGTGCCCCTTAGTCAGAATGTCTTTATATTTCAGGGTGCGGTCAGCCAGCTTGTAGCTGTTGTAAGGGATATAGATTTCCTCTTTACCGACCAGATTCCAGTTATATCGATCCGGCGCTCCGTTAAACATATCCAGGTTATCGGAGGTACGCTGACCGTCAGAGGCGGTGCCTGGAGCATCGTAAGCGATTTGAGGTGCCCGGCGTACACGTCGTTGGCCGGCATTATAAATCCATGCCTCACGGGGTTTGGCGATCTGATTTTGAGCTTCATGTACCAGCAGGACATTGCCGGTTAAACGTGCCGGTGCTTTTATCTGCTGGACAAAATAGAACAGAATATTGTCATCTTTAGCGGTGCGACCCTCTTTGAGATAGTTAGGCCAGGACATTTTCTCAGTGATTTTTACCGGTACAAAATTGCCATTGGCGTGTACAGGTACCTGCACAAATGTCCGCTCGAGCGCACCTCCACGGTAGCGGGTCATATGATTCCAGATCGCTTCGAGGCCGTTCTGAGGAATAGGAAAAGGTACGCCTTCCAGAGTGTTGCTGCTCAGGCCATTGCCGTTGTCTATCAGTTCTGATTGCACGGCATTGCTGCGAGCATTGTCATATTGCAGCTGGGGCAGGGATGCACTGCGATGGGTCGGATAGATATTCATCTTGAATGTATCCGGGTATTTGGCCAGTAGCGCCAGCTGCCCCTCCGTTAAATGCTGCTTATGCTCCGCAGCGTTCTGAGCGGTGATGGTCAGTATTGGCTGTTCATCGGCATATGGGTCTTTAAAACGCTCGCCACCGGGGGGGAGGCCGCCATCCCAGGCAGGAATAGTGCCGGCGGCATTGCCCGCTACTTCAGCACCTATCGGTGTCAGGCTTGTGCCTAACTTAGCCGCTTCTGTTTCAGAAACAGCAGCCATGAGTGGCAGGCTAAGACTTAAACCCATAGCAGAGCTAAGGATCAGTGCAGTCGATTTAAACGTCATAATGTTCTCCTGTAATCCTTAACAATTAAAATGAGGCTGATGCGCTAAGTGAGAGGTAATCACGGTCTTCAATGCCGTTATAATCGCCACCAAAGAAGCTGGTATAGCCCAGCTGTGCCTGGTATTGATTCAGGTAATCGGCGGTCAGACTGAAGGTTGCTGCGGATTCACCTTCGCGAAAAGCTGCGCCTGGTTCAGGCCCATTACCTTCGAGGCCTTGCTTCAGGCTGAGTTGGGGGGTTAGGTTAATACCAGCAAAGACATCAGAGTAATTGAGGCTGGCCCGAACTACATAGCCATAAGAATCTTGGGTAACAAACCCCTCGGTTTCACCTGCAGCATATCCGAAGGTACCATGTCGACCGTATTTAAGCGCATTGGCACCTTCATCGAAGTCATTAATATGAGTCCAGCCAAGTTCACCTATCAGAGTTAATCGACTTGCTCCAAGGGTATTGTCAAAGAATTGCAAGAAACTGGTTTGTATCTGGGTTACGTCGAAGGTGCTATATCCATTAACATCTTCGCCTATGTTTGAGCTGGCAATAAGACTATCTGCGGCAGCATTACCACTGCTTGATCCCAGGCCTTCTCTGAGAATGGCAGCCACTAACAGAGGACCGTTTATCTGAATAGGCACGTTTGTTTTGTGCGTAACTTCTCCGGACCAGGCAACCGTTCCCAGTGTAGTATTGAAACTGAGACCAAGCATTTCGATATCTTCAGGGTATTCAATGAAATATTCTGAAGTAAATACACCGGGCACTCCTCCTGCTAAATATTTCACACCGCTGGAGATGGGTAAGCGGCTATGGTACTTGGCGAAGTAGAGACCAAATTCTGTGTCATTTAATTCTTCCGCAAAATACCTGAATGCTATACCAAACTGCCCCTCATCATCGGCTTCACGACGACCATCTTCATGTCTGTTGATGACAAAAAGACCGCCAGCCGTATCGAAGTATGCTGCATCAGATTGCAGTGTTGGGGGAATTAAGGTCGAACGGATTCGGATACCGTCGCACCCTTCAGCACCAAAGTCATTAGTGGAGAAATAGGTGCCGCAGCCGTCAATAGCAGTCGGTTCCCACTTAAGCTGATAGAAAGCTTCCATGCTTAGGTTATCTGTTAGTCCCAGGGAGGCAAAGGCCATATTAACTGGAAGGAGGGCTTCTTTGACTTCAACCCCTGCGCGACGGACTGCGCTGACATCAACAGGGTTGATTGCATTCAATCCACCCTGAATGAAAGTACTCTCTCCCCAATTTATAACTTGGCGTCCTAGCCTTATATCCAAGGGCTGATTATTAAGTTCAAATGAACCAAAAAAATAGGCATCAAGGATTTCAGCCCCAGAGAAACGAGCATACTCATTAAAACCGTTATCACTTAATGTGCGTCCGTCTGAGTAGGCGTTTAAAGTATTACCGTGAGGTCGCTTCCCGTCTTCTAATTCTTTGTCATACCAGTATTTTCCACGAATAAATGCGCCGTAATTCTCATAATTCAATTCAAGATCATGGACGCCTTTAAAGACAGTAGAAAACGCGTTCCCCTCTTTGAAGTTTAGGTTTGCATCATCATAACTACCGGAACCTTCACCTGATCCAAGATTAGCTTTTGAAACTAAGCGTGAATCTGCATCTTCCATCCTGATGCTGGTGCCAATGGACAGCTGCGAATCAAAACGGCCTTCGATCTCCCCAAAATTAAATTCAACAGCGACTACAGGGGTTGCCAGGGTCGCTGTGAAGAGTGCGAGGGATATGCTCTGCGAGAGCCTGTTACGTGTCGGGGTAGGGCGCCAGGGGGCTGACGTCCTTATCGATCTGTGGGCCATTTTGTTCACCTTTGCGGTAATTTGTTATTTTTGTCTGTTCAGCTACACCGGTTGTGCCGGAGTTGCCTGTCTTCTGATCCGAATTTGCTGGTCAATGAACAGAGCAGTACTCGTGATATGAATATAAGGCAGGATAGATAATCCGTTATCCATGGCTATATTCACAATAACAATAGCTGTCATTTTTAATGACAAAAAATGTCTGGGCTGTTTTTTTGATTTTTAATGATATAAGTTAAAAGAATAGCTTATAACTGCATCTAAAATACAATAACAATTACAAAGTAGAGTGAAAAACGATGGAAAAAACCATCACAGTGCCGTCCGGCTATGTCAGATACCTGCTCATGCAAGTTGATAAGCAGGGGTATAATCTAGAAGAATTACTAGCAGAAGTAGGTATTGATCCCACCGAAATTGAGCGACGAACAGAGTTTTCTGCTATCAAATTCGGTCAGCTGTATCAGCGGATTATGTGGACAGCCCAGGATGAATCTTTTGGTATGGTATCAGGAGGGCGGGTACCAAACGGTACTTTTCGGATGATGTGCCATTCCATAATCCACTGTCCGACTCTGGAGCGTGCGATCTATCGTTGTAGTGCTTTCTATGAGATCTGTCGTGGCACTATGGTTAAACCTTATCTGGTCCGTAAAGGGCGCTATGCAAAGATCTCTTTTGCTCCGGTGAGTTCTGTTCCTGAGAAAGAAGTACGGGAGATGTTGCGAAATGAAGCGCCTGCCATTGTACGTACGGGGCTGTCTATGTGGCATCATTTTATCAGTTGGCTGATCGGTTCCCGGCTGGATTTGAAAGCAGCCTATTTTACTTTTCCCCAACAGGAAGACAGTTATCATTATGAGACACTGTTTCAGTCAGAGATTAAGTTTGATCAGCATGATAATGCGATTGTATTCCCAGCACGTTTTCTTGATTACCCGATTCTTCAGAATGATGAAAGCCTTCGTGGGTTTCTGCAGACAGCGCCCTATCAGTTGATTGTGATGGTCGATAACGACCAGAGTCTGCGCTCTCAGGTTAAAGCAATGCTGGGTAAAGATTTTAGTCGGGAACTGCCTGGTGCCGAAGAGGTGGCATTTAAACTCAATATGTCAGTGTCGACATTGCGCAGGCGTTTGGCCGATGAGAATAGCTCCTATCAGAAGATAAAAGATGATTGTCGTAAGAAAGCGGCAATTAACTATATGGACTCGCCCCAACTGTCTATTAATGATGTGGCTGCCCTGATGGGTTTTGACGAACCGTCTGCTTTTTTCCGGTCGTTTAAAAAGTGGACAGGGATGACGCCGGGGGAGTATCGCAGAAGCGAAACCTATGGTCAGAAGTACAGTTTAGGAATGAACTAATAGCGTGGCAGATGTCTTGAGATATCTGCAATTATTACGAACGAAGAAAAAGCGACAGTTTTTTAAATTTTCCCTTTCTAAACTATTGACACAAACACGGAATCCTTTATTATACGCCACCTCACTGGAGGGGTGGCTGAGTGGTCGAAAGCACTGGTCTTGAAAACCAGCGAGGGTTAATAGCCCTCCCAGGGTTCGAATCCCTGCCCCTCCGCCATTAAGTGAGAATAGTGTTCCTCGATAGCTCAGTTGGTAGAGCAGTAGACTGTTAATCTATTGGTCGCTGGTTCGAGTCCAGCTCGAGGAGCCAGATGGGACGTTAGCTCAGTTGGTAGAGCAGTTGGCTTTTAACCAATTGGTCATAGGTTCGAATCCTATACGTCCCACCACTCTCTTCTCGGAGAGTAGTGGATAGGGGAAAAAGAAGTCTCGGTGTGGGACGTTAGCTCAGTTGGTAGAGCAGTTGGCTTTTAACCAATTGGTCATAGGTTCGAATCCTATACGTCCCACCACTTCTTATAAATAGCCACCGAAGGGTGGTTTTTTTATGCCTGAAATTTGTGGCACATACAGGATGAGAACCGTACCCGAAGGGAGGTTCGAGCCGAGCGTAGCGAGACAACGCCGGAGCCTGCGACGGCAGCCCGCAGGGCAAGCGCGAAGCGCGCAGTAATCCTATACGTCCCACCACTTTTTATAAATAGCCACCGCAGGGTGGTTTTTTTATGCCTAAAAAATACAGACCGCATCTTCGATGCTTGCCTGACGGCGCTACGCGCCTTGCTAGTGGCTCGCACGCTTCGATAAAACTTACTTTGCAAATTGGTTTGTGCTTGTGCTTTTTCTAGTAGGAATCAAAGATTCCGTTCTGGCATGTCACGGAGTGACGTCTAGCTACTGCTCTTATCTTCTCGATATTCTATGCCGGTAATTTCGTACCAGGTTTCGTTACCGTCAGGCCGTTGGATAGAAAACTCATCTCCGATGTGTTTTTTTAACAGCTGCCGGGCCATCGGTGAGTCCAGACTGATGTATCCGGCAAGATCACCAATCTCATCGGGGCCGACAATGCGGTAACAGGCTTCTTTTTCCTGTTCGTCGATTACCGTTACCCAGGCACCAAAGAAAACCGTGTTGTGGTCGTCAGGTAGTCGGTCAACGACAGTTAATATATCCAGTCGCTTGGACAGATACCTTACCCGGTAGTCGATCTCTCGCAGCTGTTTTTTGCCGTAAATATACTCGGCATTCTCGGAGCGATCACCCTGCGCTGCCGCTTCTTTAACCGATTGGGTGATAGCAGGGCGCTTTACTTTCCATAGGTACCTCAGCTCATCGTCCAGACGCTTAGCGCCAGCGGCGGTGATGTAAGGTGATTTAGGTTGCCCTGGAGGTCGATAGCGTCCCATTCTTCGGTATTAGCTCTCAGAAAATATTAGAAATATGGTAGATGAACTGACTATAGCTGATTCTACTTTATTTCGTAGCAGAGGGTTCAAAAACTCCTGTGTAGAAATGATTTTCTGAGAGAAAGACGGCAGTAAGAGCTTCTGATAATTGAATCATAGGTTGCAAAATAGAGTATGTAAAAGCCGGTTCTTCTGCACAGGAAGCCTGTTTTTTATAGCAGGCGTCCGCGATACGCTTAATGATTAAGCTGTGATCAGTAACAGGTTTAGAAAATATCCCCCGCATATCAGCATCAGGAAGAGTATCAGAGCGAGTAGTAGTGGTTTCGGCCCAGCCTGTTTAATGGTGTGCCAGCGGGTTTGTAGTCCGAGGGCTGCCATCGCCAGTGCCAGACAGAACTGGCTTGCCAGTTTAAGCAGGTTGAGCAGGGGCTCGGGCAGCGCCACCAGACTATTGATGCCAGTCGCTGCGATAAAACCCAGCACGAACCAGGGGATGATGATGTGTTGGCCTGATGTGTCGCTGGTGGTTCTGCTAAGGTGAGAGCTCAAGAGTAAAATGAAAGGCGCTAACATCATCACCCTGATCAGTTTTACGACGACGGCAGTTTGCAGCGTTTCTCCGCTGATCGCCTCACCGGCGGCTACTGCCTGAGCGACTTCATGTACAGTGCTGCCGATATAGATGCCGAAGGTCTGCTCGCTCATACTAGAGAACTGATAAATTAGCGGGTAGCTAAACATGGCGATAGTACCGAACAGCACTACCGTGGCGATGGCGACGGAAACGTGTTGCTGTTTCGGTTTTAGTACCGATTCGGTGGCCAGAACGGCTGCAGCACCACAAATGGCACTGCCTACAGAGGTCAGAATGGCGATGTCTCTGTGCAATTTAAAAACCCTTATGCCGATCCATGTGCCCATGCTGAAAATTATAAAAATCATTAACGCATCCAGCAACAGTGCCTGCCAGCCCACAGCGAAAATTTGTTCCATACTGAGGCTGAAGCCGAATAGGATGATGCCGCTACGGAGTAGTCTTTGTTGGCAGAAACGAGTGATTCGGGTGTCACTCTTATTGAGAGGGCGATGGTTGAAGTGTCCCCAGATCATTCCTATTACAATTGCCAGAGGTAATGCGCTCAGACCGAATTGTTCAATGGCTTCCAGACTGGATAGTCCGATTGCGAGTGCGGCGATAATCGGTAGTAGTATGAGCCTGGACATAATCGCGACCTTGTTCTGCGAGGTGAATCAGATTGACTTGGGTTGTCGGAACGGGGCTATCTTCCATTTTTTAAATGGTTAAGTAAAATGGATGTTTCTAACATCTAATATAAGAAAAACCGAATAGTGAGTCTTTCCCTGAAACAACTGAAAATATTTGAGGCTACCGCTCGTCTGGGCAGGCTGACTGCTGCCGCTGATGAGCAGGCGCTGAGTCAGTCGGCTGCCAGTCAGGCGCTAAAGGAGCTGGAGTCATCGCTCGGGTATCGATTGTTTAGTCGAAATGGTCGTGAACTGGTGATGACCGATCTGGGTGAGGATGTTTTGCCCCGGGTGCGGGATATTCTGAATACTGTTGAGAGCCTGAATGCGCCCTATAGCAGTGGCGTTAGCGGTGCGTTTCGTGTGGCTGCCAGTGTGACAATTGCCAGCTACCTGTTTCCTTCGATTATGGCTGACTTTTTGGCGCGTTATCCTGATGTGGAGCCGGATCTGCAGATTAATAATACCGGTCAGGTGATAGAGCGCCTGGAGAAGCAGCAGGCACATGTGGGTTTGATTGAGGGGCCTGCTTCTCATCATCAATTACAAATTATTCCCTGGCGTAACGATTCACTGCAGATTTTTTGTCACCCAAATCACCCACTGGCACAGCAGGGGGTTCTGAGTATTGATCAGATGCCTCAGCAACGTTGGATTCTTCGGGAGCCAGGCTCCGGTACACGAGCTGTCTTTGACCGGGCGATTCAGCAGGCCGGTGTGAGTGTTAAGACGGTGATGGCGCTTAATCGTCAGGAAGCGATTAAACAATCGGTAAAGGCAGGCCTTGGTATCGGTTGCCTGTCACAGTTATCGGTTGCAGAAGAGTTACGGCGGGGGGAATTGGTGAAGCTGGAAACCTCGCTTGAGCTATCCCGTCAGCTGTCCGTTGTTGTGCGCCCTGAAATTGGTTCCAGTAAGTTGGTTCAGGCTTTTTTGCGATTACTGGACGTCTAAATAATCAGGACAGCGATGACCAATAAATATCTTATAAATATCAGAAATTACTCAATAAATTAATCTATTGGCCGAAGTAGAAGGAGACTCTACTTAAAGCCGGTATGAAAATCGATAATGCAGATTGAACGGATTGAACAGCGGATAGAAAACTACACGTCATCGTTGGCCCATGCGGTAAACGAAGGGCGGGGTGCGCAGTTTTCTATGTTGTTAAGCCTGATCAATGCGTCTGAGGATCTGGCGCAGAAAAAGCAGACGACTTCTACAGGGTTCAGCCTGCCGGAAGATCAACCGATTGAATACCCTGATCCGGATAGTCTCTACAGTGGTGAAGTGGTTGAGCGGTTGAACGGCGCTGTTCATGACGTTCATCAGGGAGATTTTGCGTATCTGTTGAGCCATATCGCTTATAAGACTGAAACACCCACCAATGCTTCTGCAAGTGCTGATCATTTTGCCAGAATCGGATTGGCATCTGCGGGGCGGCTGATGCTGGATGAGATTGATCGCTCGGGCCAGCAGTTTAGCGCCACGGCTTAAAGGCTTATACAGATCCGGTTGGGCTCAGGTTCGCCACTGAATTTTTTCACTGTTTCCCTGTTCTACTTTCCACCACTCATCCGGGTCATCACCGGTGTTCCAGCCGCTGGCGATACAGCGAATCTGGGTGTCTAATTCTTTTGATGCCTGTTCTGCGCAATCTAAATCTTTAAACCATGGTGTCTGATCCGAATTAAACCAGACGCTGGTCCAGGCTTTTCCAGAAACTTTTTCATGCACCATGACGGGGACCTCCTGATCGTTTATCAGGCCGACGAAATGATGAACCTGCCCCTGTTCAAAATCCCTTTTCAGGGGCTGGCAGTGCGTTGCAAGCCAGTCGGTTATCTGCTCAAGAGAACGGTCTTTAATGTAGATTTCAATATCGGGGTGGCGCTGGGCTTCAGTCATGGCTCTGATCAGGTCGCTTGGTTTCAGTTAACAGGAAACGAAAAATCCGCAGAATGCTTAGGCTAATATAGCCGAATGCTGCGGTGATTACCCCGCAAATTGCTAAAATGAGACCGATCAGTGCGATAAGCTCCCGTTGCAGTCCTTCGGGTATGAGGAACTGGGCAATAATCAGGGTCACAAATCCCAGCAGAAAGATGCCCAACCCTATCAGAAGAATGATCAGGTTCTGCTTAACCTTATCGGCACGACGTATCAAGCGAAGGCGCAGGCGGTCTCTTAAGCGGGGATGGTTCATTTGTCAGAGCCGTTTAAAGCGGGCTAAGGAAACGTCCAGTGTTAGCTCCAAGTGATCTAATGCGGCTAACCGATCACGGGCTGCCTGATTGATGCGCCAGCCATGGGGAGTCATTGCCAGTAACTGAGCTATCTGGGCTTGATCCGGTAAGGTGAAGGTGTATCTGACCGACTCGGTTGCGAGGGCCTCGAATTGCGCTCCAAGTACGGCAGCGGGATCAAAACCGGAATGGCGCACCTGGTCATAGATCAGATGGCGCAATTCAATCAGATGATCTTCGCCGGGATAGGCGATCAGTAGTTCTGCACCAGGTTTTAGTGTGCGACTGAATTCGTCTGGCATCAAACGGCTGAAGAGAACAGTGATCAGATCCAGTGATCCATCCGCGACCGGCATTCGGGCGCCGGAAGCGACCATCCAGGTCAGGGCTTTAGTTTGGTTACAAGCGGCTTTGACAGCATGCTTTGAAATATCCAGCCCGGCTAACTGATAGTCGTTGCTGGTTAGTTCCAGTTGTTGGTGCATGCGATGAGTGTAATAACCTTCGCCACACCCCATGTCGAGAATACGGGGCGCCGGCTTCTCTGTAACGATACTTACTAATTGTTGAGCGATGGTGTCGGCGAGCGGTTGATAATGACCCAGGGCCAGAAACTGACGTCTTGCCAGTACCATCTCCGCATTGTCACCAGGGTCTTTGGAGCGTTTCTGGTTGGCCAGTAACAGATTCCAGTATCCTTGTTTTGCTGCGTCATAACTATGTCGGTCGGGGCATTCCAGATGTTTATTGTCCCCCTCTAAGGGCTTTAGACACACTGGGCAGTTCAGCTCGAAGGTCATATCAGTTACCGGGCCAGCAAACGTGCCATGATGTTCTCGTACAAGGATGACAGCGTATTGAGGTCTTCCGCTTTGATCCGCTCGTTTACTTTATGAATAGTGGCATTAATCGGACCGAGCTCTATTACCTGTGCACCGGTTGGTGCAATAAAGCGGCCATCGGAGGTTCCGCCAGAGGTAGAGAGTTCACTGTCTAAGCCGGTGATGGCTTTAATCGACTCGACACAGGCATCAACCAGATCGCCCCGGTCAGTGATAAAAGGGTTGCCGCTCAGGGTCCAGTTAATATCGAAGTTCAGGCCGTAACGGTTGAGGATCTCGTAGGTACGTTCTTTAATCTGATCCGCCGTTACTTCGGTAGAAAAGCGTAGGTTGAACTGGACATCCAGGTGTCCGGGAACGACGTTAGTGGCTCCGGTTCCTGCGTGGATGTTGGAGATCTGGAAGCTGGTCGGCGGGAAGAATTCATTGCCTTCATCCCATATTTCAGAGGCCAGATCATTCAGGGCAGGTGCCGCCATATGGATCGGGTTTACCACTAGGTGTGGGTAGGCAACATGGCCTTGTACACCGCGAATGATAAGGTCGCCGCTAATTGAACCCCGTCGGCCGTTTTTGATAACATCGCCGACTTTTGCTGTGCTTGAGGGTTCACCAACGATACACCAGGTAATCTTTTCGTGACGGGCTTCCAGGTGATCAATGACCCGGGTAGTGCCATTTACAAAAGGGCCTTCTTCGTCACTGGTGATCAGCAGGGCGATAGAGCCTTCGTGATCAGGGTGATGCTCAATAAAGCGTTCCAGTGCGGTCATAAAGGCAGCCAGGCTGCCTTTCATATCGGCGGCGCCACGACCGCAGAGAAAACCATCTTCGATCACCGGATCAAAAGGGGGATGATCCCAGTTCTCTTCAGGCCCGGTAGGTACTACATCGGTATGGCCTGCAAAGCAGAAAACCGGACCGCTTGTGCCCCGGCGTGCCCAGAGATTAGTTACCTCTTCAAACTGTAGGCGCTCAATCTGAAACCCCAGTGCTTCCAGGCGTTCTATCATGAGGTCCTGACAGCCGTCATCATCCGGGGTCACTGAACGACGAGAGATCAGTTCTTTAGCAAGTTCAATGGTTGGGGAGTGTGAAGACGATTGTGAAGACATTGGATATACCTTAAAGCCGGATGGCAATGGGTGGAAGTATCTGTAGAGGACTACGCCTGTAGCCCTCATAGCTGATCTGCGGTGAGCAAGTCCCCTGTGCCCGCGGAGCACACTGTGGGCTTGCTCGTAGCTTCCTTAGTTGTGAGCGTGCAGCTCTTCGTTCAGTTCGATTGCAGACTTGTTGGTTTTTACTTCAATTCGACCGGTCTGTGAATTACGACGGAACAGCAGATCAGGTTTGCCAGCCAGTTCGGCCGCTTTCACAGTGCTGACTTCGTTGTTTTGATCATCCAGTACCGTTACTTTAGAGCTGGCCGTAATATACAAGCCTGCTTCAATGGTACAGCGGTCACCCAGCGGCAGACCCAGACCTGCATTGGCACCCAGCAGGCAGTTCTCACCGACGGAGATAACCACGTTGTTACCACCGGATAGTGTGCCCATAGTAGAGCAACCACCGCCCAGATCAGATCCGTTACCCACGACTACGCCGGCTGAGATACGGCCTTCAACCATGCTGACTCCCATTGTTCCGGCATTAAAGTTAATAAAACCTTCGTGCATAACGGTAGTGCCTTCACCCACGTGTGCGCCAAGGCGAATACGGGAGGTCGCTGCCAGACGTGTACCCGCAGGAACAACGTAATTAGCCATTTTTGGAAATTTGTCTACTGAGTGAACATCGATAATGCGACCCTGAGCGCGGGCTGCCAGCTGACGTTTTGGCAAGTCGGCCAGAGAGATTGCGCCCTCATTGGTCCAGGCTACGTTTGGCAGTTTGCCGAACATACCGTTCAGGTTCAGACCGTGGGGCTGCACCAGGCGGTGAGACAGAAGTGACAGTTTCAGATAGACCTCAGAAGTCGATTCCGGGTCAGCATCGGTTTCAAGAACGGTTAGTATCATCGGCTGATGAGTGCCTTTGCAGATCTCTACGATCTCAGCCTGATCTTCGGCATCAATTGACAGAAAAGCGGCTTCCAGATCGTTCAGTTGAGCAGCGGTTAGCTCAATTGCCTGATTGCCGCCAGTATAGCCTGCCTTATCGGCAACAGCTTTAATCAGTGCGTCAGACGGATTCAGAAGCGGTGTGTTGTAATAGACTTCCAGCAGCTCGCCGTCTGAAGATTTTGTGCCGATACCCAGGCCGAATGCAAATGAACTCATTGTGTATAACTCCATAGAACTTGAATAAATTTATTTGAATAGAGCGCTGTAGTCGCTCTCTTTGAAGCCCACCTGAAAACGTCCCTCAAGGTTAAGTACCGGGCGTTTAATCAGAGTAGGGGTCGCCAGCATTTCGCGAACGGCCGAGGCTTCATCAATACTGTTTTTTATATCATCATCCAGCTGTCTCCAGCTGGTGCTGCGTTTATTAAGTAAAGATTCCCAGCCCAGGGCTGAGATCCATTCACGTAGCAGAGTTTCGTTCAGACCGTCTTTACGGAAATCATGAAAGCTGAATTCAACGTTATTTGCGTCCAGCCAGCGCTGAGCTTTTTTCACGGTATCGCAATTGGGAATGCCGTATAGCGTTGTCATGATCTGTCCTTAACCTTTTAGTGATTCAACATAGCGGCGGATTCGCCATGCGCCTTCGACGCACTCGTCCAGTGTGGCAACCAACGCCATACGCACCCGGCCTGCGCCTGGAAGATTTCCGGCCTGGTCTGCTCTGGAAACATAGCTTCCTGGTAATACCGTTACGTTTTGTTGTTCAAATAGTCCCTGAGCAAACAGATCATCAGCGATAGGTGTGCCTGCCCATAGGTAGAATCCAGCATCGGGGAATTTAACATCCATGACCGGCGACAGAATCTCAACAACAGCGGCAAATTTATCGCGGTATTTATCGCGGTTTTCCAGCACATGCGCCTCATCATTCCAGGCGGCGATACTTGCTAGCTGAGTTGGCAGAGACATAGCGCAGCCATGATAGGTCCGATAGCTGGTAAAGGGCTTAATCAGAGAAGCATCACCGGCCACAAATCCAGATCGCAACCCTGGCAGGTTGGAACGTTTAGACAAGCTATGAAATACCATGCAGTTCTTATAATCGTGACGGCCAAGCTGGGCGCAGACTTCCAGTAAACCAACTGGCGGCTGTGCTTCGTCGAAATAGATCTCGGAGTAGCATTCGTCCGAGGCGATCACAAAATCATACTGGTCCGATAGTGCAATCAGCTTAGCAAGGGTTTTGGCGTCAGTAACTGCCCCGGTTGGGTTACTGGGGGAGCAGAGGAATAACAGCTGGCAGCGCTGCCAGACTGATTCGGATATGCTGTCAAAATCAGGTACGAAGTTATTCTCAGCTGTACAGCTAAGGTAATAGGGTTCAGCACCGGATAAATATGCCGCCCCTTCGTAGATCTGGTAGAACGGATTAGGCGAGAGCAATAACGGTGATTCAGTACCTGCCGGAGCTCTGTCGATCGCGCATTGGGTAAAGGCAAAAATAGCTTCGCGGGTACCAAGTACTGGCAGCACATTATCGGCGCCGGTCAGGCTCCCTGACTGCAGTTTAAAACGACGGGTAGCCCAGTCGGCGATTGTTTGCCGTAGCTCTATTGTCCCAGCGGTGGTTGGATAATTTGCCAGTTTGTCCAGATTGCGGGTGAGCTCATCCATCACAAAGGCCGGCGAAGGGTGCTTTGGCTCGCCAATTGAAAGAGCGATATGGTCAAGGTCGACCGGAGGTGTTACCCCGGCCTTGAGCTTAGCCAGTTTCTCAAAAGGGTATGGCTGGAGCTTGTGCAGATCTGGATTCATTGAAAAGCCTTGTAATTAGCCGCTGTCAAAAGAGCGCAAATTATACCGGATGGAAGCCGACAGGCCAATGAAACCGCGAATCTATTGAAGTTTATCTGAAATGGCCGATCACTTAAGTGACAATAACGAGTGAACGTCATAGGCTTAGATTAACGGATAAGTAGTTGGGAGTTGGTAAGCGTGCTTACAGATAGTCGATTTCATCCCCGGGTTGAAACTGATTTTCCGGTTAAAGTGGGAATCCCCGGTGATAACACCGGCGCCCGGATTATTAATATTAGTCTGGGCGGGATCGCCGTTTGGGGAAATCATGAATTGGAAGATATCCTGAAGCTGGATAATACCGGTGCTAATGCGGTATTAGATTATGTGGTTAGTTTCAGTATGCCCGGGAGAGAGTTAAGCGAAGTTTGTCGGTTAGTCCGTGTTCGACGGCTCTCTCAGGATCGTTTTGAGTTTGGTATGAAGTTTGTCGATCTTAATCCACAGGATATGGCGATTATATCCGCGTATGTGGATAACCATGCGCGCCTGTGATTGAGGTGATAATATAAAAGCCCGGTTTAACCGGGCTTCTTCGTTCTTCTGGCTGAGCGTCAGGTACTCTGAGGCGGGGCTTTACGCGTAGTCATCGATTTGACCGCTGCTTTGCCATTCTCAAGCATCACCAGAAGTGCTGGTACAACCAATAAGATCAGCATAGTGCCGAACGCTAGTCCGAATACCAGAGAGGTTGCCATTGGGATCAGGAACTGAGCCTGAAGCGAAGTCTCAAACAGTATGGGTGTCAGGCCTGCAATTGTCGTCAGCGATGTGAGCAGCACCGCCCGCAGACGCTGGCAAGCCGCTTCGACAATGGCTTTATGGACTGCCAAGCCCTGATGCCGCAATTTTTGGTAAAAAGTAATCAGGACGATCGAATCGTTTATGACAATGCCCGATAGCCCGAAACAGCCAAACAGCGACAGGATGGTTAAATTTTGTCCCGTTAACAGGTGTCCGGCAATAGCGCCGGTCAGGCCGAGGGGGATCGCCAGCATAACGGCCAGTGGCCAGCTGTAGGACGAGAAAACCCAGCTGAGAATGATAAAAATCAGTAGCAAAGCGATCAATAATCCCATCTTCATATCGGCCAGGGTTTCTCGCTGGTTTTTATTACGCCCTTCAAAGCTGGCCTGTACACCGAATTCTGAGGTTATCTTTTGTAACTTACCGGCTCTCAGGTCGGCGATAATCTCGTTAGCATTCGCCACGGATTCATCCAGATCGGTTGTGACCTTGATTGCCAGTTGACCGTCCACCCGCTGCAACCGGTCAAGACCCTGCTTATCAGAGAACTGAACAACATTAGCCAGTGGAGCACTGCTGCCATCAGGTAGCAGAACCGGCAGGTTTTCCAGTGCACTGAAGCGGTCTCTTTCATTATCGGGCAGTACGACTCTGACCTCAATTTCATCTTCACCCTGATTAAAGATCTGCACCAGTTGACCATCAAATGCAGCTCGTAACTGGCGGCCAACAGAATTTAGCGTCAGGCCGGTGGTTTTACCTGAAGGAGTCAGTTCATAAATCAGCTGAGACTTACCAAAGGGAAGATCATCATCGACATTGCTGACGCCGTTATACTGGCGCAAGCTATCTTGCACGGCGAGGGATGCTTGTTTCAGTTTTTCAACATCAGAGCCGACCAGCTTGACCTCGAGAGATTTACCCGGTGGGCCGGAGCGCTTCAGGTCGATAGTGAATTTTTCAATACCGGCGGGCAGGATAATCTTACTTCGCCACTTCTGGATAATGTTGCTGTTGGTGACTTCCCGACTGTCGATCGGAGTGAACTGAACATAGAGTGCGCCGAATTCGTCACCCTGGCTGGCGCCCTGACTGGTTCGGCTACTATTGGTTTTACGGTGAATCTGCAAAGCCATCTTAACCAGATTACCGCCTAATTCCTGCTCGGTTTGTCGCAGTGTCTGGTCCAGATGCAGGAGAAAGTTATCGACCTGGGCGGGGCTGCTGCCGGAGGTGAACTGAATATTGGCATTCAGGGTTTCCAGCTCAACCGCAGGGAAAAAGGTAAATTTTATCCGGCCACTGTTGACCAGACCGATCGCAATAATGAAAGCCGCCACGGCAATTGTTACGGTTATCCAGCGAAACTCGATGGCATTCTCTACCCAGCCACGAAAACGTCCGTTTTTGAAGTCATTAAACGCGTTATCCAGTTTGATTCGGGTTTTTGATGGGCGAAGATCTGCGGCCTTATGCAAACTGTGGTGCAGATGCCCCGGAAGAATCAGAAAACACTCTACTACTGATGCGGCAATCACACAGATAACCACGGTGGGAATATCGATCAGAATGTTGCCGATAATACCGCCAATCAGCAGCAGGGGCAGGAAAGCCGCCACCGTTGTCAGCGAGGATGCCATAACCGGTGCCAGCATACGGTGGGCACCCCCGATAGCGGCTTGAAGGCCAGGTTCACCCATCTGTAGATGGGTTAGTGTGTCTTCACCTACCACGATGGCGTCATCAACAATGATACCCAGCGCCATTATCATACCGAACAGACTGATCATATTGATACTGCCGCCGATGCCGTAAAGCACCGCCAGGGTAGCCATAAAGGAGATCGGAATGCCGACGGTTACCCAGAACGCGACCCGTGCATTGAGGAATAAAAACAGTGTGGCGATGACCAGGATTAAACCGCCCAGACCGTTTTTAATCAGTAGGTTGATACGGTCCTGAATAGCAACATAGCCTTCATCAAAAGCGATCAACTGAATGTCAGGCGGTAGCGTTGGCTGTCGTTCATCGAGCCATTCACGCATTAATCCGGCTGCTTTGAGGGTATCGTCGTTTTCAGTACGGCGTAACAATAGCTGGATTGCGGGCTGACCCCGGTAGGTGAGGTAGGTTTGATTATCCTGGCTGCGCCAGTCAATTGCGGCCACATCCCCCAGCCGGAGTAACTGGCCATCTTTATTTGTAATTAACGGTAGCTGGGTGAACCCTTCAACATCGCGTTGCTGGCTGAGGCTGCGAATCTGTCGTGATCCATCCCCTTGTGCGGCAGTACCTGCCGGCAGATCAACGCTGCGCTGATTGATAATTGCCGCTACATCACTCAGGCTCAGCCCCAGCTCATGCAGACGACTGGAGGATATCTGGATAGCGATCTCTTCTTCCGGCATGCCGACGAAATCGATCTTGCGAATCCCTTTTTGCAGTAGTTCCCGTTCGAATTGCCGGGCTAGAATTCTTAATTCTGCCGGGGTTGCGGCGGGACTGGTGATCAGTATACGGGCAATATCATCGTAGCGAATGACTTGCTGAACAATAGGTTTTTCGGCATCGGCGGGGAGGTTGGTAATGCCATCGACCTTCTGCTTTACCTCATCAAGGATATAAGCAATATCGCTATTTTCTTCCAATTCCAGACGAATGGAAGCAGATCCCTGAGTGGCGGTTGAAAACAGTGAATCAATACCGTTAACCGATTTTAACTCACGCTCAATCGGCAGAATGATAGAACTTTCCACATCTTCTGCCGCAGCGCCACTCCATGGCACTGCGATGGTAATAATATCCAGCTCAAAGGTTGGGAAAAACTGAGTGTTGAGTTTTTTTAATCCCCAGATACCGGCCAGAATCATCAACATCATCAGCAGGTTTGATGCGACCCGATGTTCAGTGAACAGTGTGATCAGGTTTTTAAGCGGGCCTTGATTCTGTGACATAGATTACTCCGCTCCGGCTGTCGTCGGGGCAGGCTTAAGCACCGGTTGGACGGCGGCTACTTCGACCAGCAATCCGGTGACGGCGTTGGGTAGCTGGGTGACCAGAATCTGGTCGTCAGCTTGAATGACGGAACTGCGAACCAGGACTTTGGACTGACCCTGATTGTCGCGGAAATCACCAACTCTTTCTATGGTACTGGCCTGCAGTCGGCTATCGATTAAGGTATACACCCTATCTGTTCCGAAAATGGCCTGTGGAGGCAGTGCCAGAAGGTTATCCTGTTGTGGCATAGTCAGGTCCAGAGATAAAGCCCGGCCAGGTTCACCGCGATAATCCCTGGAATTAATGCGAAACAGGGCATCAACGCCAGCGCTGCCGCTATTGACGGCTGCGGCCAAGCGTTCAAGAGTCAGCGACAACGGTTGTCCGTCGAGTGATGCCGTTGCGGTTATCTCTTCACCTTTGTCGAGTTGTTGATGAATCTGCGGCAGGTATCGGCCGGGAATCTGGGACCGTACCTCCAGAGAACTCAGGTCATAAATAGTCAGCAGGGCATCACCACTGCGCACCCTTTCACCGGTGGCCACTTTAATCTCGGCAATCCGGCCGGTAAACGGTGCGGTAATCTGGCTTCGTTCCACATCCAGAGCGGCACTGTCACGCTGAGCAGTCGCTTGCTTAAGCTGTGCGGTTAATTGCGCCAGCTGATTGGGGTGATCGTTAATGGACTGCTGGCGGCTGTTAAGGGAGAGAGCCTGCTGCTGTTTAGTTCTCCTGGCATCATCCAGTTGATTCTGGCTGGCCAGTTTACGGCTACTCAGGTCCTGGTAACGCTCCAGGGTTCGTTGTGTGAGACTGACCAGCTCTTTTTCGATTTTCAATGCTTTAAGGTTAGACTGGTAGCGTACCTTTTCTGCTTCTATCGAGGCTTTGATGCGATCCACATCAGCTTGTTTCTGGGTCAGGGCTAGCGAGGCATCGCGGTTATCCAATTGAATCAGTAGCTCTCCAGCGTCTACTTTTTGTCCTTCGGAGGTGTGGCGGCTTTCAATATAGGCGTTTATCGAGGATGAGAGGGTGCTGGAAGACGGTGACTCGATACGCCCATAAAGTGAAAGTTGTGGTGAGTAGCTGGCAAATTCTGCGTTAACCACTTTGACCGTCCAGACCTTTTCTTGAATGGGCTGAGAGGGCGCTGTGGGTTTGGTTGCTTTCAACGCGATAAATATGAGTACCGCACCCGCAATGATCAGGATAGGGAGCATCCAGCGCTTATGTCTGTGGAAAAAGGATTGTTCTGTCTGTTCAGCCATTACTTGTCCATCTGTATGCCGGAAGTTGGGTAAGGTGCACCGGTGTCGCTGCTAGCCCGAGGAGATCTGTTCACGTCTACCTTAGTATATTCGCAAATCATAATACATCTATCAGAGCGCGTAAGTAGAATTGTTGGTGCTTTACAATTCTTTACCAGATGGTAGCGTTACGTAAGAGATACCCAATTCAGATGACAGGAGATAGTAATGCGAACCAGATCAGTGATGGCGCTCGACCCTCTTGGATTTCATCGGGTGGTATATCACGAATGGGGCAGTGCTGATAATGACCGGGTACTGGTATGTATGCATGGGCTGGCCCGAAATAGTCGTGACTTTGATGAACTGGCGTTAGCGCTGTCCCGGGATTATCGGGTGATCTGCCCGGACATGCCCGGGCGGGGAGAAAGTGACTGGCTGCCTCAAGGGGTGAATTACGATATCCCTCGCTACATGAGCGATATGGCGACACTGCTGGCGCGCCTGGATGTTGATCAGGTGGATTGGGTCGGGACCTCTATGGGAGGAATTATCGGTATCTGTCTAGCGGCGTTACCGAATTCACCTATTCGCTCTATGGTGTTGAATGATATTGGATGTTTTATCGGTAAAGAGTCGCTTCAGCGGATCGCTCAGTATGTGGGCGAGCATCATTTCAGTTCTTTAGCTGAGCTGGAACAGTATATGCGTAAGACCTACACCGCCTACCGTAATCTGAGCGATAGTCAGTGGCAGCACCTGGTCAGGTATGGCCACAGAGAAATATCAGAGGGCGATTATGGCATGCATTATGATCCCCGGCTGGCGGAAGGCACGCAGGAAGCGCAGCATCAGGATATAGAGCTGGAGCCTGTCTGGAGGCTTGTTAACTGTCCTCAGATGCTGATCTGGGGAGATCAGTCCGATGTTTTAACGGCTGAGACGGTGGAAAAGATGCAAAGCATACGCCCTGATCTTGATCTCTATCGGATACCTGGAATAGCCCATGCGCCTTCGTTGATGGAAACGGAGCAGATTGTCGCGATACAGCAATGGCTGCGAAATAATCGCGCCCACAAGCAGGATGACGTTTCATGAGTTCGCTGACCCGGTGGCCCTCTGATCAGCTTTGCCTGAGCGATGAGGCGCGTGAACAGGCTGTTGGTAAAGTTGAGCAGGCGTTTGCGTCGACACTGGAGTCACTGAAGGTCGATATCGGTCTGGTAGAGCTGCTAGAGACGATATACGTCCCCTTAGGTGCCTGGCTGGTTGCCCGAAAGGATCGACAACAGGGGCCTCTGGTGGTGGGTATTAATGGTGCGCAGGGGGCTGGCAAATCGACGCTGTTTAATCTGATCGAGGTGATCCTGGAAGAAGGGTTTGGTCTGAAAGTTGTCGGACTGTCGATTGATGATCTCTACAAAACCCGTCAAGAGCGAGAAGCGCTGGCTCATTCGGTGCATCCTTTGATGCAAACCCGGGGTGTTCCCGGCTCCCATGATATTGATTTGGGTATCGAGTTGATACGGGGTCTTAAAGGGGAGTTCGGTGAAGAGGGGCGTAACGTTAAAATCCCGGTGTTTGATAAATCAATCGATGATCGGTGTCCTACTGCCCTGTGGCAAGAGTGGACCGGTGAAGCGGATGTGATTGTTTTAGAAGGCTGGTGTGTTGGTGCTATTGCTCAGGAAGAGGACGCTCTGAGTGAGTCAGTGAATGATCTTGAGCGCAGTGAGGACCCTCTGGGTTTTTGGCGTACTTATGTGAATCAGCAACTTAAAGGCAGCTATAAAGAACTATTTGAGTTGATGGACGTGTTGATTATGTTGAAAGTGCCAAGTATGGAATCAGTGTATGAGTGGCGTTCTCAGCAGGAGAAAAAACTGGCGGAAAGAGTCCGCTATTTCTATGATACTCAGCAGCCTACTCAGCACCTGCGGATTATGAATGACAGGGAAATCAGGCGTTTTATACAGCATTATGAACGCCTGACTCGCAATATGCTGGAAGAGATGCCCCGTCGCGCGGATGTCTGTCTGGAGCTGAATGTGAATCATAAAATCGGTAAAATTCGTATCAACAAACCGTTATAAGTTTGTGCCGAAGCCTGATCATAAGGAATTTTAATGAAACGTATTGTTTTAGTCTGTGTGATGTTGCTGTCTGTGCCGCTGTTCAGTGGTTGCCAGAGTGCCTATTACTCAGCAATGGAAAAAGTGGGTATTCATAAACGTGAAATTTTAGTCGATCGCGTTGAAGATACCCAAACCGCTCAGGATGAAGCTCAGGAGGAGTTTGTTTCTGCTTTGGAGCAGTTCCGGAAAGTGGTTAACTTTGACGGAGGCGAGCTGGAGGCGGTCTATGACGATATGCAGTCTGCTTATGATGATAGCGAAGCGGCGGCGGAATCTGTTAGTGGTCATATCCGCCAGGTTGAAGATGTTGCTGAGGCGCTGTTTGATGAGTGGGAAGAGGAGTTAGAACAGTACAGCAGCACTAAATTACGCAGCCAGAGCGCTCAGGCACTTAAAAACACCAAAGCCCGCTACCGATCTTTGCACACTAGCCTGAAACGCGCCGAGGCAAAGATGCAGCCCGTATTATCCGCTTTGAGGGATAATACCCTGTTTCTTAAACATAACCTCAATGCCCGGGCGATAGGCTCTTTGAAAGGGGAGTTCGGCGGGATTAAGCGGGATATTGATAGGTTGGTGCTGGAGATGAAGCGCTCTATTCAAGCGTCGGATCAGTTTATTAAAGAGATGAGACAGTAAAATATTAAGTGGGAGCTGCTTCCAACCGCGAGATATAGCTATCGCTGCTGGAAGCGGCTCCTAGAAGATTTTATCAAATAGGCAGGAAGGTCATCGATGCAGCACTCTGGACTACCCGGGTGATGGTACGATTGGTTCTATCGGCAACCAGCAGTGCCATCATGTCCTGCAGGCTGATCAGTTTACCGAAAATTCGCTCATAGCTAAGGTTGCGGATGCCCGTTGCTGAGATGCTATTACTAAGAATATAGGGTTTATTCCGACTATTTTTTCGATTATTCAATTGCCAGGCGATGATCTCCAGATTTCGGGCGCTGTTATAGAGTTTCTGCTGGTCTATCGCATCGAGTAAGAAAAATTCATCCTGGTAATTATAGGCAGCATTAAGCATGCTGCTGATGCCCACCATCAAAGCAAATACCCGGTCTCCTTGAAATTCCTCATTAAAACTGAGCTGTATAGCTTTGATTTCCTCGGCGCCGTTCAGCTCTTTAAATCTTCGGGTTCTGGGAGTGTCCAGTAGCTGTTGTATACGTTTTTTTACCGTCGTCCCGGGAGGTGCTTTTGCAAGCTCACTTGGGTTTCGTTTGTAGAGTTTAATTGTTAATTCGCGGGTGAGCATACGAACCTGACTAATGTGCATATCGGTGACATTATCAATATCGCTTTTGGCCAGATCACTGATTTTGAAGTCGGAAGGCGGGTTGGCGACACAGCCTGACAGCAGCAGAATGAGAAGGCTCATCCCACATAGCCTAATGGTCTTTAGCCAGAGCATCAGTCGGGCTCCTGGCCATGGAGTTGGAATTTATATCCGGAGGTGACGGGCTGTCCCATGTCTCTGGAGGTACTGAAGGCGATGCCGCCCTGTACAAAACTTTCCAAATTAGTTGTCTCTACTTTCAGGCCTTTAAAAAGACCAAATTCTGCATTAATGCCGCCGATATTCCAGAATTGACTGGCTGGGGTGACCAGCTTTTTATAGCGGGTTTTTATATTAATAAATAATCTTACTGTTTGACTGTCTTCACTGAGTTCATACCCGGATACTGACCCCACCGGCATTCCGCGGAAATAAAGATTGCTGTTGATATCCAGCGAGCCCAACTGTTGAGTTTCTAAAATAATATTTAAGCCTGGCAGATCCCGGTTGGCGGGCCTTTCGGGTAAACCTGTAAAGATGAGTTGTGAATTACCATTGCCTGGTAAGGCCTCGATATGGTTGCCCTGGATCAGAGTTTCAGGGTAATCGACACCGGAGAGGTTAATACGCGGAGCAGCGATCCAGAATTGAGTGTGTTGGTGGGCTAGCAGCCGCCCTTCATAGGTCAGGGCGATGTTGGCTTTGATAGTGCCTTGATTATCGACCAGAGTGACCTGCTCCACCTCGCCCATCTCCAGTCCTTTGAAGCGAACTTTGGCTCCGGTAGTGATATCAGGGCCAGCAGGGAAGGTAACGCTGATACTGGGGCCTCGTTGCAATGCTTTAGTGCGTTTGCTGAAGAGAGTGAACATCTGGCGGTTGACCGCGCTATCACCGTTTTTCTGGAGGTTGGCGAAGGCGATTCCACCGCGTAACAGCGTCTGAAAAGATTCGCTGTGAATATTCACTCCGCTGGGACTCAGGCTTGCGTCGATACCACTGGCATTCCAGAAACGGCTTTGATCTGTCACCAGATGGCGATACGGTTTGTCGATTAACAGATGGACAACGACACTATCATCCTCGGCAGATAGCGCGTAATGGCTTACGCTGCCCACCTGGAGTTGTTTGTAGAGCACCGGGGCACCACTGGTGATTGAACCCAGAGACTCTGCTTTAACCCGGATAGGCAGTTTATCGGCGTTTTCCCGATAGAGTAAGCGGCCATGCTGACTGGCGTTGTCAAAGTTACGAAACAGATGGAATTTTTGATCCTTACCGACGGGCTTTTGATCTTTGATATCCGGGGTGAAGAATCCTATACCGCCATTAATAACAGTGCTGAGCGAACTGCTTTTCAGTTCAACACCATCAACACCTGCTTTGAGTTTTATGCCGCTTTCTTCCCAGAAGCGGCTGCTCCGTTTTACCAGATTGCTATATTCCTGCCTGATCGTCCCGTGGATCAGTACTTTTGATCCATCTCCGGTTAACTCATAGCCACGTACTTCGCCCACAGGAATCTGCCGATACATGATGGGGGAACCGAAATTGATAGAGCCTAGTTGTTCGCTCTCGAAGCTGATGTCCAGTCCCGCTGTTCCAGGTCTGCGGGCAGGCGCTCTGTTGAGCGCAGAAAATTCAAACTGTGGTGTTCCTGGCCCGGGCAGTAATTGAACAGCAGAACCCTGGATCAGTTCGCCGATATTTTGCAGCTGGGTTAATGAAAATGTAGGTTTGGGTAGCCAGAACTGGCTACCACTTCGTAACAGCGGGCGGGCACGGGGATCGATAAGCAAGCGGGCGTTGAGCGTGGACAGATCGCTGCTCAATTCAAGGCTTTGTACCCGGCCAATCTGTATCCCTTCACTCATTACCCGAATCCCTTCATGCATATCGGTGCGGGCAGGAAACTTAACGTTAACCACTAAGCCATCTTCAGCCGCCTCGAAATCTGGAAACAGGTTAAATTCATGGTCCGGAGTGAGTTTGCTGTCATCGTCCGGTGGTGTATAGAAGCTAATACCGCCGGCGATGATGGCGGCTAATGAGCCGAAACGCAGGTTTACCTGAGACAGGTTTGCTTTCAGACTTATGCCACTGGCATTCCAGAAACGGGTGCTGTCACTGATCAGGTGGCTGTAGGCGGGTTCGATAAAGAGCTCAATACGAATCTGGCTGGCGTTATTGGTCAACCCGAAATTAATGACCTCTCCCACCTCTATCTGGCGATGATACACCTTTGCCCCGCGCTGTATTGATTGGGCTGAGTCGGCCAATAAGGAGAGATAAAGACCCTTGCGATCCTTCAGGGGAGGCGGCGGCTCATTATCAGCAATAAAGTTTAATCGCTCGTGGCCACTGCCTGGCTGTAATTCAATGTAATAACCTGAGAGTAGTGTATTCAGGCCTTTAACCCCACTGAGGGATATCTGCGGTTTGACCAGCCAGAAACGAGAGCCTTCAACCAGAATTTCTGACGTCTCTTTCTCCATTTCGATCATCGCGGTGACGCTTTTTAAATCCTCATTGAGTTTCAGGCTTTTGATCATTCCGGTGGGGAGGCCCCGGTACATGACTTTGGTGACTCCCGCTTCCAGGCCTTCGGCAGTCTCAAATTGCACTTCGATCATAATGCCGGCATCCTGATAGCTCTTAATGACCAGCCAGCCAGCAATCAGTGCGGCGAGAAAAGGCAATAGCCATACAACGGAAGGGCCTTTATGGCGTTTTATAATGGGCGTTGCGGCATTGTTGTCTGAAGCCGGGGTGCTCATGAGTCATCCTTATGATCAGTACTGTCGGCAGGTAAGTCCGACGTTCCATTATCCCAAATTAGCCGGGTATCAAAAGCGATAGCCGAAAACATGGTCAATAATACTACAATGGCAAAAGCGGTGGCTCCATGGTTGCCTTCAATATGAGCAATACTGCCCAGTTGTACCAGTGCGACCAGAATGCCAATTACAAAAATATCCAGCATCGACCAGCGACCGATCCACTCGACGACCCGAAACATCATTGTCTTCTGACGTAAGTTGGTCTGTAAACCAAATTGTACGGTACAGAGCAAAATGGTCAGGGCGATCATTTTCAGGACGGGTACTACGATACTGGCGATTAAGACAACCAGACCGATCATCAGCATATCCTGTTCCAGCAGATGGAGTACACCACCCATAATGGTGCTGGGCTCACCCTGACCGAAGGTTTTAAAGGTCATGATAGGGAGCAGATTGGCCGGTAGAAATAATAGTATTGAGGCTATCAGACAGGCCCAGCTCAGACTCATAGAGTTGGCAATTCGGCTATGCAAATGTGTGCCACAGCGATCGCAATGTTGTCCTTCCTGATGAAGGTAATGCAGTTTCTCACAGTCGCTGCAGAGCAGGTAACCGCTGCTACGGGCTGAGCGAAAAGCCGTTGTTGGGTCAGTCATGGGAACGGCTCTGTTTTCGGTGCAGATCAATCTGATGCCAGATCTGGTGAGGGTTGAAAAAGACACTGCTCAGCGTAATGACAACAATCAGTGCTGCCAGACTGTAGAGCCCCAGACCGATCTCAAGATCCGCGATATCTTTAAGCTTAATAATGGATATCAGCACCCCCAGCAAGAAGATTTCCAGCATCCCCCAGCCACGCAGGTGTTGATAGCTGTGCATGGCCTGGCGTAACAGCCTGCCTTCCCAGCGATAGTGAAGAGTGAAGCTAATATAAAACAGAGCGATTAGCTGTATCAGAGGGACAACAATAGCAAACAGCAGGATGAGCAGGGCAACCACTATGAGCCCTCCTTCATACAGCGAGAGTGCGCTTTGGAGAATAATCTCACTCTGACTCTGGCCAAATACCCGCAAGCTGAGTATCGGAAACAGATTGGCCGGAATAAATAGAATAAGGCCAGCGAGGGAGAGAGCCAGTAGACGCTCAATAGTATTCAGGGTGGTGTAATATAAACGGGCATGACAACGCGGGCAGATAACATCCTGATCGGGTTGATTTACAACCCGTTCAATCAACAGATCACATTCGTGACAGGCGATCAGATGTGTGGGAGTACCTTGCATTGTTATAGAAGCCTTATTTGGAAGCTGAAAACAGAGTATGCCAGATTTAATACCTCAACCCATAGTTGAATGGCTGCAACATCAGTCCCTGACGCTTGGCACGATAACACCACTCAGTGGCGGTTGTGTTGCGGATATTGCTAAGCTGAGTCTGCAAACGTCAAAAGGGGCTGTGCTGGAGCTGGTTTTGAAGCAGATGCCGGAGGGCTCTTCAGAACAGGGCGCAGCCGAGGCTGGCGGACTTGAATCCCTGCGTTTGTCCGGCCCAGAGGCTCTTTGTACTCCAAAAGTGATTCTGCAAGAGGGACTCTGTTTACTGTTGGAATACCTTACCCCTGTTGAGCCTTCAACAGATTTTGATGAGCATTTAGGCAGAGGATTAGCGTTCCAGCATCACTGCAAAAATGATCGCTTTGGTTTCGCTTACGATACGTTTTGTGGCAATACTCGCCAGTTAAACCATTGGCATGAGAACGGCTTTGATTTTTATGCCCGGCAACGTTATCAGGCTCTGGGCCAGCAGTGTTTAGCGCAGGGCTTGATAACGACAGCGCTATTTGAGCAGTTATTGACACTGAGTGAATCGCTTTACCGTTGGTTGCCAGAACAGCCTGCGGTACTGTTACACGGTGACCTGTGGTCGGGGAATATAATGACAGGGTCGCAGGGAGAGCCGGCTCTGATTGACCCTTCGGTCTACTATGGCTGGGCTGAGGCAGAGCTGGCGATGACGCAGATGTTTGGTGGATTCAGTCAGCGCTTATATCAGGCTTATCAATATTACAGCGATGTTCAGCCTGATTGGCGCTCCCGGAGTGAACTTTATAATCTCTACCACTATCTGAATCATCTGTTGTTGTTTGGCGGGGCTTATCACCGTGATGTTGAGCGCATAGTGAAGTACTATAGCGGCTAAATATTAAGTATTAGTGTTCAGGTTATTTATGAGTCAATCCGATCAGGGCAATTTTAAAGCCCTACGCCGTGAATATGTGGCACAACCTCTTAACCGGTCTGATCTTTCGGCCGACCCGCTACAGCAGTTTGCTGACTGGATGCAGACCGCGACTGAATACAGTCCGGATGATGCCACGTCAATGACCCTGGCTACCGCCAGCGCCACGGGCATGCCATCGGCACGTATTGTGTTATTAAAGCATTTTGATGCTGAAGGCTTTGCCTGGTATACCGACTATCGTAGCCGTAAAGGTCAGGAACTGGCTGAGAATCCCCAGGCTGAGATCATGTTCTACTGGTATGGCCTTGAGCGTCAGGTACGCATTCAGGGGCGGGTAGAGAAACTATCTGCCGAACAGGGACGTAAGTATTTCAATGAACGCCCGGTTGGAAGCAGGCTTAGCGCCGCGGTGTCTTGCCAAAGCTCTGTGGTCGAAAGCCGTAATGTCCTGGAGCAAGCGGTAGATGAGATGCAGCAACAACACCCTGACGGCGATATTCCTTACCCTGAGTTTTGGGGAGGGTATCGCCTGATTCCTACTCACTTTGAGTTTTGGCAGGGACGAGAAAGCCGCTTACATGATCGGTTTAGTTATACCGAGAACGAAGGCGAGTGGCAGGTTGACCGGCTTTCGCCCTGAGCCGGCTATAAGCTATAGCATTGTTAGCAGAGAAAATTGATGACAGAACAGATAACCGGGCAATTGCTGCCCTGCGTAGAGGTGGAGCCTTCTCAACCGGCATGTGCAACCGTCATTTGGTTACATGGGCTGGGTGCTGACGGGCATGACTTTGAGCCGGTAGTCCCGGCTTTGAATTTACCTGAATCTTTACCGGTCAGGTTTGTGTTTCCAAATGCACCGTCGCAACCAGTCACCGTCAATGGTGGTTGGGTGATGCCGGCCTGGTACGATATTCTGGAAATGAGTATCGAGCGTAAGATTGATGTCGATGGCTTACTGCAATCGGTTCAACAGATTAAAGCGCTGATTCAGCGTGAGATCGATCGGGGTATCCCTGCGAACCGAATCGTTTTGGCAGGCTTCTCTCAGGGTGGTGCGGTGGCCTATCATACGGCGCTTTGTTATCCACAACCGCTGGCAGGTTTGTTGACCCTGTCAACTTACATGGCTACTGCCGATCTGATTGAACAACAGCGTAGTGATGCCAACCAGAATATCCCTGTCATGATTCATCATGGTACTGCTGATGATGTGGTGCCGATGAGCCTGGGGGTTCAGGCAACCGAGAAATTACAGCAGCTGGGGTATAAGCCTCAGTGGCATAGCTGGCCGGTAGACCACGGGCTCTGCTTTGAAGAAGTAGTGTCCATTGGTGAGTGGCTGGTGCGAACTTTAGAAACGGAAATAAATTGAATGAATATCAGTAATAACTGCTACGTCGAGATCCATTACGCCCTCTTTAATGAGGAAAATGAAGTGATGGATGGTTCGCGTGGAGGAGAGCCCCTTCCTTATATTCAAGGTCAGGCTAACATCATTCCTGGCCTGGAAGCGGCGCTTCTTGGAAAGGCCAAAGGCGATACTTTTACGGTAACTATCGCGCCTGAACAGGGCTATGGAGATCGTGATGAAAGTAAAGTCAGTATTATTGATGCAGAGTCTTTTGCCGGGTTCGATCAGATTGAAGAAGGCATGCTATGTCAGTTAGAGGGTGAAGATGGAGAGCCCCAGTTGGTGACCATTTCTCTGATTGAAGAGGATGAAGTGACTATTGATGCGAACCACCCGTTTGCTGGTAAGACGCTGAATTTCGAGGTTGAAGTTGTGGCTGTCCGCGAAGCAACAGACACTGAATTACGCGATGGTATTGTTGGATAAGTTTAAAAAGAAGGAGTGTTTGTCATGCGTTTGATTTTAGCCCTGTTGTTACCCTGGGTGCAGTTTTTTACAATCGGCAGGCCGTTTGCCGGAATAATTTGTCTGATTCTTCAATTGACACTGGTCGGCTGGCTGCCTGCTGCGATCTGGTCTGTTTATGCGCTGAGCCAGTATAAAACTGACAAAAAAATAGAGGCCGCAATGGGCGGAAAAGAGTAGCCCATTAAAAGATAAAGTCTCTGTTTTTCCTTTCCCCCCGGTACTTCTATAGCCATTGTTGTTAATGAAGTGCCGGGCCGCCAAAATTCACGAAGTTCCCCTTCTTATTACAGCTCAGAGTCACTGTTTTTAAAACGATACGGCCTGACTCGTGTTTTCACGTTGCCCTGATTCTGCTACCGCCAGTGGCGAGCAATATTCTTCTGCAAAGCGATACATAACAGGCGTTATACCTTTTCCTGCCACTCCATATCACCAATCTGCACATTTAACCATTCAAAGCCAATTCGGCGGGCAACTGCTGCGGCGCCATCCAGGCTTTTGAATTCTCGTTCTTTGCGAGAACGTTGCAGATCAAGCGTCATGACCTCTGCCTGCTTAGTAATAAATTTTAGCTGCCAGCCTCTGGCAATCGACACCGGCGCTGCCTGACACGAATCAAACACCCCCGCCTTAAAAAGAAGCTTTATTTCTCTTTCTTGCATGTTCATTACCTTTTTATTGAATGTTTTTAATCTTATATAGATAAGTATATATTATTTATTGATTAATCAAAAGTTTATCTCAGGCTTTTTGCGCTTGTAACTAATTGTTTTTAATGGCTTTTTTTAGAAATAAGTGGAGGCTTGTTATGTTAAAGAAATTTATCTTTAACATGTTGATATATAAGGGTTTATTTTTATTCGTGAGTTATTGTATTTTTTAATAATAGGAGCGTAAGTGAAAGGCTATATCTATCAATAGTGAGCTTTTGATAGATCATTATAGTTATTTTGATATTTTGTCTTGGTATTAAGATAAATAGACTGAGGAGTTGAAGAGGGGAGGTCTTGGGAGAGAGCTATAAAAAAATGCCCTTAAAGGGCATTTTTAGTCGGAGCTATTTATTAGCCATTGAGACGTTCGCGTAACATTGCTTCGACAACATCCAGCTTGCTTTGCATCAGTTTAATAGCGCTGTCGCTGCTGTCAGTGGTAGGTGAAATCTGAATCATATCCAGTAGATCGACTAGAAACGCTTCTTCATTCATCTGTTTTAGCTGTTCGCTGTCCCAGGTTTTATGTAGTTGAGCCATAGGGGATTCTCGCTCTACCGGTTGTTTAAAGACAAGAGAAGAGCAGGTACGTTTGAGGAGCGTTTTCTGTCTTCCTTGCCTTTAAGGTATGGATGAGAAACGTATTTTTATCAAGTGTGGCAATTTGCTGGAGACTCTGGTTGGACGGGTAAATTCATTGAATTAATAGTGAAGTTACAGGGCTTCTAGCAACATGGGATAGCGGGCAGGGCGTTATATTCAAAATTTAATCACACCTGTTATTGAGTTATATCAATATTCTCTAATTTGATCAGGAGTAATATCTGTTACCAGTTAGAAACATTAAACAAAGGTAACTGTTATGGATCCGTATCTGTTCGAAACACTGTGGCCAAGTCTGTTGGGTGTTGCTGGAATGTCTATTGGTATGATCTGGGGATTTATTAAAATCCGTAAGCTGATGAGCGAAGACGGCAAAAAGTAATTTGCCGCTCAGATATAAAAGAGGCCGCATAAGCGGCCTTTTTGATGCCCGGAATATCTGATTCAGCTGGATGTCTGTGATGTTCGTATACAGTTTCGACCATCTTCTTTGGCCATATAAACCCCATTATCGGCTTCTTTAATCAGATTGTCAGGTCCTTTCATATCCGCTGTACGGCAGGATACACCGACACTTACACTACCTTTCCATTCTCCATCGTCGCCGGCGGGTACGCGGAGGGCATTGACTGTTTGACGCATTTTTTCAGCGACTAGTAACCCGCCTTTCAGATCGGTATTAGGGCAGATAATAAGGAATTCATCGCCACCTAAACGGGCGGTTATATCATCGTTGCGTACTGAATGTTTCAGGGTATGTGATAATTGCCGCAGTACTTCGTCGCCAGCATCGTGGCCATAGGTATCATTAATCTGTTTAAAGTAATCAGCATCGATCATCATGCAGCAGAGGGGAGTCTTTGTTTGACTGCTTTCCTGCCAGAGTTGTTCAAATGCCCTCAGTGCGTGGCGGCGATTTGGCAAGCCAGTCAGGGCATCCGTCAGGGCGATAACTTCCAGTTTATGGTTGGCCGAAGCCAGGTCACGTGTTCGTTCTTCTACACGTTGTTCCAGCGTCTGGTTTAATTGATAGAGTTCCTGATTGCTTTCGGAGACTTGCTGGAACAGCCCGTTGAGTGCAGTTAATAATGGTCCGGTAGAGGATTCCTGATGAAGTTGTTCCTGTTCATATGCATCAGCTGGTGAAATCCCGGTTTCAATCAGACTGATCTGGCGAGACATCGATTTGTCTGTGCCCAGAATATGATAGGCCAGCCAGTGAATCAGGAATTTCATGACCTTGTCACACCTGTCCATTGTTTCAGGGGTAATGGTGGCGCTCATTTTCAGAACTTCATTGATAAAATGCTGGTGTGCTTTTTTATGGGGTTCCAGGTACCGGGGGTCGAGAGCGGCTTGTTCCATAAACGCTTCTTCTTCAGAAAAATGGTAATGGGTGTATTCGGTGAGCTCTTTGAAAATAGCTTCAACTTCAGAGTAACGAGGTGTCTCCTTGCCTGAAATCAACTCGCCAAAGCTGTTAATAACATTAACAAGGTGGTGGTGTTGGTCGTCAACATCAGCAATGCCAGTTAAAAAACCCTGGTCCCAACGAAAAGACTCCATACTGCTACCTCTGGAAAAAATTGAGTAAAGTTAAACAAATCTTACTCTGTTCAGAGATCGGTATATACCTGCTGAAGTCAACTTATATCAATGATTTAATATAACTGTACTCATTTTGTTGGGGTTTTTTCAGGTTTTTTTTAAACAAACTTCACAAAAATTAAAAGGTTGAAAGGGCCAGTTTATGAAGCTGGCCGGATGAGTCTTACTCTACAAACGCAGCAAAACGTTCGTCAATCTGAGTATCTGCCAGGTGATTAATATAGTTGCTCATCACTTTTTGCGACAGGCCGAGAATTATCTCGAGAAGGTGTTTCTGGGTATAGCCCGCCGCGTAAAAGGAGGCGATATCAGCTTCATCTACCCGGCCACGGTTACGGACTATTAACAGGGTTGTATCATGCAGCGCTTGCAGTTGTGCGTTAGGCATTGATTGTCGGTTACGCAGCGCTGTAGTGAGGGCGTCATCAACTTTCATCATTTTTGCGATAGCTGCATGGGCAGGAACACAATAGTGGCACTCATGCTCGACGTTGATCGTTTGCCAGACGACGGTTAACTCTTCTGCGTTAAATGAACTTTCCTGAAACCATTTATGCAGCATTTGATATGCCTCAAGCACGACCGGTGATTCAGCCATAATGCCGTGGAGGCTGGGGATTGAACCGAAGCTTTTAATCGAGTTTTGTAATAGAGGCTGACTGGCTTCCGGTGCTGTTGCCAGTGTGTGTACTTGTAAATTATTCATCTGATGGTCCTCGATAGCATAAATCTTAATATTGATCGTTCGTTCAATAATTTTAGCCTATTTGATCTTGAACGATAGTTCAAGTTAAAATTGAGCATACGTTCAAACTTAGGTGACCTGTATGGCCAATGTTGCAAAGTACAATCGTGATGATGTTGTTCGCAAAGCGATGCTGCTGTTTTGGGAGAAAGGCTTTAATGGTACTTCGACACGGGATCTTCAACAGACGATTGATATGCGTCCCGGAAGTATTTATGCAGCGTTTGGCAATAAGGAAAAACTCTATGGTGAGGCGTTGGAATGCTACTCCCAGGAGATGTCAGGTATTCTGGCCCATCATATAGCGGAGCAAGGCTCGCCATTAGCCGGATTGGAAATGTTCTTTCGTAATGTGGTTATCGATCGGCGGGAATCAAATCCCAGTGAGGTCTGTATGCTGATTAAGACTTTGTCTGAAGTTAACGAACAACAATCAGAGTTGTTAGAGCTTTCCCGTGAACTTCTGCGACGAGCAGAAATTCGTTTTACTGGGATTATTCAGCAAGCCAGGGATCAGGGTGAAATTGCTGAAACAGCAAATCCTGTCGTGCTGGCGAGACATCTCCAGGTACAGATGATCGGGCTACGCCTTTATATGAAAACGAGTGGTAAGCCGGAGGCAGTGCAAGAGCTAATTACGAATCTTTTTAAATCTATATCCATAAAGCAATAAAGTTTAGTGCTTTATGGTGTTCACCTGCATCAGAAATACGCCAGCCCAGTACCCAAAATACGTATAGTTTATCGGTTGCTCTACCACAGGCCTGATATAGTAATAACGTTATATTAGCTATATTGGATGTAGTTATGTCGGTATCTATTTATCGTCCCTTGTTTATCTTGCTTCCCCTGTTGCTATCCATACTGTTATCGGGCTGTAGCGAAGAATCCGCACCAACGGAAAAGGCAGGCGTGGCTGTACAGTCATTTCATCTTAATCCGGAAAACCAGTCTGAACTTATTGAGCGGCTTGCGGGCGACTATCTGGAGAGTAGTGAAAAACTGACCCAGCAATTTTTGATGTCTCGTAAAGCTGAGGATGCGCAAGGCTTTATTCGATACCGTAACGAGAGCTGGACGCCGGAATATATGAGCCGTAAAGAGTTTTATCAGCAGATACAGCATCTGAATAAGGCTTACATCTATCGACATCAGCTTAATGGTCTGTTTGACAGTTTTATGCATCTGCAAAAGCTATCCCTTCACCTAAAACATAGCCTGCAAAATAGTGACTCGTTACTGGCTGAGCAGGTGATGGTCAAACTTGCGGAGGATCAAGAAATAGCGATTTCTTATCTGAGTGATTTTCGGCCTGTTCGTAAATAACTGTTAGACTGACGGTTTCTGCAACCTGCAAATGATTTAAGGATGAATAACCATGTATGGCTTCGAGATTTCAATTGTTGTTATTGTTGTTTTTGCGCTGGCACTGATTTTTATGGGTGTAAAAATGGTGCCGCAGGGACACTGCTGGACTGTCGAGCGTTTTGGTCGTTATACGCGGGCGCTACACCCCGGATTGCATCTGATTATTCCGGTTATTGATACGATTGGCACTAAACAGAACATGATGGAATTAGTTCTGGATGTCCCCCCGCAGGAGGTTATCAGTTCTGATAATGCGATGGTAACGACAGACGCGGTTTGTTTTTATCAGGTGCTTGATGCGGGAAAGGCCAGCTACGAAGTGAATGATTTGACACGGGCGATGCGAAACCTGGTGATGACGAATATTCGGGCGGTGCTTGGCTCAATGGAGTTGGATGAGATGTTGTCCAACCGTGATGCGATCAATATAAAGCTCTTGGGTAAAGTGGATGAAGCGACCGATCCCTGGGGAATTAAGGTGACCCGGATTGAGATTCGCGATATATCTCCACCACAGGATCTGGTCGCTTCAATGGGCAACCAGATGAAGGCTGAACGGGATAAGCGGGCGGCAATATTGGTGGCTGAAGGTCAACGGGAAGCCGCCATTCAAGTTGCGGAAGGTCAGAAGCAAGCTGAAATACTACGTGCGGAAGGCCAAAAGCAAGCGGCAATTCTTGAAGCGGAAGCGCGGGAGCGTCAGGCATCAGCTGAAGCTATGGCCACTAAAGTCGTGTCTGAAGCTATTAGTGATGGTAACCAGCAGGCAATCAATTACTTTGTGGCTCAAAAATATACAGATGCACTGCAAGCGATAGGGGCGGGCGACAACAGTAAAGTGGTGTTGATGCCGTTAGAAGCGAGTAGCCTTATTGGCTCTATTGGGGGCATTACTGAACTGCTGAATAACACCAAAGCTAAGGGCTGAGATAATGGCAGACTGGTTTAATGAACTAACACATTGGCACTGGCTGACGCTGGGCATGCTCTTGCTGACATTGGAGGTGCTTGGCACCTCTGGCTTTCTTATCGGTTTGGCAGTGGCTGCCCTGGTGGTGGCAGGTGCCGTGGCGCTGGACCTTGTGAACAGCTGGCAGTATCAAGTGCTCTGGTTTGCGTTACTGGGAATAGTGTTTACGATCCTTTACTGGCGAGTGTTTCGTGCGTTTAATCGTCAATCAGATGAGCCTATGCTGAATGACCGGGCGGCTCAGTTAATAGGTCGTCGTTTTCGCCTGGAAAAGGATTTCGATCATGGACAGGGACGGGTTCAGATTGGAGATACCTTATGGAAAGCAGAAGCGGAGGGTAGTCTGGCAGCAGGTGCCTCGGTTGAGGTTTACGGCAGCGAAGGGATGGTGCTGAAGATTCGTCTTCTGCCGGATAGTTGATCGCTTTTTTTGCACACTGTAGGCTCTCTTATTTGGTTTAAATAAAACGATGATATCGCCGGGGCATTAGCAGCTCGGGTGGTGTCTGTTTTAAAACTGAAAGCATCAGCGTTTTACCATGCCTAGTTGAACAGTACAGAGTGAATTTCAAGGTCTCATGCAATCGTCAGAATCAGATAAACTAGCGAGCCAGGGGGTGCTGGAAGAGGCTATTCAGCAGTCCGTCATCAGGGGTATTCACAGATATTTTGATGCTTGTCGGCAGCGGGTTCCCGGCTTTATTCAACAGCATTTCAGCTATCCTGCCGCACTGACTACCAACCGGGTTGCTTTTGGTCTTGATGTGTTACGGGCGCCGGTAAATCTGTTCTGGGCACCGTTATTTGCGCTGGTCAGTATGATTCGCTTTGGTGTTGGTCGCTTTGAGCGCCTTAGCTGGCTGCATCGCTTACTCGGGCGTTTTCCTGCTGGCTTCACGACGCAGGTGCAGACACATATCAGTGAATTGGTACTCAGAGATCTGTTGCAACATAATCTACCGCAACATTCATTGAGTTGGTTTATCGCGGAAGAGCTACGTACGCTGTATCAACAGAATGAAAATACGACCATAGGAAGTACCTTGTTTCATGCCCGGGCAGAGCCTATCGTCGAAGAGGCGCTGGCGCAGTATCGCATCACTCGTACCGCTTCGGCCGATATTACTAATACGCTGTCTTGTACCGTTCTGGGAGCTTTTGCTTTTCAGAAGTTTACCCCGGGAGGTATTGGTATCGCGTTGGTGCTCTCAACGATTATCAGTACGGAACTCGCGGCCACTGATTTTTTCTTAGGCGAAACCTTAGGCCATCTGTATTACAGTGTTTTTCCGCCTTCACCCTCTATCGGGGTGACACTGGCGACCATCGCCGGCGTACTGTCTCTGTTGTCCGCCGGTGCTGCATTATCCGGTGTGATCTCCGATCCGATACAGGCGGCAATTGGCCTGCATCGCTATCGACTGAATAAAATGCTCAGGCACATGGAGCTGGATATGCTGCGCCAGACAGACAGTAGTTTTCGGCCCAAAGATCAGTATGTCGCCCGTATTATGGAGTGCTTCGATCTGGTTCGAGCCGGTCTGTCCTGAACTGTTATAGCCTCTGAGTGAGAAAGGTAGTGGTTTTCGTTGCAGAGACTCCCTTAGCCGTGAATACAAAATCTAATGTTGCACCGGCCGGGCTGGTATAGCTGCTACAGATACGAAACGGTAGCCAGGTTGAACTACTTTCCCTGAGATCTATATTGGTGGGGCCGTGTAACTGAAAGCGGCTAGGGTCCGATAGTGAGACCTGGACGATATCTATTTCGTCTGAGAATCCTTCTACTTTGACACGGTATTGGTTGCATAGCCTGTTCGGTTCAACCCGGGTGAACAGTTCGGTACGATCGCGCTGAATTTCAATCAACAGACTTTTTGTCTCAGTAAAACCGTAGACCACAGCTGTGATAGCACTCAGCATGATAACGCCGTAACCTAGCAGTTTCATCCGTAATTTTGGTGAGGTGAAACCTTTTAATTGCTGCTCTGAAGCAAAGCGTATCAGTCCCCGTGGTCGCGACAGTTTATCCATTACCGTATTGCAGCCATCGATACAGGCTGCGCAATCGATACAGGCAGCCTGCAATCCGTCACGAATATCAATGCCAGTGGGGCATACCTGAACACACACGCCACAATCGACACAATCACCGCTATTCTCATCCGCGTTCCTGTATTGAGCACGAGGCTCACCCCGGCGCGTATCATAACTAACCGAGAGGGTATGCTGGTCAAACATCACACTCTGAAAGCGAGAGTAGGGGCAGGCATGCAAACAGATTTTTTCCCGTACAAGCCCAGCATTGGTATAAGTGAGCGCGGTCATAATGAGCAACCAACTCATCATAGTGATAGAGAGCTGCAGGTTGATGCCATCCATGACAATCTCTCGTATGGGAACGAAATATCCGGTAAAAGTGACAGCGGTGCCTAAGGCTAACAACACCCAGAGTCCGTGTTTCAATAAACGGCGAAAAAGACGTACCCCTTTGAACGAACCATCATAACGGGCTCGTTCATTTGCGCGTCCCTCAGTCAGTTGTTCAATGCGAATAAATAACCAGGTCCAGATACTTTGAGGGCAGGCAAAGCCACACCAGACACGGCCCCAGGCGACCGCTACAAAAAACAATAAGGTTGAGCCTGCAATCATCAGTCCTGCCAGCAGAGGCAGGTCATGCCATGAAAGTACGCTGCCAAAAAGATGAATGCGACGCAGCTCAAATGAAAAAAATAGAACTGGCTGGCCGTCAATCTGAACCCAGGCTAAAGCAAAATAGAGGGTAATCAGTGGCCAGGTCGTTAACCGTCTGAGGTTCTGAAAATATCCCTCGATGAGTCGAACGTGAAACTTACCGTCAGTTGCAAAGGGAGGGGTTGGGTCCTGCCGCACAGGGATTCTTTGAGTCATAGCTTCGTACCAAATTTTGATTAGCTGTAGATTAAGCTTGCAAAAGCGATAGGAGCAGGTGTAAATAAAATATACTTAATAGGTACAGATAGGCGGATTAACGCGACATGACATCAGAGTATCTCTATCAAAGGCTGGAAAGTTGGCTGCGGAAGGGGATTGAGGAGCAGCGCTGGCATCCGGGTGAGCGGCTCCCCTCTATCCGAGATCTGTGCCGACAACATCAACTGTCTAAAGCAACCGTTCAACATGCATTACAGCGATTGGAGGTGCAGGGCATACTGGAGGCCAGGCCAAAGGCCGGGTATTTTGTCGTCCTCCAGACGGAAGCGGTCAAGGAGCCGGTTAGCCGATCGCGAATAGAAGCGCCCAGGCCTGTCACCGGGAGTGACCTTCTGCTGGATATTATGCGTCGGAGTGCTGCGTTTGATCTGTTACCGGATCTGCACGCGGGCGATCTGCCCGCTGGAATTGTCACGCTTAATCGAGCTATTGCTCGCGCCCTTCGTCGACAACGGGGTGAGCTCTCCCAATATTATGATGAACCGGAAGGGGATCTGAGTTTAAGGCAGCAGTTAGCCTGGCATCTTTCGCGAAGAGGGTGGCCAGTTGATATCGATGAATTATGTGTCACCTCGGGTTGTCAGCATGCGTTGTTTTTGGCCCTCATGGCAACCTGCGAAAGCGGTGATGTTGTGGCGGTTGAGTCACCGGGTTTCTATGGTGTGTTACAACTACTCGAACAGCTGAATCTGCAAGTGGTTGAGGTGCCAACTTCCATCTCCACTGGTATGGATGTTGAGGCTCTGGAGGAAGTGCTGAAACGCTGGAAAGTGAAAGCCTGTGTTGTGTCCCCTGCTTTTTCTACGCCGGGAGGGGCTTTAATGCCTGATAGTGCTAAACAGAGATTATTAGCGTTAGCAGAACGCTATGACCTGGCGCTGATTGAAGATGATATCTATGCAGACACGGCGCTGGGGCAAGTGCCGGATCCATTGAAAAAGCTTGATACGGATAATCGGGTAATTCTTTGTAGCTCTTTTTCAAAATCGTTGTCCCGTGACCTGCGCTTAGGCTGGATCTCAGGTGCTCGCTGGCATGCGCGTATCATTCATCTCAAGCTGGTCACTCAATTAGCCAGTAGTCGTTATCTGCAGCAGGGTGTGGCTGAGTTTATGCGAGATGGAAGCTTTGCCACACATCTGAGGCGACAACGTACTGAACTCAGGGAGCGGCGTGATCAACTGATGGTAAATCTACGAGACTGGCCGGGTGATGTCCGAGTCAGCCTGCCTCAGGGTGGGTTGTGTGTATGGGTTGAGCTGGATGATCAGGTTGATACGCTGAGTGCCTATTCACAGGTATTACAACAAGGGGTTGTGATCACCCCCGGCCCTCTGTTCTCAGTATCCGGTCAGTTTAAAAACTGTCTGCGAATTAGCTTTTCTCACCCCTGGGATGAACGCCGGGTTACCGCACTCAAGCGACTTCCTGGGTTACTTGTTTAGTTGTGGGTTTAATTAATTTGCTGATCGCTGATTCAGACCAGCGAGCTGTGGGATGGCGCCTGGAGTTTGGCGTAAAAAACATCTGGAATCATGGGTTTTGAAAACAGGTATCCCTGAAAACAATGGCATCCCAGCTCCATTAACGCACTGCGTTCATTCAATGTTTCGACGCCCTCGGCGATGACCGTCAAATCTAACCGATCGGCGGTCGCAATAATAACCTCAACAATCGCCGCAAGCTCAGAAGAGGCGCGCAACCCAGACACAAAAGACCGGTCTATTTTCAGAATGTCCAGAGGCAGATCGCGGAGGTATCTGAGCGAAGAATAGCCGGTACCGAAATCGTCAATGGCGAAGGAAATGCCTCGTTGCTTCAGTAGTTTCATCTTATTGCTGGCGATAGAAAAATTATTCAGCAGCATGTTTTCCGTAATCTCTAACTCAACCAGTCGTCCAGGAATGTTTTTCTCATTCAGCATCTCCACCAGACGGTCGACAAAATCAACCTGCATGAATTGCAAAGGACTGATGTTGACTGCCAGTCGGTTGAATGACTCGGGCAAGCCTTGCTGATGCCAGTCAGAAAGCTGATTTATCGCCCGCTTCAGAACCCAGTTACCAATCTCGACAATCTGACCGCTCTCTTCGGCGATACCGATAAAATCGCCTGGGTAGATGACTCCGTTCTGCGGGTGCCGCCAGCGTAACAGTGCTTCAGCCCCAATAATCTGATCAGCATCGTTTACCTGAGGCTGATACCAGAGCTCAAATTCATTATTTTCCAGTGCCAGATGGAGGCCTTTTTCCAACTCCATTCTTTCCTGTGCAGTCGATTGCATCTCAGGGTCAAAGAATTGAAAGTTATTGCGTCCCTGCGCTTTTACCCGGTAAAGGGCGGTATCTGCGTGGCGGAGTATATCCAGTGAATTATTGGTGCTGTCCGGGAAAACAGCAATACCGATACTGGTACTGCAATAGAGCTGGTGGCCGGCAATGTCGAAAGGCACAGCCATCTGCTCAAGGACCTTTAAGGCCGTGGTGGCCGTGCTTTCTGCACAGAGTTCGGCAGAGGAGCCTGTTTCAGTCAGGAGTACCACAAATTCATCCCCACCAAACCGGGCACAGGTGGATGTATCAGGCAGAGCCTGGGTTAAGCGCTTGGCGACTTCGCAGAGAATCGCATCACCGATACCGTGGCCCAGAGAATCGTTGATGGTTTTGAAACGGTCCAGATCCAGATAGAGCACCGCACCGAAGTTTTGGTTTTCCTGGTGTTGTTTGACTGCGTTATTGAGATGGTCAATAAAGAGTCTGCGATTTGCCAGCCCTGTCAGGGTGTCAAAGAAGGCAAGTTCAAAAATCTGCTGCTCGGCCTCTTTTCGCACACTGATATCCCGCGCGAGAATCAGAATGTAGTCTTCGTTTTGTAAGCGCATCCTAATGCAACGGGCTTCAATAGGAAAATGTTCTCCCTGAGTACTGATCTGGATATCTTCTATGGTGCTAGCCTCTTTTTCATTGATGCTTGAGAAGAGGGTTTGTAACTGAGAACTTGTGTAGTTTTTACTAAATTCAGCGAGGGATCTACCCAGGAGTTTAGCGCTATCGATTGCTAAAGACTCGGTTGCCTGATTATTGACCTGAATAATGATACCGTCTGCACGACAGAGGAACATCGCATCGCCGGCATTCTCCATCAGAGAGCGTGAAAAGTATTCGCTTTTAGATAGCTCCTGAATGGTCTTATTCAGCTGATCTGTCATCTCTTTTCGTTCATGCCACAGCCGGTCAAAGCTGGAGACTAAATCGCCCAGTTCATCCTGCTGATCATAGGGAGGCGTAACGTTTTTATCGTTTTTACCTAATTGATTAACCCAATGTGCAATATTAAGAATTGGCTGAGACAGGTAGCGATAGAATAATATTAGAAAAATACTGGCCAGTGCGATGTTATAGAGCAATCCCAGCGCCATGCTGGTGACTGCCCGTCGGGTAAAGTTACCGGTAATCAGAGTGGTATCCAGGTCGATAATCAGCGTCGCAGAGCCGGTTCTGGATTCTTTAATGCTAAGTGGCGTTGCAATATGACTTTTGAAATAAAATAGGTTGTTACCCATCATCGTAAGCGGTGATGACTGGGCCTTCTGAGCACTACTTTCTGCCAGAGTATCACCGAAGTCATCAATCAAGGTGGCGCGATAAACTTCAGGAGCCAGCGTGAGGGCGGTAGTCACATCCTGAGCCAGATTACGATCAAGGTTATATACCGCTTGAATGGCAGTATCGCAATGCATGGCGATGGTTTGCTCTATGCCAAGATTGAAATCTTTACGTTCCTGCTTATAATCCAGATAAATCTGTCCGCTGGTAGAGATCAAGCCCAGTAATAAAGATATTGTTAAGACAATAATGGCTTGCTTGAATGCAATCTTATGGCGGAAAGCAAGCTTCATATAGCCGCCTTGATTATCACTCTGATACTTTGTTTACAAATAGCGATCATATATCTCATCCAGTTCACCAGACGTTTTGATGTGCTCAAGCCCGGTGTTGAACTGTTCCAGTAATAGCGTATTACCCGGATAGGTTTTGCTTAAGCAAAGGTAAAATGAAACGCTCTCTTTGTCGGTAAAACGCTTTGTCTTGATCTTGTCCTGGAGCCCTAGCTGACGAACTCGATAGAGTGCTGTCAGTTCACCGATATAAAACACATCGATATCCCGGAAAAGAACAGAGCGAATACCACTATCCATATCCTGAGTTTTGCTATGGGGGATCTCTTTGCTGGCCAGCTCTTTTTGCATAGCCCAGGCTTCAATTGCATTGACCTTGTATTGGCTGAGGTCTGTTAACTTAGTCAGTTGACTATCATCAGTGTCGTTGGCCATCAGTGCAACCTGATTGGCTTCGCTCACTTTGTCGCTGAAGAGAATATAAGCTTCCCGTGCAGGCCGTCTTGCGCAACTGGTATATCCGGCGATATAGCCATGCTCAAGATTTTTTCTGATACGTTCCCAGGGTGCGGTACTAAACTTAACCTTAATACCGACTTTAGCAAAAGAGGCTTTGACGACCTCAATATCGATTCCACTGAGGTTATTCTGATCGTCCACGATGGTATAGGGTGGGTAATCAATGGCGAATATTTCGACGTGTTTTACTTCGGCCATTAACAGAGAAGTAAAGCTCGTTAATAACGCAAAAAAGATAATCCGAGACTTGAATAACAACACAGCGATCCCTCATCAAAATTGTTGCAGGTATATGTAACAGCAGATGTTTAACAGGGATATGACAAAAGTTAAGAAGCGGAGAATATCCCTATCTCCATTCTTTTCTTTTCTGGGAAAAAATCAACCGTTAGCAGGTTAAAAAGTGACCAAAATGGGGTAGTGAAATCGAATGCAGAGGGCCCGCGAATGAGTGTTAATGCTTTGAGACAGTAAAATTCTGCCAGCCTTCAATAATCTCGATGAAATCCTCTAAACCGCAGCTGGCTGTGGACTCCTGATCGTAAAACTCAAGGTGATCTTCGGGGGCATCATCTTCGAATGCTGAATCCAGCGCATGCGCACGGATAATTGCCTCATCTCTGTTGAGTATCAAATTGTACTCTGCACCTTCCATCAGGTAATCCAGCCGTTGCCGTTGCTGAAGTTCAGTAATAACCCTGAGCAGTTCAGTAATAACTGTCTGACGGCTGCGCAACTCATAGGTGAGCCAGTAGCCTAAAGCTTCATGGCCCATGGAAAAATCAGCTTTAAAGGCACCGTAAATATCATGGGTAAAGTCATAATCCATGGCAGTGTTCCATCAGTGTTAAGTAATTAGTGTAAGGGGATGCGGAGCATAGCACAGGCCTCTTTATAGCGCAGAGATTAGAGGCTCGCAAAGAACGCGAGAGTAGCTAGATGTCACTGCGTGACTTGCTAGTTGCTCGAAAATCAAAAGCTTGAGAAGGTTATGTAGGAGGTACGTCCCCGTGCCGATGGGAGTGCGGCCGTAGCTCGAAAGAGCGAGGGCCGGTCAGTCCCTTTGCTTTTTCGAGCCACTAGCTAGCCGAACTTGTTCGGCGGTCTAGCTGTTTATTATCTGAGTGACCAGCCGTCTTGGTCCGTGGGGTGTTGCTTCAGCTCGCCCCAAACGGAATAACATTTGTACTGTATCGCCTTTATCTATACCAAAGGTTTCTTTGAACCTGGCTTGTAGTGGCAGCATTTCAGGGTATTCCTGCAAGACCTGGCTCATTGGATGCTGCGCAAGCCCCATTGCGGTGGTTTTCAGGTTGATGCGACAGTACTCGCGACCAACGATTACCTGATCTAGTCGAGAGTTGCCTGTGGTAGTAATCCAGGCAAAAGTGGCAGTTGATTCAGCTGCTTTCTGGGTCATCGTCACGGCTTGTTCACCGAATGAGGTAGGATCTTTTTCGGTACTCTCCCGTGAGAGTATAAAGTTCTCGACGAAGACCTTCTTAAGCCCGCTCAATCCGGCCTGCGCCACGCTGAACCCGTCGCGATGTTGTTTCACCTCATCCTCATTGAAGCGAAACATCGCAATAGTCTCATGATCACGGCCTTTATCACCCACCTCGATCTGCATCGCATCGGTGAGTATCTGCTCGAAATGCTGCTTGGCTTCGGCAGAGCTGACGATGCTCAGGGCGTGATTATTATTCTTACCGTGAAAACTTTGTAATGTCTCGGTTTCTGTTTGGCTCAGGCTACGGTTGTCATACTCCCGCTTATTAGAGTGTCGGATGAGCAACTGAGCAAATAGAGGGTCGGGAGTGATCCCCGGCCGTTCAATCAGTTCGATAGAGGCAACGGGTTTATCGAGTAGCTCTGTATTGCTGTACATACCCTGTGGAAAGTAATCAATACTGGCTTCATGGCCAAGTCCGCTGGCGGCAATGGCCAGGGTTTCCAGAAATGTCCCCTGACCGATATGTATCTGCCGGTAAAACGGATCGGTGGCGGGCAGCAAGCGTTCGGGGTCTACATAAAGATCGAAGCTATGCGAGCCTGTTAAGTTAATAATCCAGGGCTGTTTATTGTGGGGGTTAGGGCAGAGGATGGCATAGGCCAGTACCTTCATGCGGATATCCTGCTCTGCTGGATCGGGCCCGTTCCAGCCAAAATTATCGGTAGGGGTGACGTCACTGCACCCTACAACAGTGCTGCCTAAGGCGGCCGTTCCGATACCCAGGCCGGTAATTTTAATAAAGTTTCGACGGTTCATTTGATTGATCCTTACATAAACGTATAAGTAATAAATATTGCTAGTATCAGTTAGAAATCAAACTGCATTCCATGGAATATATATTAGTTTGATTCCTTGGAATGCAAAGCGTATTCTTTGGAATATTATTCATACCGCTTCATATGAATGTTTTTAAGATGCCGTTTAAGTGTTGGAGATATGTGTGAATTCAAGAGAACAAACAGAAGTTGGGCTGATGGTACAGCTGGGTATTATTCGCCAGTTAATGGCCACTCGCGAAGCTAAATTATTTGCGAATGTATCGTTGAATCCCTCGCAATTCGGGGTGTTGAATCACTTTACCCATAACCCTGAACGCAGCTGGACGGTGACTGAACTGGCCGGTGTGATGGAGATGAATCAGCCCGGTATCACCAAAGTTGTCACGGTGCTTTTAGATAAGAAACTATTAGAGTCGGGGGCGGATAAAGAAGATAAGCGTCGACGTTATTTGAAAATAACCCCGCAAGGGTTAAAACTCTGCGACGAGATTTTAGGCTCTCTACTGCCTGATATTTCACACATCTTCGAAAGCTGGGAAGACGGGGAAATATCCCAAATGCATCAGCAGATGGAGAAACTGATGCGCTGGCTGGATGAGCATCGGGAAGATATAAAAAACGTGAGTGGCTAGAACGGTCGCATAAAGCGCGAAAGTGGCTAGAACGGGACTGCGTCCCTGCTAGTGGTTAGACGTGACTACGTCGCTTGCAAGGAAAAGCCGTTGCTCGATCGTCGCTTCGCGACTGGCTCGTTGTTTGTAGCTCGGAAGAGAAAAATTAAAAGCCTGCGGAGGTTATTAAGGGAAAGGTTGGTTGAGTAGGAGGTCCTACAGTATTAATACATTTTGTAGTTACCCTGAATCTAAAAGCCCAGTATCACTGCTGGGCTTTTTGTTTTTTCTAGCGACTAGCAAGCGGCGAAGCTGCGTCTAGCCACTCTCGCGTTTTCTGCGAGCCGCGCCTTATGCGAGTATCCCTTCAACCTCTTCAATAAACCCCTTCAACATCGCCAGACAAGTCCCGGCGTCGACATCGGTCATCTCATTACCTTCGCGCAACACGTAACGGGCATCGTCCAGGTCGGTGCGGAGGGAGAAGTAGAAAGTACCTTTCCAGAATTTGCTGGGCATGGGTTCCTGCTTCAGGTGTTCGCGGGCGATGCTTTCGTCGTTCACGCTGGGTAAAACCGCCAGTGCTTTATGCTTGTAGACTTTTACCACAACGCCTTCGGGCCAGTGTTGTAAACGGACATCCAGATCACACTTAATATCAGCGTTCTCTTTCTTGATATAGATCTTCTTCACTTCAAATGAACCGCGCCACTGGGCGAACTGCTCGCCGCTGAAAATCTGCTGCTCTATACCGTCAAAGTAAGTTTCGATCTGTTGGGTAATCTGGTTGATATCGTTAGACACTGTGAGACTCGCTTTAGCTTAAAACAAAGCGGGCAGGTTACCGGTTTGATTAACAGAGATCGATTGAGTAATTCTTATCGGCAGATAAAAAGTGTTACCAGAACAGCCGAGCATCACTGCCGCGCTGTTTCTTTATCAAACGACTGATTTACCTAATCTGGGTAATTTCCTCCTCCCAATCTATTTGCTTAAAAACTAATCAGAGCTAGATTACAGAGACATGAACTCTTCACCAGATTGTGAGCAGTCAATCAGTCGTTGGTCATGGAGACCCCTGAACTAAGGCGCTGGACGTCTTATACAGATGGATACAATGGAATGTACTCTGATAATCGATTTTTGAAACCAGTTGGTTTCTCTTTTGCACAGCGTTCAGCTGTTCTGTCTTCAATGCTTAAACACTCAACGCTTGGTGCTGTTTTACTGGCGATCCTGCTGGTATATCCATCGGCTTATGCGACGGACTATTTTGAAAATTACAGTGGTTTTAAACAGGCTCTGACACAGGCACTGCAGTCATCCGGTGATGTAAGTAAGAAGCCAGGCGCTGTGAGTATTATGCTGAAATACAATGATTCTCTGGTGAGCTATGAGTATCAACACTGGCAGGTAAAGCCGGAGTCGGTTTGCTACAGCGTTAAATATTGTAATGAAGCAAAGTATTCAAGATGTATGGATAGGGCGGATGAATTCTTTCATCAAACCTGTGAAGACCTGAAACAGGAAGGTTTAGCCCAGCCACGGGCTGCCGAATATCAAAAACTGTATTGTAGTGCTGCAGAAAAATTAGGGTCTTAAGTTAGTTGCATCTGACTAAGCGCCTGAATCAAATCTGGGCTCTTTTTTTGCAACGTTCTAAGCGAGCTTTTTTATTGCTGCGAGAACACAGCTCCTACAGTCTTGATACCTATGGTAGTTACCCACAACCCAAAAAGCCCAGCATCACTGCCAGGCTTTTTTCTTTTTCGAGCAACGAACTACGAGCAAGTCACGCAGTGACGTTCGAACTACTCTCGCGTTTTCTACGAGCCTCGATTGGCGGAAAGTCGCAACTGATGGTAGTTTAACTGCTTCGTCGAGCATCAATTACACATGAGATTATGTATGAAAATATTTTCGGCCGTTGTAGCACTCTGTCTGGCTGTGTTCCTGTTTTTTCTGGCACACGATATGGAAGGCATCAGCCTGCTGCGTATGGGTTATATTGTGGGTGGCGTTTGCTTACTAACACTGACACTCTTCATCTTTGTACCCCCAAAGACAGACGAGTCAGAATAAGCGGCTGGAATAATTGGGCCGTTTATCCACAGTCTAAATAAGACTGTCTCATTTTCCGTATAAAACCAGTCCGTCCTGTTATTCCCTCGGTGCACTCTGTGTTCTTAGCATGCCCCTTGGGTACTGTGGTAAAACCATATATTTAACCAAATGCTCACCACAGAGGGCACAGAGTTCGCAGAGAAAAGCTAAATTCGGATAATTAGGGGCTGGGTAACATTTAATAAATACAAAAAAGCCCGGCATCACTGCCGGGCTTTTGTTTTTTCTAGCTACTAACAAGCGGCGGAGCCGCGTCTAGCGAGGAGTGAAGCGACGTTCTAGCCTCTGTTGTGCTAAAGCGCCTCGATCTTCCCGTACTGTTCGGTCAGTTGACTCAACGAAGCCTGAAGCTCTGCCAGCTTCTCGCGTTCCTTAGCCACAACCGCCTCCGGTGCATTGGCCACGAACTTCGCGTTGTTGAGCTTGCCTGACAGACGACCAGATTCTTTCTCTAGCTTGTCCATCTCTTTCTTCAGACGGGCCAGCTCGGCACTCTTATCGATCAGACCAGCCATTGGGACCAGTACCTGCATCTCGCCAACCAGCTGTACCGCTGACATCGGTGCTTCTTCGCCGGCTTCCAGCCAGGTAACCGAAGCCAGAGATGCCAGCTTCGCCAGGAATGCCTGGTTGGCTTCCAGGCGGGCCTTATCGTCGGCGCTACCGTTCTGAATCAGGATATCCAGCTCTTTCGCGGGAGAGATACCCATCTCACCCCGGATATTACGAATACCGGTGATAACGCCTTTAAGCCAGTTGATATCGGCTTCGGCTGCGCCATCGAGCTTGCTTTCATCTGCAACCGGGTAGGCTTGCAGCATGATGGTGTCGCCTTCAACGCCAGCTTCCTGCTTGATGGACTGCCAGATCTCTTCGGTGATGTACGGCATGATCGGATGGGTCAGACGCAGGATGACTTCCAGTGCGCGAACCAGCGTGCGGCGGGTGCCGCGCTTCGCTTCTGCTGAGGCGTTGTCGTCCCACAGAACCGGTTTAGACAGCTCCAGGTACCAGCCACAGTATTCGTTCCAGATGAAGTCGTAGAGGCACTGGGAAGCCAGGTCGAAACGGTACTCATCCAGATGCTTTGTGACTTCAGTTTCAACTTTCTGGAGTTCACTCGCAATCCAGCGATCTGCCAGAGACAGCTCAAGGTCGCCACCGTTTTGGCCACAATCTTCGCCTTCGGTGTTCATCTGCACGTAACGGGCAGCGTTCCAGATCTTGTTACAGAAGTTACGGTAACCTTCCAGACGTTTCACATCCCAGTTGATATCACGGCCCGTTGAGGCCAGTGCTGCCAGTGTGAAACGCAGGGCGTCGGTACCATGGGCGGCGATGCCTTCCGGGAACTGCTTTTCGGTACGCTTGCCGATCTTTTCAGCCAGTTGTGGCTGCATCATGTTACCGGTACGTTTTTCCAGTAGCTCTGGCAGGCCGATACCGTCGATCATATCCAGCGGGTCGAGTACGTTGCCTTTCGACTTCGACATCTTGTCGCCGTTTTCATCGCGAATCAGGCCGGTCACATACACGGTCTTGAATGGTACCTGCGGTGTGCCATCTTCATTTTTCATGAAGTGCAGGGTCATCATCATCATCCGGGCAACCCAGAAGAAGATAATATCGAAACCGGTCACCAGTACATCGGTGGGGTGGAATGTCTGCAGACGTTGCGTGTCTTCAGGCCAGCCCAGGGTGCCAAAGGTCCACAGACCGGAGCTGAACCAGGTATCCAGAACATCATCGTCCTGACGCAGTTCGGTTTCCAGATCCAGACCGTATTTTTCACGGGCAGTGGCTGCATCTTTAGCAACGTAGACATTGCCTTCGTTGTCGTAGAATGCCGGAATCCGGTGTCCCCACCATAGCTGACGGGAGATACACCAGTCCTGAATGTCACGCATCCAGGCGAAGAACATGTTTTCGTATTGCTTAGGCACGAACTTGATATCGCCATTCTCTACCGCTTCTACGGCAGGACCAGACAGAGTCTTGGCGTCGGCAAACCACTGATCGGTGAGCATCGGCTCGATAACTACACCACCACGGTCGCCGTAGGGAATGGTCATATCGTTTTCTTCGATCTTAACCAGCAGACCGGCTTCATCCATATCGGCAACAATCGCTTTACGGGCGGCAAACCGCTCCATGCCGCGGTATTTCTCCGGCAGGGTTTTGTCCAGATCGTGGTTTTCGCTGCCATCGGTATTGAAGGTTTCTGCCGCGTCACGGATATCACCGTTAAGGGTCAGAACGTTGATCATCGGTAGCTTGCAGCGCTTGCCTACTTCATTATCGTTGAAGTCGTGGGCCGGCGTGATCTTCACACAACCGGTGCCTTTTTCCATGTCAGCATGTTCATCGGCAACAATGGGAATACGACGGCCAACCAGTGGCAGGATGATCTCTTTGCCGATCAGATCTTTGTAACGTTCATCGTCGGCGTTAACCGCAACACCGGTATCGCCCAGCAGGGTTTCCGGACGGGTTGTACCCACGACCAGGAAGTCATCACCGGCAGCGGTTTTTACACCATCGGCCAGGGCATAGCGCAGATACCACATCTTGCCTTTGACTTCGCGGTTTTCCACTTCCAGATCGGAGATCGCAGTGTGCAGTTTAGGGTCCCAGTTAACCAGGCGCTTACCACGGTAGATCAGGCCTTCGTCATACAGACGGATAAAGGCTTCCTGAACGCCGGTGTAGAATCCGGAATCCATGGTGAAACGCTCGGTTGGCCAGTCAACAGAGTCGCCCAGACGGCGCATCTGATTGGTGATCATACCGCCGGATTCACCTTTCCATTCCCAGATCTTTTCGATAAAGGCTTCACGACCCAGATCATGACGGGTTTTCTGCTCTTCAGCCGCCAGTTTACGCTCAACCACCATCTGCGTGGCGATACCGGCGTGATCGGTACCCACTTGCCACAGGGTGTTCTTTCCCTTCATCCGCTGATAGCGGGTCAGGGCATCCATAATGGTGTGCTGAAAAGCATGACCCATATGCAGACTGCCGGTGACATTCGGCGGTGGGATCATGATGCTATAGGCTTCACCTTCACCGGAAGGGGCGAAGTAACCATTATCTTCCCAGGTTTTGTACCAGGATTTCTCGATCTCGTGCGGCAGGTAAGTGGTATCCATTAATCGACCGTGCTCTCAATGCTTAAATTAGGGCAAAAAAAATAGTCAGATATTATACCCGGCGGGTACTTAAGTAGCTAGACGTGCTGCGCACTTGCTAGTGGTTAGACGTGCTTTGCACTTACTAGAAAAAGAGAAGAGCATTTATGCTGCTGAACTGAAATGTTTTTTCTAGCTACTAGCCAGCGGAGAAACCGTGTCTGGCGACTCGTGAAGCGACGTTCTATCTAATGAGCAGTTGTTAAATGTCGCTCCGAAACTTGCTAGTGGTTAGAACGGAGCCTTCGTCTCCTGTTAGAAAAGCATTTTGGTTCTGTAGTATCTATATTTTCTTTTGCTCTTTGTTTTTTCTAGCAAGCGACATAGTCGCGTCTAATCACTAGCAGGAAACGAAGTTTCCGTTCTAGCGACTTCTGCTTACGTAGTGATGAGATATGCCTTATCGTCATCGGTCAGGTTGAACTACACTGTGGCAGTTAACTGGCAAACAAAAAGGATTTTGTTATGAGTTATGAAGATTTGGATGTATGGAAACGTGCTTGTCGGATAAGTTGTGAGGTATATACGGTGCTTTCCCGCTGTCGTGATTTTGGGTTCAGAGATCAGATCACCCGAAGTGGTTTGTCGATACCCAGCAATATTGCAGAAGGGTTTGAGCGAGGCTCGAGAAAAGAGAAACGGAAGTTTCTCTACTATGCCAAAGGTTCTTTAGCTGAACTGAAAACTCAGGTTTATATCGGTCAGAGAATTGGCTATATCCATAACGAAAGAGGGAATGCCTGGCGAATGGAGCTGGATGAAATCCAGAAAATGCTGGCTGCACTTATTAAATCTACTGAATCCTGAGCGTTCTTATCTTTATCTAACTACTAGCTAGCGGCGAAGCCGCGTCCAACAAGACACGCAGTGACGTCTGGCGACTTATGAGGCCTTCGGCCTCATATCATGCATCTTCGGTGTTCTGCCGTTGCTTTTATAGAGGGCGAAATTTTTGCGGGTTGCCGCGAGGATGTCGGGTTGTTGAATGACAATCTCGAGGATTCGGTCGAACTTCAGGGTTTCCGCTGAAGCCTCCAGTGCCAGGTTGATGTAAACATCACGGTGTTGGGGTAGTTGATCACCCCAGCCGATCTGCACCGGGGCATCGGGTTTGCTGTTGAGCAGTCCATGGGGAATAAACGCATCCGCCCGGTAATCCCAGAGTAGCTGATCCAGACGTTCCGCTTCAGTTTCGCCGGTGACATGAATGTAGACGTTCAGACCGTGGCCTAATACTTTATCCGCCAGTCGGCAGAGGAAAGTGGTACGGCTTTCCGGCTCGGCATCAGGAAGAACATAGAAATCAGCTTGGCTCATACTTTTAAATTCCGGTCGGGGTCTGAGTGCGCCAGTGCGGCGCTATATCTTTTCTCAAAGAACTCACTTACTCACTGCAAGTAACTCTTTTTGAAAAATGTCTTGCGCTGACACACTCATATACCAGACTCAGGGCCCTGTGTTTTTAGGATTTACTCGTCGTCAGCCAGATCATCAACCTGAGCGATAAGGTGCTGACACAGCAGTGGAACGCAACGTCCGGTCGCGCCTTTTGCTTTACCCGCACTGTTCCAGGCAACGCCAGCGATATCCAGATGTGCCCAGCGATACTTCTTGGTATAGCGGGACAGGAAGCAGGCAGCCGTGACGGTACCCGCTGCCGGGCCGCCAATGTTGGCCATATCGGCAAAGTTGCTGTCCAACTGTTCCTGATACTCATCCCAAAGCGGCAGACGCCAGGCTTTATCGGCGGAAAACTCACCGGCGGCCAGCAGGTCATCGGCCAGCAGGTCGTCATTTGAGAGCAGGCCGGTTGCCTGATGTCCCAGCGCAACAATACAGGCACCGGTAAGGGTGGCAACATCGACAACGGTGGCTGGGTCAAAGCGTTCTGCATAGGTCAGCGCATCACAGAGTACCAAACGACCTTCGGCATCGGTGTTAAGGATCTCTACGGTCTGGCCGGACATCGTGGTGACAATATCACCAGGCTTTGAGGCGTTGCCTGCAGGCATGTTTTCGGCAGACGCGATGATAGCGACGACATTCTGCTCCAGGCCTAACTGGGTCAGTGCTTCCATGGCTCCCATTACACTGGCAGCACCGCACATGTCATATTTCATCTCATCCATCTTAGCGCCAGGCTTAAGGCTGATGCCACCGGTATCAAAGGTGATGCCTTTGCCGACTAAGACATGAGGTTGTTGATCTGACTCGCCACCTTTGTATTCCATGACGATCAGTTTAGAGGGCTCCGAGCTGCCTTTACCTACGGATAGCAGGGAGTGCATGCCCAGTTGTTCCATCTCAGCTTCATCGAGAATAGTGGTAGTCAGCTCATCGCACTCTTCAGCCAGCGCCAGTGCCTGCTCTGCTAGATAGGAAGGGGTGCAAATATTTCCCGGCAGGTTGCCCAGTTCACGAGCGGTATCAACACCGTTGGCGATAGCCGAGCCATCGCTGATAGAGAATTCACCCAGCTCTGCATCATCCTGGCTAAGCAGAAAAGCGATGCTTTCCAGATTCAGGGGATCGGCCTTTTTGCTCTTGGTGGCGTCATACTGATATAGCTCTGCGCTAGCCCATTCGGTGTTATGGCGCAGTTGACGATAGAGATCCTGATCGGCACTTTCCAACCCGTCTAATGCGATCACTGCTGATTGGCATTGGATCAGCTTCAGATTGGACATGATGCTCTTGATGATTTTCAGTTGGTTGCGATCATTACGCTCATCGGCTTTGCCGATACCGATCAACAGAACACGGGCAGCACCGATGCCTGGAACCTTGTGAAGTAACAATGCCTGACCGGCTTTGCCCTGGTGATCACCGATAATATCGTTCAGATAACCGGCAGAGGCAGTATTGATCAGCGCTGCTGAAGGAGCGAGTTCGCCATCAGGGGCGATACCGACGATTAAACAGTCAGTTTCCAGAGATTCAACCGAACCGGTAACTATTTCAAATTCCATGCTTTCTCCACACAAGACATCGTGCCTGGTTTATAAGATAATGACGCACCGGTTCAGCCTAAGTGTGCTGGACAGGTTTTATAATGCATTCCCGGATTTTATCCTAATGCCGCAGAAACAAAACCCCGTTTTCGGTATCAGAGACAATTCTTTACCGGCAATTACACAGGATACGGTAGTTTGATTATCTTTCGCTATCTGGCCAAAGAAGTTCTGATCAGCATGGTAGCCGTCACCACGGTACTGTTGTTGATCATTATGAGTGGTCGTTTTATTAGTTATCTGAGTATCGCTGCCGCCGGTGAAATACCGATGGCAGCGGTATTCTATTATCTGCTGTTTCGCTTGCCGGGCTTTCTTGAGCTGATTCTCCCACTGGGGCTGTTTCTGGGTATTCTGCTCGCCTATGGCCGTTTTTATCTTGAGAGCGAGATGGTGGTGTTGCAAGCGACGGGCATGAGTCAGCGCCGTCTGACGATGTACACGCTGGGTCCGGCGGTACTGACCGCTTTGCTGGTAGGCTCGATGAGCCTGTTTTTATCGCCTTATGGTGCAAACCAGACCGAAATTATGTTGCAGAAACAGCGTAACGTCGGTGAATTTGATCTGATTACTGAGGGGCGCTTTCAGGCGATGCCCCGGGGTGATCGGGTGACTTATATTGAACAATTAGATACTAACAGCGGCACGATGAAAGGCGTTTTTATCACTGAGAAGATCAAGAAAGGTGATAAGGAGCAGGCGGTTATGGTGGTGGCTGAAAAGGGCCGTAGTTATACCAACCCAGAGACGGGGGTGCGTTATCTGGTGCTAGATAATGGTTATCGCTATGAGGGTAACCCCGGCGAGGCGGATTATCGACAGATTCAGTTCCAGGAATATGGTATTCGGTTGCCCAAGCAGGAACAGGTAAAACCGGTTAACGAGCTTTATTCTATCCCGACCGAAGCGTTGTTTGACGGAGATAATGCCGAGCGAGCCCAGTTGCACTGGCGTTTATCTCTGCCAATGCTGACGTTGATTGTTGCACTGCTGGCGGTACCTTTGAGTAAAACGAACCCCCGGCAAGGACGATATGCCAAGCTGATACCCTCGATTTTGTTGTATATGACCTATTTATTATTGTTGACCAATGTACGTAATTATCTTGAAAAAGATGGTGGCCATGTGGCGTTACTCTGGTTGGTGCATCTGCTGTTCTTCGGTGTTGCGATGAGTATGTTGTTCTTTCAGGGGCGCTGGGCACGACTGTTGGGTCGCCGGAGGGTTGAACATGCGGCGTAAGCTGGATCGTTATATCGGCAAACAGGTACTCCTGAGTATTCTGGTGGTGATGGTGATCGTCGTCGGTCTGGACTTCACGTTTCGGGTAATTGAAGAGTTGCCTGAACTGAACGAGCGCTATACCACGTTAATTATGCTGGGCTATGCCGGGCTGAACATGCCTGCCGCTTTCTATGAGTTTTTGCCTTTGGGTTGTCTGGTCGGTTGTCTGATCGGCCTGGGTGGACTGGCCAGTGGCAGTGAGTTGACGGTTATGCGGGCGGCAGGTATCTCTGTCTGGCAACTGGTGCGGATGGTACTAAAACCGGTTATCGTACTGTCGTTACTGGCTTTGGTTGTCGGTGAATATATCGCGCCATACGCGGGGGCCCTTTCGGAGAGTATCCGGGCACATCATCTGAACCGGGGCACCGTATCGGCTCGTGCGGGTGTGTGGCACCGTGAGAGCGGTGAATATATTCATATCAATGTTGTGACGCCAGACGGTGAAACCCGGGGAATTACGCGCTTTGGACTGGCACCGGATAGTAGTCTCTCGTATAGCAGCTATGCGAAGAGTGGCCGTTATCAGAATGGGGCCTGGGTTTTAGAAGATGTGACGGAAACCCGCTTTATTGAAGACCGTACGCAGACGACGGTATATGACACTCAGGCCTGGGAGATAGAACTTAATCCCCAGCGCTTGAAAGTGCTGATGGTTAAGCCAAAAGAGATGTCGACCAGTGAGCTGTACAACTACAGCCAGTATCTGGAAGAACAGGAGTTGGATAATGATCGCTTCATGCAAAGTTTCTGGCGCAAAGCGTTTCAGCCTCTTGCCATTATCGGCTTAGTTCTGGTCGCTGTTTCTTTTATCTTCGGCTCACTGCGCAGCGTTTCTACCGGCCAGCGGATTATCACGGGTGTGGTCGTGGGTATGGTGTTTAAAATCAGTCAGGATATCCTGGCCCCACTGAGTTCGCTCTATCAAGTAGCCCCGGTCTGGTCTGCACTGGTGCCGATTTTGATCTGCATGCTGTTGGGCGGATGGCTTATTAAACGGGCGGGGTAGCTCGCAAAAAGCGCGAGAGTGGCTAGACGTGCTCCGCATTTGCTGGTGGTTAGACGCAACTTCGTTGCTTGCCAGGAAAAGCATTTGGGCTGCGGTATATCCGTGATATTGATATTCTTCTTCTGGTCTTTGCTTTTTTTAGCTCCTGGCTAGCGACGTAGGAGCGTCTCGCAAGTGCGAAGCACGTCTCGCTACTATCAGTAGGGCACGTAGGTATTCTTTATTTACTTTTCTTGTTTAACAAAACAATCTGCGTTTCGGAAAAGCTGTCATGCCAGGTGGCTTTGTTAGCTGAAAAGAGCATCCAGAAGAAGCCCAGGCCGAAGCAGGCGAATGATAGGATGGCGGTCATGAAGCGGATAAGAGCCTGACGCAGGCTGATATGTTTGCCATCTATGGTCTGTACTCTGAGTTTCCAGGCTTGCATCCCCAGCGTCTGTCCCAGGCGCACCCAGAAGTAGGCGAAGAAGGCGAAGGTCAGTAGAAATAGCACAGATTGAAATAGCGGGCCTTCAACAACATTTCCGTTATTCAGGCCGACGGCAGCAAAACCGGTACACATCCAGATGGCTGCAACCAGAAATGCGTCATAGATCATCGCTGCAAAGCGACGTAGCAGACTGGCTTGTTGCACTTCAGCTTCACATTCCGGAAAAACTCTATTCATCGTGTTAATTTCTGTCTCAGGCTTCAAATCAACACCGGGCGATGCCGGTGCATGGCTCTAGTTTGGCAGGCGGAACAAGAGGCGTAGCCGGGTTCCCAGCAGGCTACCGGCAAAGGCGGCTATCAACCATAGCCAGCCATGCAAACTGCCGGAGACTATACCACCAAAATAGGCACCGATGTTACAGCCAAAAGAGATTGTTGCACCGTAGCCCAGCATTACTCCGCCCAGTATGGCTGCAAACCAATGAATGCTCGGGATCTGCCATTGCCAGCTGAATTTTCCGGCCAGCGTAGCGGCCAGAAAAGCTCCCAGAATAATGCCGATGTTCATGACTGAGACGGTATCGCTCAGTAAAGGCTCCATCAAGGCTTCTTCGCGTCCTGGCTGCAGCCAGTATGCCCAGAAATCTAATTCTAACTCCAGCCCGATGGCAAAGGTTTCTTCCAGCCACAGGTAGGCTTTTGCACCCCAGAGGGGGTAGGCGACTGCAACGGACCAGGGTCGTCCGGTTTCAGCGAGTACGGCAAAGTTAAGCAATGCCAGTACCACGCCGCCCCAGATAAAAGGCCAGGGCCCCTGTAGTAGCATTTTCAGATTGAAGTTGTGTTGGCGAAGATCCTGTTCAATATCACCGTGGTAACGCTTTTCCAGCCAGAAAGAGAGGCTGGCAATGAGCGCAAAAAGGGCCAGGTTTACCGCAATAGCCAATCCGGTGCCCAGTGACTCAATGATCGCGACCGGTGCAAACTGAGGTAGGGTGGTCCACCACTCATAATCGGCACTGGCCCACAAGCCTCCAATCATAAAGCCAACCATGCTGGGAATGGCTCTAATCTGACCACCACCTACATGATAGAGGTTGCCTGATGCACAACCGTTGCCTAACTGCATGCCGATACCGAAAATGAAAGCCCCGAAAATAACAGACCAGCCAAGCGGGCGAGTGTAACCTGCAACGTCATCTCCCAGCAGCGTACCGCTGGAAAGTACTGGGAAGAACAGGCAGACAGCAACCCCCAGCATGAGCATCTGAGCACGAAGCCCTCGTCCCCGGCGATTAACGATTAGGTTCCGCCAGGCAGAGGTAAATCCGAAAGAGGCATGAAACAGAGAGAGACCGAGGGCTGCGCCCAGGATTAGCAGTGTCGCCTGGTGGCTGTCATATTCCCGGAGTAGATACAGGGATCCTGTAATCAGTAACAGCAGAGCCAGCGAAAGGCTGCGAAGCCGGTTAAAGCGCGCAGTGAGCGGCAGGGTTTCAATTTGATTCATGGGGGTATCGGGCAGACAGCTGGTTAAAAGTTGGCCACTATAGCACTCTTCGGAAGAGAAATGGAGTTAGACACAGGTATAAAAAAACCGGACACTGGCCCGGTTTTCTATACGGTGACAATCTTTATTTGAACGGAGTTACATATTTGCTCTTGTACTCTGTTGCCAGTAGCTTCGCTTGTTCCAGCTCAGTATCCGACAGTTTCATAACGATTCTTGACTGAATAGCGCTGGCGGTTGGATTGCCCAGCTCCAGTGCGTTTTGCAGCCATGCGTACGCGGTGATGTTAGTCTGTTGTCCCGCATCAGAACCGTGATTGTTGGAGTACATTGCGCCCAGGAAGAACATGGCATCCATATACCCTTTTTCAGCGGCTTTACGGTACCACTGCTCAGCTTGAGCGAAATCTTGTGCGACACCTGAGCCAAAGTTATAGGCCCGTCCCAGATTATGTTCAGCCTCTACCAGGCCTTGCTTTGCTGCCATTGAATACCAGTTCAGTGCTGCAGAGGTATCGCGGCTCACGCCATAACCAAACTCATACATCTCGCCTAAACGGTTTTGTGCGAGAGCATCACCGGAATCAGCAGCAGGCTCAACGGTCTTAAGTTCAACTCGATAGGCTTTATCTTTGTAAGCCCGGCGACTATTAACACATCCCAGATGGCCCTGATCACCACAGCGATTGTAAAATTTGACGGCCTTTGCTTCATCAGCGTCAACGCCCCAGCCGAATTCGTACATCTGACCCACCATGTTCATGGCATCTAGATTGTTTTCCCCGATTAGCGGCTCCAACTCAGACATCGCAGTGCTGTAATCCTGTGCTTCAAAGGCTTTAAGGCCTTTTGCCAAGCTAGCGGAAAATGCAGAGGCTGTGTTGAGAGTCAGTAGCAGACCGGTGGCGGCCAGTAGTAGTTTCTTACTCATCGTGATGGGCCCGTATAGTTGTATATAAAAAATTGGCGCCTATTATAGCGGCCTGCTTGGCTGTCTTGATAGGGACAAAACAGAAGTTTTTGACCGGGACTCTTGGCGCAGATCAGTTAATTGCTTAATTAGCAGGATCTAATGTTGGGCGTATTCTACATGATCAACCTGAAAAAAACAGGGTTTTGGTTAGGAAGTTGCGAGTATGCTCAAGGGGATTTAACTTCCCAGCAGCTCGATCATATAGCCATCCGGATCGCGGGCAAATGCCAGAATGGTTGAGCCGTGGAGCATTGGACCTGGTTCACGAACGATCTGACCGCCCTGCGCTTTGATTTTTTCACAGGCATCGTAGACATCCTCAACTTCGATGGCGATATGGCCGTAGGCGTTACCCATTTCGTAACTGCTTGTCTCCCAGTTATGGGTAAGCTCCAGTGCGGTAGTCTCGTGCTCGGGGCCGTAACCAAGAAAGGCGAGAGTGAACTTACCGTCTGGAAAATCTTTGCGGCGTAATAGTTTCATTTGCAGAATTTCAGTATAGAACGATATCGATTTTTGAAGGTCTGTGACTCTAAGCATTGTATGTAAAAGTCGCATTTTGGGCGCTCCCTGTTTGTGGCCTGATAGCTATTCATCGTAAACTATAGCCAAGACAGATCAAATTCATCGTTGAGTATTCTGTTATCTGTATCGGTAATTAAGGTGTATGTATGTTTCAAGATATGTCTAAAGCCCTGGACCAGTCTATGGGGCCGTTTAAAGAACTGGTAAATATTCAAACTAAAATGCTGGAAGAGCTAACACGTCAGCAGATGGCTTGTACTAAGGCCTGCATAGACGCGACGGTGGCGCAGACCCGTCAGATGCAAGGCTGTAATTCGCCTGAAGAGCTGATTAAGCTTCAACAGGATTACGCTAAACAGCTGGAAAGCTCTTTGAAAGAAGCAAATGATAATAATATGAAAGCATTGAACAGCGCCTGCGAATCAGTTGAGCAGCTGGCGAGTGATGCTTTCGATGCTTTTGCGCCTAAAACGTAGATGCAGGTCTGGTTTAACTACTAAGTGAGTTTTGATGAGTAAGGAAATAGGCCTTTTTTACGGTTCCACGACTGGTAATACCGAGAGTTGTGCCGAATTGATTGCTACCCGAATAGGTATGGATCGGGTTGAGCTGCGAGAGCTTGCCAACGACGGATTAGACACAATATCTGACTACCGTTATCTGATTTTGGGTATGCCTACCTGGGATTATGGTGAGTTGCAGGAAGATTGGTCCGATGTCTGGGCCGAGCTGGATGATATTGATTTCAGTGGTGTTAATTGTGCTTTGTTTGGTCTGGGTGACCAGGTGGGCTATGGCGAGTGGTTCCTTGATGCCATGGGCGCTTTGCATGATAAGTTAGTGAGCCGTGGCGCGGTACTCACCGGCTACTGGCCCGTGGAAGGTTATCGTTTTGAAGGGTCGAAAGCACTTGTTGAGGATCAGAGCCAGTTTGTAGGGCTGGCGCTGGATGAGGATAGTCAGAGTGATCTGACGGCTGAGCGGGTAGAGCGTTGGGTGCCTCAGGTATTGTCGGCGTTCGGCATCTGAGACATTACTAGCTACCGTTGATCCACAGGTGGGCTGCGATGCTGAGAATGTATCCCAGCCCTATTGCCCAGCTCCATTTAAGATGGCTGTAAAAAGTATAAACTCCCTGTGCTTGTCCCATCAGAGCGATTCCCGCCGCCGAACCAATAGAGAGTAACGACCCACCAACTCCCGCTGTTAAAGTGATTAACAGCCACTGATTGCCTGACATATCCGGTTGCATCGTTAAGACAGCGAACATTACCGGGATATTATCGATCAGCGCAGAGAGTAAGCCGATCAGGCTGTTAGACAGCGTAGGCCCCAGGTTGTTGTAAACTAGATCGGATAGCAGCGTCAGATAGCCCAGCGTTGCTAGCCCGCCTACTGCCATGACGATGCCGTAAAAGAACATCAACGTATCCCAGGAAGAGCGTTCCACTACTTTGAAGATGTCGAATCGGCGGATGACGTCGGTATGATCGCCTTTCATCTTGCTGATGTCGGTCAGATTTTCTGAATGGTGATTATGGATATGACCAGTATCGCGAATTCCGGCTTCAAACTGACTCAGATAATAGCCATACAACTTGAGAACCCCCAGTCCGGTCATCATGCCCAGTACTGGCGGCATATGCAGTAAGGCGTGGCTGCTGATTGCCAGCAAAATAGTCGATAGAAAAAGAATCAGGATGGGCACGGCGCCGGGCTTCATTTGACGTTTCTGGCCTCGTCTGTCCGGCAGGGGTTTAATTCGTTCAACGGTCAGGCACATCAGACAGGCCGGTACTAACCAGTTAATCAGAGACGGAATAAAGAGGCTGAAGAAACCACTAAAGCTGATCATTCCTTTTTGCCAGACCATCAGCGTGGTTATATCCCCGAAGGGACTAAAGGCTCCGCCAGCATTGGCGGCGACAACGACGTTGATACAGCCGACGGTAACAAATTTGACGTTATTATGGCCGACGGCCATCACCACGGCGCCCATTAGCAGTGCGGTGGATAAGTTATCGGCGATCGGTGAGAGAAAAAAAGCCATCAATCCGGTGGTCCAGTATATCTGGATCAGGGTGAGCTGGCGGGCGATGAGCCAGGCTCTTAAGGCCGCAAAGACCAGGCGTTCTTCAAGGGTGGTTATAAAAGACATTGCTGCCAGCAAGAAGAAAAAAAGTTCGGCATAGTCCAGCAGGTTGTGGCGAAACGCCTGAGCAGCACTAACTGTATCGCCATCAAGGCTAAATGCCAGTCCGACCAATAGCCAGATCAGGCCAGCGGCGATGATCATCGGTTTGGACTTACGCAGATGGAAAAACTCTTCGCCCAGCACAAACAGATAACTGATCAGAAAGATGGCAATACAGGTGATGCCGATAAAGGTTCCGGTGTATGAACTGCTGCTTTCAACAGCAGCGAGAGCTGGCGTGGACAGTAATGCCAGAGATGAGCAACAGAGGATCAGCAGAGGATACATTTTATGCCAGTTAGCTCGCGGTTCCCTTCGTGAGTTCTAATTCTTGCTGATAAAGGGGGTGAAAGTCGAGTTTTTTCAGTGCTTTTGATACACAGAGGCAGGTGAATCGGGTAAAATGTGCTGCTTTTTTAAACGCCCATTTTTCTTTACCGGTTCATTAATTTATTGATTCATCATTTAACTGGTACACAGAAGCAGAGAGTTAAGCGACACGATGGAAATCAATCCGATCACCAATAGCCTTAAAGATATCACCGACCGCACCGAAACTTTGCGTGCCTATCTGGAATACCCGGAGAAGCAAGAGCGTCTGGAAGAGGTCACCCGTGAGCTTGAGGATCCGGCTGTCTGGAATGAGCCAGAACGTGCCCAGGCGTTGGGTAAAGAGCGTGCGATGCTGGAAGGGGTGGTGAAAACCATCGATGATCTGACATCAGGCGTTACTGATGCTCGTGACCTGCTGGATATGGCGGTTGAAGAGGATGATGAAGACACCGTAGAGGAAGTTCGCACTGAAGTCGGGGGACTTGAAGAGCTTCTGAATCAGTTGGAATTCCGGCGTATGTTCTCCGGTGAAGCTGATGGTAATAATGCCTTCCTGGATATTCAGTCCGGTTCCGGTGGTACTGAAGCCCAGGATTGGGCTGAAATGATGTTACGTATGTACCTGCGTTGGGGCGAAGATAAAGGCTTTAAAACTGAGCTGCTGGAATGTTCCGCGGGCGATGTGGCGGGCATTAAGTCAGCGACGATTAGTTTTCAGGGTGAGTATGCATTTGGCTGGTTGCGCACCGAAACCGGTGTGCATCGCCTGGTACGTAAATCCCCGTTTGATTCCGGCGGTCGCCGTCATACCTCTTTCTCTTCGGTGTTTGTCTCCCCAGAGATCGATGACAATATTGAGATAGATATTAATCCAGCGGATCTGCGAGTTGATGTATACCGCGCCTCCGGTGCTGGTGGACAGCACGTTAACCGGACTGAGTCAGCGGTACGTATTACCCATGAACCTTCCGGCGTTGTAGTACAGAGTCAGAGTCAGCGCTCTCAGCATCAGAACAAAGATACCTGTATGAAACAGCTGCGGGCGAAGCTATATGAGCTGGAGATGTTGAAGCGTTCAGAAGCGGCGCAGGAACAGGAAGATAATAAAGCGGATATCGGCTGGGGCAGCCAGATTCGCTCCTATGTATTGGATGATCAACGGATTAAAGATCTGCGTACCGGCGTGCAGAGCAGTAACTGCGATAAGGTGTTGGATGGCGATCTGGATCAGTTTATTGAAGCCAGTCTTAAAGCCGGTCTTTAAGCTACTGCGCTCGATATTACGGCGTTAAAAGTTGGTTCAGAATGCTCACTTAGTAAACTAAGCTCCGCTTCTTCATCAACTTTTGCCTTGTTCTATCTTCGCTCGTAACGCTTAACAGATTTAGAACATATGAAGAAATTGCCACTAGGTGATTTCTAGAATTAAAGATTTAACCATTAAAGGTTCCACAGAATATGTCTGATAACACTCAGCAGCAAGATGAAAACCGCCATATTGCGGAGCGTCGTGAAAAACTTAACGGGCTGCGTGAAGCGGGTAATGCTTTTCCAAACAAATTCCGTCGTGATAGCTATGCTCAGGATCTGCAGGATCAGTATGGCGATAAAACCAAGGAAGAGTTAGCGGAAGCTGGTATCACTGTAAGCATTGCTGGTCGTGTGATGCTTAACCGGGGTGCCTTTGGTGTTGTCCAGGACATGTCTGGCCGGATTCAGTTTTATGTGAATAAAGAAGCTCGTCCTTTTGCTAAGTCACTGGATTTGGGCGACATTATCGGTGTAACCGGTATTCTGCATAAGTCTGGTAAGGGCGATCTGTATGTTGATCTGGGTGAGTATGAGCTGCTGACCAAAAACCTGCGTCCACTACCGGATAAGCACAAAGGCCTGCAGGACACAGAGATCCGCTACCGTCAGCGCTATGTTGATCTGATTACCAATGAACACTCGCGTAAAGTGTTTGAAACCCGTTCAAAGATAGTATCGGGTATCCGTAGCTATCTGTCGGATCGTCGTTTCATGGAAGTTGAAACACCGATGCTGCAAGTGATTCCAGGTGGTGCGACCGCACGCCCATTTATTACTCATCACAATGCCCTGGACCGGGATATGTTTCTGCGTATAGCCCCTGAGCTGTATCTGAAGCGGCTGGTTGTGGGTGGCTTTGATCGTGTATTCGAGATTAACCGTAGTTTCCGTAACGAAGGTCTCTCTACGCGTCATAATCCAGAATTTACCATGATTGAGTTCTATCAGGCCTATGCCGATTACAAGGATCTGATGGACCTGACCGAAGATATGCTTCGCACCGTTGCGCAGGATGTACTGGGTACGACCACTATCGTCAATACGGTCCGAAATGATGATGGCGAAGTGCTGGAATCTTTTGAATACGATCTTGAGAAGCCTTTTACCCGTCTCAGCGTATTTGACTCTATTTTGCACTATAACGACGATATCACAGCGGAAGCGCTGGCGGATGAACACGCTGCACGCCAGATCGCAGAGCGAATGGATATCGACGTAAAAGACGGTTGGGGTCTGGGCAAAGTTCAGATTGAGATCTTCGAGAAGACGGTTGAACATCGTTTGCATCAGCCGACGTTCATTACTGAGTATCCAACAGAGGTGTCACCGTTGGCCCGCCGTAGCGATGCGAATCCTTTTGTGACGGACCGTTTCGAGTTTTTCGTTGCCGGTCGCGAGCTGGCCAACGGTTTCTCCGAGTTGAATGACTCCGAAGATCAGGCGGAACGTTTCCAGGCTCAGGTTGCTGAGAAAGATGCGGGTGATGATGAAGCGATGCATTACGATGCGGATTACATTAACGCATTAGAATATGGTTTGCCTCCGACAGCAGGTGAAGGTATCGGTATTGATCGTCTGGTCATGCTGTTTACTGATTCGCCTTCGATCCGTGACGTTATTCTCTTCCCGGCGATGCGCCCAAGGGTCTGATGCACCGTTGAAGAGAACAGGTTAATCTATAAGGGCTGCCTTCGGGTGGCCCTTTTTGTCTTTAGGAAAGCCTTTATGAGTTGGTTAATACCGCAGCAAAAGCGACATCTACCCGGAAAACGCTGGATCAGTATTGCCTTGCGCTCTTTGCATCTGGTGGGTATTGCCGGGCTGGCTGGAGCCTATCTGTTTAACCAGCCGCAATCGGTATGGTTTCCCTACCTGATTGTGGGCGTGGGCAGTGGTGTATTAATGGTGGCCAAAGAGCTCTATGTTGATACTATCTGGCTCTACCAGTTGCGGGGTCAGTTGGTGTTGTTCAAATTATTACTACTGGCGGCCGGGATTTATTGGTTTGCTCAGCCTCAGGCCTGGATCTATATTCTGGTTATTCTGATCTCCGGCATCATTTCTCATGCGCCGGGTAAAATTCGTTATTACTCAGTTATCTATGGCAAGACGTTCACCCGGGAAGTGTGGATGGGGATGAGTGAGCCTAAGATCAGAGACTGTGGCGATAATTAATATAAACAATTGATAGTATAAGGAAGCACGAATGGTGCTGGAAAATGCCCCTGGCTGGCAATCCTGGCTGGCCCCTGAGTTCGATGCGCCCTATATGCAGACGCTACAAGCGTTTTTGCAACAGGAGCAGCTAGCGGGAAAAGTAATCTATCCCGATGCTAAGCATTGGTTTCACGCCCTTGAAGCGACCCCTCTGGAGCAAGTCCGGGTGGTCATTATCGGTCAGGACCCTTACCATCAGCCTGATCAGGCCCATGGATTGAGTTTTTCTGTGCGCCCAGGCATCAAAACACCCCCTTCGCTGGTAAATATCTACAAAGAGCTGGAAACAGATATGGGGATTCCCCGGGCCTCCCATGGTTGTCTTGAAAACTGGGCGCAGCAGGGCGTCTTACTGCTCAATGCTGTGTTGACGGTAGAAAACTCTAAAGCTGGCTCGCACCAAAAGAAAGGCTGGGAGCAGTTCACTGATCGGATTATAGCGACCGTAAATGAGCAATGTGAGAATGTTGTTTTTATGCTCTGGGGTAGTTATGCCCAGAAGAAAGGCGCAAAGATAGATCTTCAACGACACCTTATTCTTGAGTCTGCGCATCCCTCTCCCCTGGCTGCTTATCGGGGCTTCTTTGGCTGTCAGCACTTTAGTCAGGCGAATGCTTATCTTTCGGCTAATGGACGTAGCCCAGTTGATTGGCAGCTTCCTGAGATAGGTTAGTAGCTAGACGCAACTGCGTCGCTCGCTAGAGCGGCGCGCCTGCTAGTGGCCAGAAAGATCAAGAGCTTTAAAAGAACTCGTCTGGTAAGGTGATGATTGTGATACGCTTTTTCTAGCCACTAGCCACTAGCCACTAGCCACTAGCCACGTCTTGCAAGGAAAGCGAAGCTTTCCGCTCTGTCGACTGAAAGGAGACGCTTTATGCCCGATACGGTTCGTTTGAAGGTCTTTCATCTGGATTCAGAGGCTCAATCAGCCCTTTCACAGCTATTTGAGCTGCGGCTGGATGAGATTTGGGCGGGTGGCCTGCACACCTGTCTGGGACAAGATATGAATCGTGCCTGCTGGCTACGTTTTCGTCTGGGGGACGAACAGTGGATCGAAATCAGTGTTGCTCGCCATCAGTTTAAAGATGGATTTACTGTGGGCAGTCTGGCGGTGCAGGAGGTTGAGGCGATTGTTCCCCGTCCTGATCATTGCAGCTGGATCAGTTTGCCAGTAGCCGCCCGGTTGGAGTCTATTGATATTTATGAACAGCGTGAGTTGATCGATATCGTTGCCTCCGATCTTGATATCCCCTCAGAATCACTTAATTACGACGCGCTGTTGGTGCTGCAGCTGGATAATGGCTCCGCTATTATGCTGGGAATGGAGCAGGACTTTGTAGATGGAGAGTTGGTGGTTTTGCAGACTGATCAGCCTGAGGAACAGATAGGCCCGGGGTTACGCCTGCGACGTACATTGGAAAGTAGCTAAAACGCTCTTTCACTACTGTTCTGGTGAGACTTTTCGAGTTGCTGGAAAGGGAAATTTAGCAGAGAGTTATCACCATTGTTAATGGTGACTAAAGATAAAAAAACCGCCATAGAGGCGGTTTTTTACGTTATGTTTTCGACCTTTAAGCGCGGCCGGTAAACTTACGGTCTTCTACATTGACTTTGACTCGGTCACCGGTGGATATGTGCTCAGGTACTTGAATCATTAGTCCTGTGGATAGTTTTGCTGGTTTAGTCCGGGCGGTAGCTGAGCCACCTTTGATCGATGGGTCCGTTTCGATGATCTCAAGTTCAACAACTCCGGGCAGATCCAGAGCAACGGGTGCGTCGTTAACAATCACGACATGCAGACCCTGGGAATCATCGGTTACGAACTGCAGTTCATCCTCGATAGACTCTTTGTTCAGGCTATACGAACTGTAATCTTCACTGTCCATAAAGACATACTCATCACCATCGGAGTATGAGAAAGTGACCGCGCGGCGAATCAGGTCTGCCAGATTTAATATATCTGAGTCTTTAAAGGTTTCATCAATTTTATGGTTGGTAGACACATTGTACATACGCATACGATAGAGGCTTCCACCGGCACGGCCCTGTGGTACTGAACGCTCTATATCGCGAATAATATAGGCTTCACCGTTAATATCGACTGCGGCATTTCTTTTTATTTCACTGGCTTTAGGCATCTTGTCTGGTCCCGAGGTAAAATGTAAGGGTGATCAAATTATAAGTAGTTATTCATCTGCAACTACATCGTCTTCCGTTCAAACAGTTCAGCATCCAGTTCGTAGGGCAGGTCCAGGCGTTGTAATGGCTGGTCGCTGCCTTCAAGTGTTAGGGTTGCTGTTGCGTCATCAAAGCTCGTTTTCAGCATCACGGCCAGTAATTCACCGCTGTTATTCAGATCCGGATCCATGGCTGCGCTGACCAGAGTGCCGACGCCAGCACGATCTGCTGAGTTAATTTTAGTCCCGGCGGCAGGAGCGCTGTCGGCGTTGAAACGTAAGCGGTACATGGGTCGGTTAAGCTTCCCCCGATGCTGTAAACGGGTAACGACTTCCTGACCGGTATAGCAGCCTTTAGTAAAGCTTACACCGTCAAATGTCTGCAGATTAACCATCTGGGGTATAAAGGTTTCTAATGTGTCACTGCTTAGAGAAGGGATGCCATAACGGATCTCTTCAGACAGCCAGAGGTTAGTGTCGGATAAAGTCGCACTTTTCTGTAGTTCGGGTAGCAGTGCTGTCGCTTTTTCCAGGGGTAGCCAAAGTTCAAATCTGTCACCGGGCGTTTTAATCAGAACACTACTTTCACTTAAGCTGAAGGCTTCGGTTTCTCTTGGTACGTTGAAGCCAGCTGCTTGCAATAGCTCAGAAGCTTGCTCTCCGGCTATACCTAAACCAACAATCGTATCAGAACGATCCTGAGTTTCGGCTTTAGAGAAAATCATATACTTTTTCAGGTTGGCCATCGCCGCGTCCAGTATCTGACGTTCGGTACGTAACCAAAAACCGCCTTCTGCAGGCATTAAACGGCTCAGACTAATCATACTGCCTTTGATGTTGCAGTGAGCGCCGAGTAAGCTTCTGCCTGCACTGACCTGGGCGATATCGCAGGATAGTTGACCTTGAAGAAATTTTTCAGCATCGGGGCCGACAACGTCAAACAGACCCAGATGAGTCAGAGGGGTTATGGTTGTCGAAGAGGAAGCACCTGTCGGCTTAGAAACCTGACAATGACCCCGTTCATCAACCTGTACTCCCAGTGTATTAAGTGTGTCTAACCAGCTCATAATAAAACCTGAAATAAATGTATGTAAGTGCCTACAAACCTGTAGGTGCCTTATATGATGCTCTCAACCTTTTTGTAAGACGAGTTAGTCTTGGCTGATAGCTTGTCCTAAGCGAACTGTATCTTCAGCTTTTAGCGACTCAGTCCACTCAATGGCGTCTTTACCAAGCAGTAAAACGACTGTGGAACCCAGTTTGAACCGGCCCATCTCTTCACCTTTTTGAAGTGTAACGGGCTCAGAGGGAGTCTGGTGATCAACACGCCAGCTATTCTTTTGTGGTGGTGCAACCTGTCCACCCCAGACGGTTTCGATACCCGCCACGATCATCGCACCGACTAATACCATCGCCATGGGCCCCCGTTCCGTATCAAAGATAGCAATCAGGCGTTCATTTCGGGCAAACAGGTTATCGACACCTTCTGCTGTGGTTTGGTTGACTGAGTATAGATCGCCAGGGACGTAAATGCTTTCTCTGAGTGTACCGGTAATCGGCATATGTACACGGTGATAATCACTTGGCGAAAGATAGATGGTAGCGAAACGACCATTGATAAAGGGCTCAGCCAGGTCTGCGTGGCCACCTAAGAGTGTACTCAGACCGTAGCCGCGACCTTTTGCCTGAAGTATGCGGCCGTAGTCTATAGGGCCGATCTGGCTAATGGCACCATCAGCAGGTGATACGACAGAGGCTTCATCAAGGGGACGCATGCCTGGCTTTAATGCCCGGGTAAAAAAGGCATTAAAGTTTTCAAATTGTTCCAGATCTTCGACGACCGCTTCCGACATATTTACCCTGTATTGTTTGGCAAATAGCTTAATGAAAGGGCGTTTGATCCAGTTGCAGCGGCTTTCTGCAAGGTAGCCTACGGCGCGGGAGAGCAAGTGTTGCGGCAACAGGTGTTGCAGCAGAATAAACAGAGAGTCTTTCACAGTCAGTTTTCCGAAAGTTGTTCCGATCGATCGTGGTGTTTGGGTATAAGGTCAGGGCTCAACCGGTGTGTCTTCCCGGTTACCCCATTCAAACCAGGAGCCATCGTAGCAGCGTACCTTGTCGAACCCAAGGTGTTTTGTAAACAGATAGCTCAACCCTGAACGACGATGGGTCTGGCAATGGGTGATTACCGTTTTATCCGGGGTTACGCCGAGTGCGGCTAGCTCCGCCCGAATATCTTCAGCAGGGCGCAGCTCAGGATAGTCAGTAGAGACTAACGCACGGGTCCATTCATAGTTAACAGCCCCGGGAATATGTCCGCCGCGTTTAGCATTGATCACTTTTTCACCGCTGAACTCCGCCGCTGAGCGAACGTCGAGCACGATATGGTTTGTATCTCTGAGATGATCAGTGATGTAGGCAATATCGGCTAAATAACCGGGCTCTGAAGTGACAGGGTAGTGGCTGGGGATCGCTTTATTTTCGGTTGATTCTATAACGAAACCGGCGTTGATCCAGGCAGGCAGGTGGCCGTTAAGAAACGAGCAGTTACGGTGGCCAACGCTATGGAGAGTCCAGATCATGCGGCCAGCCCAGGGGCCCATCTGATCATCGTAGACAACGACCTGCTGGTCGGCGGTAAGCCCCAGTTCTCCGAATAAGCTGCTGATCTGTTCAGGTTGCGGAATCTTATTAGCAATATCTCCGCTGCCGCGTAGGAGCCTGGCAGGATCCATATGGATGGCCCCGGGGATATGTCCCTGTAGATAATTTTCCCGGGAAGAGAGGTCGATGACCAATATTTTACTATGGGCTTGGGCGGTGGAAAGTTGTAACGGTGATATCACCAGTGGCAGGCTCATTTACGGGCTCCAGCTCGTGTTTTGTATACTTCTTTCAGGCACAGCCCGGCGGCCGTGCTGAGATATTTAAATTTTTCCTGATGAAAATTCTGGACGCCATCCTGTTGGCCTTCCCGATCGGCGTAAAGAATAGCAATAGGTTTACTGCCCGCAAATATCGACATGATCAGGTAGTTTTGATCACTGAGATAACGGCTGTAGGTGCCGGGTAGCATTGCCTTTATGCGTTGCCTGTTCTCTTTGGTGACCAGTATACAGCCCTGTTTATCATACAAACGGAAGAACAGGCTATTAGAGGCTAGTGGGTGACTTGAAAGCAGTAATGGGTGTCCATCTTCAAAGCCGACGCCTTTAACTACTTTAATAGTGTCGCTTTTTGGTGGAATAATATTCAGGGCAAGGCGTTTAAGACCAAGGCCTTCGGTAAGCCCGCGGAGTAGATCGTCCAGTACCTGGGTTCCCTGAGTGTAGTGGTCTGCTCGTTTAATAAAGCGCTCGGCGTACATCTCGTAGATATCTTGATTCAGGAAATCAAATTCTGGTTTTGGCTCTGCTATTGTGGGCGGTGTTTCACTTTTCTCGGTTACTTCAGAGCGGTTTTCATCGGTGAGTGCATTATCGCTTTCAGGTTTATTTTTACTTTTCTGATAAACAGTGCTGTTGGCCGTAGCACTGGCTTTCTGGCTTTTTTCGTTTTTAACCTGCAGGCTTGGATTAGCAGATTGTTCGCCAAATAGTTTGTTATCGGCGTTGGTTAAACGGTAGGTCATCTGAAGGTCAGATGGCAGCATTAACATATCAGCGGCGGGAGATAGTGTGCCCGGGACGTGGTAGCTTTGTGCCGCCAGTGCGCAGTTTTTGTGTAATAGCGCCTGAGTTTGATTCAGTTCTGAACGTAGATAATCATTAATAATATCAGTGATCTTCAGGGACGCTTCGCTACACCAGTCATAAGAGGTGGTATGGGCGAGCCAGACGCTCAGCTTTACCGGGAAAAATTTCTGCTGAGTCAGGTGGTTTAACTGGCGCAAGTCATCGCCATGTAAACGCGGATCGCCTAAGGCCCTCTGGTGCAGTTGAGTGATCATCTGTCGGTTGAGGGTGAAATCTTGCTCCAGAGTTGTCCTGGCCAGCTGTGATAATGGCCATAGATTTAACAGTTGTTTTGATATTGCCTCAACAGGACAGCCGAGTATCTGTGTCTCTGCAAGATCAGGCGCGATACCTTTATCCCGAATTAAAATCTGAATTCTGGACATGTGATAAGGGGCTTCAAGCCAAAGTAGCCAGTGACCTATATCGTAGAATAACGCAGCCTGATAGCTCTCTTCTGCGAACATGCCTCCCCGGGCCTGATGGAGCCAGCTGCGTATCTGGACAGCCGCGTGATGACTGTTGGCGACAACACGAAAATACATTTTTTGGGCTGTGCTGGCGGGGTTGAGCCGAATGCTGGGTAAATTTTTGACTAACTGTGTGATTTTTTGCAGGCCAAGCGAGCCGATGGCGTGATCAATGCTGGTGACTTCAGATTGTTTTTCATCATGAAGCTTACTGGCGGCTAATACCGCATGAAAGCTGAGCAAGGGGTCGGCTTTTATCAAACGACCTATATCGACAACTGAGCAGTTTTGATCGTTCAGTTTTTTTTCTAATCGCCTGATAATGCTGAGCCTGATTGGTGGTCGTTTATCACTTAGGAAACGACACCATTGTTCAGCATTTTGAGGGTTTTGTTGTTCGCTCATCAGCCCTGATTGCCTGCGTCTGTATCAATCCTGATTCAATGAATTCAGGATATGTTTATAACTATGTACCCGTTGTTCGCTGATATTACCCTCTTCTATAGCTGTTTTGATAGCGCAGCCGGGTTCCTGTTCATGGTTGCAGTCCCTGAATTTACAGTAACCGAGAAAAGGGGCGAATTCGCGAAACCCGTCAAGCAGGTTATGTTCATTGATGTGCCAGAGGCCAAACTCGCGTATTCCGGGAGAGTCGATGAGATCGCCGCCTTCTGGAAAATGAAAAAGTCGGGCGGTTGTGGTGGTGTGGGTTCCTTTACGGGTGGCTTCAGATAAAGCCCCCACTTTGAGGTCTATTCCTGGTAATAAGGCGTTAATCAACGATGACTTACCAACACCGGACTGGCCGACAAATACGCTGATTCGGCTATTAAGCTGCTCTCTGAGTGGCGCCAGGCCCTGCTGGTCTGTTGAGGATACGGTCATGACCTGATAACCAATAGAGCGATACAGCTCAATCATAGTCTCTATGCGGGCACGATTGTCATTGTTCAGCAGGTCGGTTTTATTTACGAGAAGAATTGGTTCGATGCCGCTCAGCTCCGCGGCTACCAGGTATCGGTCTATCAGGTTGTAATGGGCCAGAGGCTCCACCGCAATCGTAATGACGATCTGATCAATATTAGCGGCTACCGGTTTCAATTCGCCGTGGTTATTGGGGCGTTGCAGAATAGTTGTACGTGGTTGGGTGGCGACTACCACGCCGTATTCAGCGCCTGCACGCCAGATAACATTATCGCCGGTGACCAATGCATCCAGGTTGGTGCGCATATGACAGCGGAAAATCTGACCCGCAGCTTCACCCTCCAGTGCTTCGACATCAACCTGACGGCCAAAATGGGAGATGATCTGGCCATGTTGCTCGGGCCCCAGGTCACCACCTTCTAGTTGCTGATCAATATTCGAGTCTTTGCGGGCCGCTCGCTGGGCGCGCTCGTCCTGAATTTTTTGTACGCGCCAGGTCTGGCGTCGGTTAAGCTTTCGTTTCGACATTTATCAGCTAAATCTGCTATGGGGGTGAATTTGTACAGCCTGCTAAGGTATTCTATTCAGCAACAAATTTATAGTACTGACGCTAAGGAATACCATTATGTCACGGCAGAGTAATCTGATCTGGATCGATCTTGAGATGACCGGCCTGGATCCGGAGCAAGACCGGATAATTGAAATCGCCACTATCGTAACAGATTCGCAACTGAATATTCTTGCTGAGGGGCCTAATCTGGTCATTCATCAATCGGATCAACTACTGGATAGTATGGATGAGTGGTGTACGAAGCAGCATGGCCAGTCCGGCTTGACTCAGAATGTAAAAGACTCGGTTATCAGTGAACGTCAGGCTGAGCAGAATACCATCGATTTCATTGCCGGTTATGTCGATAAAGGGGCTTCACCTATCTGCGGTAATTCAATTGGGCAGGATCGACGCTTTCTGGTGAAATATATGCCGGAACTTGAAGCATTTTTCCATTACCGCAACCTCGATGTCAGTACTATTAAAGAGCTGGCCAGGCGTTGGGCGCCTGAGGTATTGGATGGGGTGGTGAAGAAAGGCTCGCATTTAGCATTGGACGATATCAAAGATTCAATTAATGAACTGGCGCACTACCGGGAAACCTTTTTTAAGCTCTGATGCGAATAATTGTTCGCCATGTTCTCAGTCTGGGAGGTGGATTTTTAACAATCAGAAGATGTATCCGGTCTTTACATCTACACTGATTAATAGAGCTTGTGAATCGATAGTATTCACGCGTAGATTGAGAGTTGTATAACCATAAGCTTAAAGCGTTGTTGGCACGAGAAGCAGATGACCGATTCAACCAGGATGGAAAATTTCAGGGAACATCAGCCACCGTCTGATGAAGTGTTGGCGATGTCTGTCGAGGAACTGGATCAAATTCTACGTTTCCAGCAGGCTATTTTTACTCAGGTGGCCAGTAATACGCCTTACCTCGAGGTGTTGTCGGCGCTTTGCCGGATGGCGGAAAAACTGCTGCCCGACTCAGTGGCCACGGTAATGTTGCGAGATGATCAGACCGGGTTGTTGAATGTATTGGTTGCTCCGAGTGTACCTCAGGAGGGAATCGATGCTTTGACGGGGCTGGCTCCCGGTCCGGGTAGTGGCTCTTGTGGTAATGCGGTTATGCGAAATGAGCCGGTGTTTGTTCGAGATACCTATACGGATCCACGATGGGAAGATCTGAGGCAGCTGGCTGTTGATTTTAACCTTTGTGCTTGCTGGTCGATGCCTGTCCGTAATAATGCTGGCAACGTCATAGGTTCATTTGCTTTATCATCATTTGAGAACCGCTCCCCCTCAGGGTTTCATACCCGGCTGTTGGATGTAGGCGCTTCAATGGTCAATATAGTTCTGGCAAAACAGTCTCAGGAAGATGCGTTGGAAGAGCAGCGGCAGCAGCTAATAACAGCGCTTGAGTTTGATTCGCTGACGGCCCTGCCGAATCAGGCAAAGCTGAAGATGGAGCTGGATCACTGTATCGCTGTGCAATCGCTGTTGTTAATGAATCTGGATAATTTCCGCTATATTAATAGCGCTTATGGCCCGGCATTCGGGGATCAGTTTCTCTGTAAAGTTGCTGAGTTACTGACGCAGCAGTTTCCGGACGCTGAATTACACCGGATAAACGCGGATGAGTTTGCGCTTTATTACCGTCAACCGGCCGAGCTACAACTGCAAATAGAGTCGTTTAAGCAGTACCTGTTTTGTCATCCGATTCAGATCGCTAATCAAAGTTTTAGTATTACGTTCACCGCGGGAGGCTCCACTAGCCGGACCGGTTTGCTTGAGCAAGCAGTTCAGGCGATGAGTCAGGCTAAAGCACGAGGGAAAAATCAATATCATCTCTACGATGCTGCACAGGATGAGCCTGATCAAGCATTGAGTCGGCAGTATATTAGCTGGAACGCTAAGTTGCATGATGCGCTGAACCAGGGACGGGTAATGCCGTTCTTTCAGGGGATCAGAGATAATGCTACCGGGCAAATCGTCAGTTATGAAGCTCTGGTGAGACTAGAGGTAGAGGGTGTTTTCTATACTCCTTATCATTTTCTGAATGTGGCCCGGTTGTCAGGTCTGTTACCAACGATTACCCGGGTTGTTGTTGATAAAGGGTTGGCAAAAATTACCGGAACAGGGCTGACGCTTTCTATCAATATTACTGAGGATGATCTGTTACAGGAATATCTGGAAGACTTTCTCACCGATAAGATAGCTGAGTACAGTGTTGAGCCACAGCAGATTGTATTGGAGATCCTTGAGGGAGTTAGTGCGGCCGGTAAGAAAAGCCATATTGCTCAGCTAAGTCGATTAAAACAGTTGGGATATAAGCTGGCGATCGATGACTTTGGTACGGAGTATTCCAACTTTGAGCGGATCGTAGAGCTGCATGTGGATATTGTGAAAATCGATGCTAAATATATCAAGCATATAGATACTGACAGTAAGAGCTATGAAATCACCCGGGCGATCGTTTTCTTTGCCCGTAATGCCGGTATTAAAACGGTGGCTGAGTATGTTCATAATGAAGCGGTTCAACAGGTCGTTGAATCCTTAGGTATTGATTTTTCTCAGGGGTATCTGTTCAGCGAACCCACGCAGGATCTACCTATCAACATCAAAAGCTAAGAGATAATCGTCATTGGAGTTTTCTGTTATGACGACTATATTCGGTGCTGTATTCGGTTGGATCTAATCCGGCAGTTTTTTTGCGCGGGGGTGATCCAGAATAGGGGTGTTGTTGACTGCTGTTTCAGTGTTTAGCTGGTCCAGCGCCCAGAGTGCGTGCTCACGTACTAACAAATCGTCAGTGTTTACCAGCTTTTGCAGTGCTTGAATGACGGCTTCTCCGCCTCGACTATTGCCTAGTGCTACGGCAATATTTCGTTGCCATCCACTGAATCCTGTCCGTCGAATGGCTGAGCCTTCGGTTCGCTTAAGAAATGTCGCCTCATCCCATGCCAGTAACTCGAGTAGAGACGCTTTATCCAGCTGATGACGAGGAGTGAAATCATCTTCATCGCTGGCCTGGGAAAAGCGGTTCCAGGGGCAGATTAACTGGCAGTCATCGCAGCCGAAAATACGGTTGCCGATGAGGGGTCTGAATTCCTCCGGAATGGCGCCTTTCAGTTCGATCGTCAAATAGGAAATACAGCGTCGAGCGTCCAGTTCATAAGGCGCGACGATCGCCTGAGTTGGACAGATATCGATACACGCCTGACACTGCCCACAATGCTCTTCAGTATAGGGAGAGTCGATGGGAAGCGGGAGATCAACAAACAGCTCGCCTAACAGGAACCAGGAACCGGCTTCACGGTTGAGTATGAGTGTGTGTTTGCCTTGCCAGCCCAGTCCGCTGTTACGGGCGAGAGGGCGTTCCAGTACCGGGGCGCTGTCAACAAAGGGGCGATAGCCAAACGGGCCGGTCAGGGTCTCAATAGCTTTGCCCAACTGACTGAGCTTTTTTCGCATCACCTTGTGATAATCCCGTCCCATGGTATAGCGGGAGATGTAGGCCTGGTCCGGGTTTTTGAGAATTCTGATAGTTTCAGTGTTGGGGGGCAGGCAGTTCATTCGCACGCAGATAATTCTCTGGGTGCCTTCTGTGAGCAGGGCTGGGTTTATTCTCTTTTCTATATTGTTTTCCAGGTAGTTCATCTCTCCCTGGTAGCCTTTGTCCAGCCAGCTTTCTAGTGCGTCAGCTTCTGCACTGAGATCGGTGCCGGTAATGCCGCACTGTTGAAAGCCAAGTGAAATGGCGGCGCTTTTGATCTGGTTCGCCAGGCTTTGTAGTGTTTCGGGGTCGTATTGAGTCATTGGCGCTATATAATGAAGTTAGAAAAAGTATCCAGAGAGTATGTTATGCCACATTCTGTATTGCCGGCCTCATTATACACAGCAGAACAGACACGCGCGCTGGATCAAACTGCGATTAACAGTGGCGTGCCTGGATTTAAGCTGATGCAGCGTGCGGGACATGCTGCTTTTGACCGGCTACGACATCGCTGGCCTGAGGCGTGTAGCGTTACAGTGCTGTGCGGCGGTGGTAATAACGGCGGTGACGGGTTTGTTGTTGCCGTTTTGGCACAGCGCCTGGGCATGCAGGTGCAGTTGCTCTGTATTGGTCCTGAGGATTTTTCCTCTGGCTTAACCGGTGAAGCTTTACAAGCCTGGAACTGGTTGCTGGAGGAGCAGGTACCTTATCAGCATTATGCCGGACAGCCCTTTGTTGGTGAGCTGGTTATCGATGCGTTGCTAGGTACTGGTATTGCCGGGACCGTAAGAGGGGATTTTCAGCGTGCCATTAATCAGCTAAATCGAACAGATACTCCGGTGGTCGCTTTAGATATTCCCTCGGGTTTGTGCAGTGATACCGGTGCCGTTATGGGAGTCGCGGTACGTGCGGATATGACTGTTACCTTTATTGGTGTTAAGCGAGGGCTGTTGACTCACCAGGGGCCTGAATATGTGGGTGAGTTGTTATTTGATAGTTTACGGGTAAGCGATGATGTCTATGAATCCGTAGAGGTGGCCGGGTTTATTACCGGAGCAGATGATGTCAGCCATCTGCTGCCGCCCAGAGAAGAGACAGCCCATAAAGGCAGCTGTGGTCACGTGCTGGTTGTGGGGGGAGATACTGGGATGGGTGGGGCTGTCATTATGGCAGCTCAAGCCGCCGGTCGCTGTGGTGCCGGGTTGGTAACAGTGGCGACCCGAACAGCTCACTTGGCCCCTTTGTTGACCCGCTGCCCTGAAGCGATGGCGGTTGGGGTGCGTTCAGGCGCTGAGTTGGACCGTTACATTCAACGAGCGGATGTGCTGGTGGTGGGGCCAGGTCTGGGTAAGCATGCCTGGGGCGAACAACTACTGATGGCTGCTCTGAAGAGTGAAAAACCCTTGGTGTTGGATGCAGATGCGCTTAATTTACTCGGCCAGAGGGGGGTATTTGGTCAGTTAAAGGGTGGTAACTGGGTGGTTACACCTCATCCAGGTGAAGCGGCACGTTTACTGGACTGCTCGGTGGCTGATGTGCAGGCTGATAGATTTGCTGCGGTGGTTGCTTTGCAGTCTGCTTTTGGCGGTGTTGCGCTATTGAAAGGGCCTGGAAGCCTGAGTTTTGATGGGGATGCTATCCATTTAAACCCGACGGGTAACCCGGGTATGGCCAGCGGGGGAATGGGAGATGTGCTCAGTGGCGTTATTGGTGCGTTGATCGCTCAGGGATTGTCTTCTGGGGATGCGGCTCGATTAGGCGCCTGGTTGCACGGGGCTGCTGCTGATAGAAATGCAGAACAAAAAGGTACCCGAGGTATGCAAGCGACCGATCTGTTGGCACAATTGCGTTTGTTGGTTAATGGGTTGTGAGGACAGACAGAGTGTCACAAGAGAGTGAAAACAGTATTTTTGTTGCTGATGAAGCCGCTATGGTTGCCTTCGGACATCGGTTAGCGCAGGTCGTTGAAGGGGGAGAAGTTGTTTTTCTCAATGGTGATCTGGGGATGGGGAAAACTACTCTCAGTCGTGGTGTGTTGCGGGGATTTGGCCATCAAGGTTCTGTTAAGAGTCCCACTTATACACTGGTTGAACCCTATGAGCTGGATGAGTTGACGGTGTTTCATTTTGATCTTTATCGTCTGGGGGATCCGGAAGAGCTTGAGTACTTAGGTATTCGCGACTACTTCACCGACCAGAGCATCTGTCTGATTGAATGGCCTGAAAGGGGAGAGGGGGTTTTGCCGGTTGCGGATCTTTTATTGAATATATCGGTTGAACAACTCGGGCGGCGAATAAATTGGCAGCCTCAGACTGAAAAAGGCCGACTATTGGCCGATAAGTTAAAACTGTCTGATAATTAAAGAGATAATGGTACAGGCTGGTTATGGGTTGTAACGGGAACAGGTTTTAATCGCGTGATGATAAGCAGAGTAATACGGCGTTCAGGTTTTTTTACTGTGCTGGTGAGTTTCTGGCTGGTGGCGGTGAGCTGTTATGCAACTGACGTGAATAATGTGCGGGTCTGGATTGCGCCTGATCATGCTCGTCTGGTGTTTGACCTTTCGGGGGCGGTGCAACATAAACTGTTTACCCTTAAGAAGCCTGATCGTATTGTACTGGACCTGTCCGGGGCGAAATTATTATCCGATCTGTCGGTCGTTGATCTGAGTAAGAGTCCGGTTTCGTTAATGCGGTCCGGTTCACGCAATGGCGGCAAAGATCTCCGTGTAGTGCTTGATCTGAAAGAGACGGTTAAGCCAAAGAGCTTTGCGCTTAAGCCTAACGATCAATATGGTCATCGTTTGGTACTTGATCTGTATCGTGAAGTGTCGGAAGAGGTTCCGCAGAAGACGGCGATCGCATCAGCAGATAATCCAGCGACCTTACGGGATATTATTATCGCTATAGATGCCGGACATGGTGGGGAAGACCCCGGGGCTATCGGGCCGGGCCGGGTTAAAGAGAAAACGGTAGTGCTGGGTATCGCTCGTGAATTGAAAGCGTTGTTGGCAAAAGAGCGAGGTTTTAAGCCAAAACTGACCCGGGATGGTGATTATTATATTAGTCTGCGTAGCCGTACCCAACGAGCCCGCAAGATGAATGCGGATATGTTCGTCTCTATTCATGCTGATGGTTTTAAGGATAAACGGGCTAAAGGAGCATCTGTTTGGGTGCTATCTCCCCGTGGAGCGAGCAGTGAAATGGGCCGTTGGCTGGCCCGTAAAGAGAACAGTGCTGATCTGATCGGTGGCGTTGGTAGTGTAAGCCTGGAAGATAAGGATGATGTGCTGGCTAAAGTGCTGCTGGATATGTCGATGACGGCAAGTCGCAGCGATAGCCGACAGATTGCGCATAGTATCCATCGTAATCTGGGCCGTTTTGCGAAGATGCATAAGAAGCAGGTAGAGCAGGCCGGTTTTGTGGTGCTTAAATCACCGGATATTCCATCGATTCTGGTTGAGACCGGTTTTATTACCAATCATGATGAGGCCGCTAAGCTTAAATCCAAAGCCTATCAGCGGAAAATGGCACAGGCTATTTTTGCTGGGATTAAAGCGCATTTTACGAATAAACCCCCGGCGCTGACCTGGCTGGCCTGGCAGAAAAATGGACAGAGAAATGCTAAGTCGATGTCTTCCAGCTACAAGGTAATGCGAGGGGATACACTCTCTGTTATTGCCAGTAGGAACGGTGTATCGTTGACCGCTCTGCGAAAGGTCAACGGACTCAGAAATGCTGACCATATTCAGATAGGTCAGGTGCTGAAGATTCCTGCCAGTTAACTATTGATACGAAACTCATAAATATATGTCCCGAATACACCTGCTAACACCGCGGCTGGCAAACCAGATCGCAGCCGGCGAAGTTGTTGAACGCCCCGCTTCAGTGGTTAAAGAGATATTGGAGAACAGTCTTGATGCGGGTGCTAGCCGTATTGAGCTGGACGTTGAACAGGGTGGGGTTAAACTGATCCGTCTGCGGGATGATGGTCAGGGAATTGAGAAAGATGATCTGCCATTGGCGCTGAGCCGTCATGCAACCAGCAAAATACGTAACCTGGACGATCTTGAGGCGGTGCAAAGTCTGGGGTTTCGGGGTGAGGCGCTGGCGTCGGTCAGCTCTGTATCCCGTCTCATGCTGACGTCTCGAACAGCAGATCAGGATGCTGGCTGGCAGGTGCAGACTGAAGGCCGGGATATGACTGCAGAAGTTGCTCCGGCTGCGCATCCTCAGGGTTCAACCGTTGAGGTGCGGGATCTGTTCTTTAACACCCCGGCACGACGAAAATTTCTGAAAACAGAGAAAACTGAGTTTAAGCACCTGGAAGAGGTGGTTAAACGAATGGCGCTGAGCCGTTTCGATGTCGGTTTTACATTGCGTCATAACCAAAAAGTCATTCATCAGTTGCGACCTGCAGATACCGATGCAGAGCAGGAGCGGCGAATAGCTTCGTTGCTGTCCCCGGCGTTTATTGAAAACGCGATGAAAGTGGATGTGTGTGCTGAGGCATCCGGGCTCAGGCTTTGGGGTTGGGTTGGTTTGCCTACTTTCTCAAGGAGTCAGGCTGATCTGCAGTATTTCTTTGTTAATGGCCGAATTATCCGCGATAAGGTGGTAGCCCACGCATTGCGTCAGGCATATCAGGATGTGCTGTATCACGGCCGTCATCCTGCTTATGTTTTATATATGGAGCTGGATCCGAAGCTGGTGGATGTTAACGTACACCCAACCAAACATGAGGTGCGCTTTCGCGAGACTCGTTTGGTTCATGACTTTATTTTTCGCACCACCCATCGAGTTATTGCTGATATTCGCCCGGAACAAGGGTTAGAGCCTGCTATATCAGGCGCAGCCGCCGGAGCAATGTTGAATGCAGCACCGGGACAGGCGCTGACAGAGCAGCATTTTGAACAGAGCCGTATGCCTCTGCACCAGCTGCAGCGCGATACCGGGGCGGCGGGATCAGGTTTTTCGGCACAGAACCGTTATCAGTCCGACCGGCCTACCGTCGGACAGGTACGAGAGCAAATCTCGGGCTACGCTGCATTGCATCCGCAACAGGGCTTGGGGTCCGAACAGCAGAATGGGTCCCTGACTGAGACCGATAACGGGGAGTGTCCGCCATTAGGCTATGCTATTGCTCAACTGCATGGCGTGTTTATTCTGGCGCAGAATGATGCCGGATTAGTCGTAGTTGATATGCATGCAGCCCATGAACGCGTGGTTTATGAGCGTATGAAGCTGGCTTATGAGGCTGAAGGTGTGCGTAGCCAACCGTTGCTGGTGCCCGTGAGTATGGCGGTCAGTGTTGCGGAAGCGGACTGTGCCGAAGAGCGGGCCGACGTGTTTTCTAAACTGGGGTTTGAAATAGCTCGCATGGGTGAAGAAACTCTGGTTATTCGCCAGTTACCAGTCTCGCTGGCCAGTGCTGATGTCAGTAAGCTGATCCTCGATGTGCTGGGGGATATGGTGCAGTTTGGTACCAGTCAGAAAATTCAGGAGCAAACCAACGAATTGTTGGCTACGATGGCCTGCCATGGATCCGTCCGGGCTAACCGACAGCTAAGCATTCCGGAGATGAATGCGCTGCTGCGTGATATGGAACAGACTGAACGTAGTGGTCAGTGTAACCACGGCCGTCCTACCTGGACTCAGATGTCGATGAATGACCTCGATGGTCTGTTTATGCGAGGCCAGTAACGTGAATAACCAGAAACATCCCCCCGCTATATTTTTAATGGGACCGACTGCCTCGGGTAAAACTGATCTGGCAATGGAGCTCTATGATCGTCTGCCCTGTGAAATTATCAGTGTTGATTCGGCGATGATATATCGGGGTATGGATATTGGAACAGCGACGCCTGATGCGGCGTTTCTTTCTCGCTACCCTCACAAATTAGTGGATATACTCGACCCGGCTGCTAGTTACTCTGCTGCTGATTTTCGTGCAGATGCGTTGCGTGAGATGGCTGAGATTAGTGCTGCCGGTAAAATTCCCCTGTTGGTCGGCGGTACGATGTTGTATTACCAGGCCCTGTTAAAGGGGTTAGCCATACTGCCTCAGGCAAACCAGGCGATCCGTGATCGGTTGACGGGTGAAGCTGAACTGCATGGCTGGGATAGTCTGCATAAAAGGCTACAGCAGGTAGATCCTGTTGCGGCACAACGGATACATCCGAATGACCCGCAGCGGATGCAGCGGGCGCTTGAAGTGTATGAGCTGACAGGACGCTCAATGACTGAGCTGTGGCAAGAGCAGGAACAACAGAAGCTTCCCTATGATGTCCGCCAGATCTGCGTTATGCCGCAGGAACGTAAAACAATTCATGAACGGATCGAAAAGCGCTTTCAGATTATGCTGGAACAGGGTTTTGAGGAAGAAGTGCGGGGGCTCTGGAATCGGGGCGACCTGAATCTACAGATGCCTTCTGTTCGTTGCGTTGGTTATCGTCAGATGTGGGAATATTTTGAAGGTAGCTGGGATTACAACACGATGATTGAAAAGTCGGTGATTGCAACGCGACAACTCGCTAAAAGACAGATAACCTGGCTGCGTAGTTGGGATAATCTGCACCATTTTGAATCTGCTGACCCGAATTTAACCAATAATGCCTTGAAATTGTTGGATGGGATCATTATATAATGCAATACTGATTTTATTTTTTGGGCTGCCCGGCTTTTAGGTGGCAGCATTTTGTTCTGCGATGTTATTCGTTTTAACAGTTCTGCAGTGCATAACTTACTCTTAGGAAGGAGCTTCCAATGTCAAAAGGGCAATCGTTACAAGACCCTTATCTGAACGTACTGCGTAAAGAACGGGTACCGGTATCCATATTTCTGGTGAACGGTATCAAACTTCAAGGACAGATTGAGTCGTTCGACCAGTTCGTTATTCTGCTAAAGAATACGGTCAGCCAGATGGTATATAAGCACGCTATTTCTACTGTGGTACCGGCCCGTCCGGTGAAATTGCCACAGGCTGATGAATCTACTGACTGAGGTTTTCATTGTTCTTTGAGCGTCCCGAGTCTGGCGAATGCGCCATTCTGATTCATATCGATATGGCAGATGAGGTGGACCGGGAAAGTCCTAAAGAGCTGGAAGAGCTCGCCCTATCTGCTGGTGCTGATCCGGTTGCGTTTTTAACTGGATCTCGCAGTCTTCCTAGTCCTAAAACTTTTATTGGCTCTGGTAAAGTTGAAGAGTTGAAGGATCTCGTTCGTCTGCACGAAGCTGAATTGGTTATCTTTAATCATGCGCTAAGTCCGGGTCAGGAACGAAATCTTGAGCGCGAGATTGAATGCCGGGTTCTGGATCGTACTGGTTTAATCCTGGATATTTTTGCTCAGCGTGCCCGTACCCATGAAGGTAAGCTGCAAGTAGAGCTGGCTCAATTAGAGCACATGTCTACCCGGTTGATTCGTGGCTGGACCCATCTTGAGCGTCAGAAAGGGGGTATCGGTCTGCGAGGGCCAGGTGAAACACAGCTGGAAACAGACCGCCGGCTATTACGGGCCCGGATAAAAAGTATACTTAAGCGTTTAGATAAGGTGCGCAAGCAGCGTGAACAAGGTCGCCGTGCCCGAAGTCGCTCTGAAGTACCGACTGTGTCGCTGGTGGGTTATACCAACGCAGGAAAATCTACCCTGTTTAATCATATTACGGATGCGGAGGTGTATGCGGCCGATCAGCTGTTTGCAACGCTGGATCCAACCTTGCGACGCGTGGAGCTGGATGACGTAGGGCCGGCGATTCTGGCGGATACCGTAGGTTTTATTCGTCATCTTCCACATAAGTTGGTAGAAGCTTTTCGGGCAACACTGCAGGAAACGATTGAAGCTGATCTGTTGCTGCATGTGATTGATGCGTATGACGATGATCGCCAGTCTCATATCGATGAGGTGCACTCCGTTCTGCGGGAAATTGGCGCAGATGAAGTGCCGGTTCTGGAGATCTATAATAAAATTGATATGCTTGAACGGGCAGAGCCCCGGATTGACCGTAACGATGAAGGGAAGCCTGTCAGAGTTTGGTTGTCTGCGGTCACCGGAGAGGGTGTTGAATTATTGTTTAAGGCAGTATCTGAATTACTGTCGGACGATATTTTTCATGAACAGTTAAGCTTGAAGCCAGAGGAGGGCGGTTTACGTGCCCAATTCTATGCATCAGGTGCTGTTCTGAATGAAAGTGTTGATGAGCTGGGGCAGATCAATCTTGAAGTGCGTATTCAAAGAAAAGATCTGATGCAGTTGCTCAGCCGTATGAAAATAGCACCTGAACGATACTTGGGTGCTAATGTTAACAAGCCGGAGTGGTTGCATAGTTAAGGCAGCCTTCTTAGAATTTTTTTAATCGTTTAAACAGTTTTATAAACGGAGAATGATATGGCTTGGAATGAGCCTGGTGGTAACGGGAAAGATCAGGATCCCTGGAATAGTGGTGGCGATCGTCGTGGTGGCGGTAAAGATCAGGGGCCGCCTGATCTGGATGAAGCGCTGCAAAAATTGCAGGAAAAGCTAAATGGTATTTTTGGCAAAAAAGGCGGTGGTGGTAATAGCGGAGGAGGCTCTGGCCCGTCCTCGGCTTCTACTGGCGGTTTTTTTGGTGTTATAGCGCTGGTTGTGCTGATTGGCTGGGCAGTGATGGGTGTGTATACCGTCGACCAGCAGGAACGTGGTGTGGTGTTACGTTTGGGTAAGTATTACGAAACAGTAATGCCTGGCCTGCAGTGGAACCCTCCATTGATCGATAATGTGATGACCGCGAATGTGACGCGGGTAAACGCTTACGAACACCGTTCGTTAATGCTGACTGAAGATGAGAATATCGTCGATGTAAGCATGACCGTTCAGTTCGTTATCTCTGATCCTGTTGCGTTCAAGTTGAAAGTACGTGATCCGGAAGTGAGTTTAGGACATGCCTCTGAATCTGCTTTACGTCATACAGTTGGTTCATCGGAGATGAACTCTATTCTGACCGAAGGTCGAGAGGTTCTGGGTGATGATGTTAAGCGGCGTCTTCAGGGTTACATGGATGACTATCAGACCGGTCTGCGTATCACTCAGATAAATATCAAAGAAGCGAAAGCACCTTCACAAGTTCAGGATGCATTTGATGATGTAATCAAAGCACGTGAGGATGAGCAGCGTTCAATGAACCAGTCTGAATCTTACCGTAACGGTATTATTCCTGAGGCGCGGGGTATTGCTCAGCGGATGAAGGAAGAGGCTAACGGTTATCGTGAGCGTGTTGTTGCTCAGGCAGAAGGTGACGCGCAGCGCTTCAGTGCCTTGTTGACTGAGTATACCAAGGCGCCTGGAGTGACCCGTGAGCGTCTCTATCTTGATGCGATGGAGCAAGTGCTATCGAACAACTCAAAAGTGTTGGTCGATGTTGAAGGTGGTAATAATATGATGTACCTGCCACTGGATAAGTTGGTTGAGAGTCGTCCGCGAACTTCAATTAGTAGCGGTGGAGGTAGTTTGAATAGCTCCGAGCTAAGAGAAGTTACGGATCAGGTGATTGAGCAGCTTCGTCAGCGTCAGCAATCTACAGGTAGGGAGGCACGCTAATGTCAGGTAAATCTATGACGGCGCTGGTGATTGCGCTATTACTGCTAGTGGTTGGCTTTAACTCTCTCTATATCATTAAAGAGACTGATCGGGCGGTACTGCTGAAGTTTGGTGAGATCGTGAATCCAGATATTCAGCCAGGTCTGCACATCATGTGGCCGGTTGTGAATAAAGTACGCAAATTTGATGGACGGGTTTTGACGCTGGATGCTCAGCCTCAGGCATATCTGACCATTGAGAAGAAGCGTTTGATTGTTGACTCCTTCATTAAGTGGCGAGTGATCGATCCGCAGAAATACTACACCGCTACATCCGGTGACCAGTATAAAGCGGCAGATCTGCTCTTCCCTAACGTGGATGCGGGGCTGCGAAATCAGTTTGGTGAGCGTACGCTGACCGAGGTTGTTTCCGGTGAACGTGATGAGCTGATGTCAGAATTGGTTGAGCAGTTGAGTATTCAGACCAAGGATGAATTAGGTATTGAGATGATCGATATTCGGGTCAAGAAGATTGATCTGCCTCAGGAAGTCTCTGCATCTGTTTATGAGCGAATGAGAACGGAACGTGAGCGTGAAGCCCGCGAATTGCGTTCACGTGGTAAGGAGTTTGCCGAAGGTATCCGGGCTGACGCAGATCGTCAGAAAGCGGTTATTGAAGCGAATGCCTATCGTGAAGCTCAGGAAGTGCGTGGTGAAGGTGATGCTTTGGCGGCTAAAATATATGCCGATGCCTACACTAAAGACTCTGAGTTTTACTCTTTTTATCGTAGCTTAAACGCTTATAAAGAGGCCTTTGGTCAGCAGGGCGATATCATGGTGTTAAAGCCTGATAGTGAATTCTTTCGCTATCTGGGTAACCCCAAGGGGCAGTGATCAGTATTCGCTAATTGTTGTATAAAAAATACGCGGAATAGGCTGCACTAAAGCGCCTGTTTCGTGGTAGTATTCCGAACCGGGTTTTGACCCGGTTTTTTTATGTGGCGACTATGTCGTTGTGTTGAGGTGCGGAATGAATTCTGACTTATGGCATCAGTTACTGATCGGTTTCTGTTTGATGCTGGTGTTGGAGGGAATTGTTCCTTTTCTCTATCCGCAACGCTGGAGAAACCTTGTGCATCAGTTAGCGCTGGTGAGTAACCAAGGGCTGCGTATGACAGGTTTTATAAGCATGATGGCTGGCGTCATCTTGTTGTATATATTTAACTGATTCACTGTATTTCGGAGAGTTGCATGACGTTGGCAGAACGCTGGTTGTTACCAGACGGCGTCAAAGAGGTGCTACCGCCTCAGGCACAACAGGTAGAATCGGCACGTCGCCGTTTGCTAAATCTGTATGATAGCTGGGGTTATGAATTAGTCATGACGCCGTTGGTCGAGCATCTGGACTCTTTGTTAGTGGGTGTTGGTCGCGACTTAGAGCTGAATACCTTCAAGGTTACAGATCAATTGACGGGGCGAATGTTAGGTGTCCGGGCTGATATTACTCAGCAGGTTGCGCGTATCGATGCGAATCGCTTGAGTTATCAGGGGCCGGTTCGCTTTTGTTACTGTAGCACGGTGTTACATACTCTTCCGGCTAATCCTCTGGCGTCTCGAAACCCGCTTCAGGTGGGCGCTGAGTTGTTCGGTCATTCCGGTGTTGCCAGTGATGCTGAGATAATCTCGCTGATGGTTGAAACACTGAATGCGATGCAGGTCAATCATGAGCTGAGTCTGGATCTGGGTCATGTGGGTATCTACCGTGGCTTGATCGGTGGGGCTGCGTTGAGTGCGGATCAGGAGGCAGAGTATTTTGAGCTTCTGCAGCGTAAAGATCTTCCTGAGATCGCATATTTTCTGGAACAGTCGGATCTGACGGATGCCGTAAAGCGTTATTTAGCGGTATTGCCAACATTGCATGGCGGACGTGAAGTGCTGCAACAGGCGCGTGACTGCTTTGCTGACGTTGATGATTCAATTATTGAAGCGCTTGATTATCTTGATGCTCTTGCAGCACAGATTTCTGCGCGCTATCCGCAGCTGGATCTTTATTTCGATCTGAGTGAGTTGCGGGGCTATAACTACCATACCGGTGTTGTTTTTGCTGCTTATGTTCCGGCGTTCGGGCAGGCGGTTGCTAAGGGTGGTCGTTATGATGAAGTGGGGCGTGACTTTGGTCGTGCCCGTCCGGCAACCGGATTTAGTGCGGATCTGAAAACTCTCGTGGAGTTATCTGTCGCTAATGAAAATCTGGCGCGTAAAACTGTGCTGGTACCGGTTACTGATGATTCAGCAGCATTGGATGCTGTGGCTGAATTGAGAGCTCAGGGTGAGCGTGTTGTTCAGTTGTTAGATGAAGCGGTTGTGGAAGATGCGCAATCCTTTACTCATCAGCTGGTGCAGCAGGATGGAGCTTGGGTTCTCGAGAGCCTGTAAATTTTTAAGTTAGATTAAGAGTCAGAGACAACCAATGGGCAAAAACGTAGTTGTTTTAGGTACGCAGTGGGGCGACGAAGGTAAAGGTAAAATCGTTGACCTGTTAACAGATCAGGCGTCTGTCGTGGCGCGCTTTCAGGGTGGCCACAATGCGGGCCACACGCTGGTGATTGACGGTGAAAAAACCGTTCTTCATCTGATTCCATCCGGTGTGCTACGTGAAAACGTACTCTGCCTGATTGGTAACGGTGTTGTACTGTCCCCAGAAGCGTTACTGAAAGAGATTAAAGAGCTGGAAGACAAGGGAGTGCCTGTGCGTGAGCGTCTGCGCCTGAGTCCTGCTTGTCCGCTGATCCTGCAATACCATGTTGCATTGGATGTTGCGCGTGAGAAAGCGCGCGGCAATGCGAAGATCGGTACTACTGGTCGCGGTATTGGTCCGGCTTATGAAGACAAGGTGGCGCGTCGTGGTTTGCGTCTGGACGATCTGATGAATCCAGAGCGTTTTGCAGAAAAGCTGAAAGAAGTGATGGAATATCATAACTTTATGCTGCAAAACTATTACCAGGCCGAACCTGTTAGCTATGATGCAGTGCTGAAGGAAGCGCTGGAGATGGCTGAGGTGATGCGTCCGATGGTGGCTGATGTAACGTCAATGTTGCATGGCTATCGCGAGCGCGGTGAAAGTATTATGTTTGAAGGTGCTCAGGGTTCATTGCTGGACATTGATCACGGTACCTATCCTTATGTTACTTCGTCTAATACGACGGCCGGCGGAACCTCAACTGGCAGTGGTTTTGGTCCGTTGTACCTGGACTATATTCTGGGTATTACTAAAGCTTATACGACACGTGTTGGTTCGGGTCCTTTCCCGACTCAGTTGGATTGTGCTATTGGCGATCGTCTGGCTGAGCGCGGCCATGAATTTGGTGCGACGACCGGTCGTGCTCGTCGTTGCGGTTGGTTCGATGCGGTTGCGCTGAAGCATGCGATTCAGATCAATTCGGTTTCAGGTGTTTGTCTGACGAAGCTGGATGTTTTGGATGGGCTGGAAAGTATTGAGATCTGTGTTGGTTATAAGGATGCAGAAGGTAATGTTGTAACTTCGCTGAGTGGTAGTGAAGATTATGATGCTGTTGAGCCTGTTTATGAGTCGATGCCGGGTTGGACTGAGACGACATTGGGTGCACAGTCTCTGGATCAGCTGCCAGCTGCTGCGGTTGCTTATATCAAGCGCCTTGAAGAGTTGATCGGTGCGCCGATTGATATTATCTCGACGGGTCCCGATCGTGTTGAAACGATTGTTCTGCGTCATCCGTTTGATGCCTGATCACTGGGTATAAAGTGATAAAGAAAACCCGGCCTGGTGCCGGGTTTTTTTATATTTGAATTTTGCTGTTGTTGGTTGCATAAAAAAACCGGGCATCGCCCGGTTTTTAGTTGTAAGTATGTGTTTTGCTGTTTACTTAAGCTCTTCGCTCATTGCTGGGCGAATGTTCTGTAATAGTGCTTTCAGCATTTTAGGATTACCTGCCACCAGATTACCTGATGTCTTGTAATTGTTGTTGCCGGTAAAGTCAGCGAGCAGGCCGCCAGCTTCCTGAATCATCAGAATGCCTGCTTCCATTTCCCATTGATTGAGACCGATCTGAAAGAATCCGTCCAGGCGTCCTGCTGCGGTGTAAGCCAGGTTTAGTGCAGGTGAGCCGCCGCTGTATATGCTGCCGCTTTCCAGGGTGATGTTTTTGAAGATCTCCTGGAAGTTGTCAAGATGGGCTTTATCGCTGCTGCGGCCAAAGAAGCCGCTGCCAATCAGAGAGCCATCAAGTAATTTGCGGTTGCTGACGCGCAGGCGTTTGCCGTTCATCTGTGCGCCTCTGCCTCGACTTGCCGTAAATTCTTCGCCTGTAATAGGGTTAAGAATAATGGCGTGCTCAAGCTTACCGCGCTGATGGCAGGCAATGCTTAAAGCAAAGACTGGCAGAGCGTTAGAGAAGTTTGAGATGCTGTCGATTGGATTAACGGTCCAGATTACATCACAAACCTTGTCTTCGGGTTTGTGAGTGCCTGTGTATTCACCGTTAATCTGGTGGTCGGGGTACGCCTTATGGATCGTGTTAACGATAGTGCGTTCAGCTTGTTTGCAAGTGTCTTCGAGATATTCGCTGACGCTTGCTTGCTCAGATTTGATCAGATCAAGACGTTCTACTGAACGAGTGATCTGCTCACCTGCGGCGCGAGCTCCGCGCAGGGCGATATTAACCATCGGTTGCATCTGTAAATACCAATAAGGGAACCAAAGCGGGCATTATACAAAACAGTTGTCATATAAAGAACCGTTCGGGATTAATAGTTGGTGATTATCTGGTAAAATACTGGCCTTTTTTAATGCGGGCGGGTTACAGATGCTGAAAAACATCCGAATTGTACTGGTTAATACCTCTCATCCGGGCAATATTGGTGCGGCGGCCAGGGCGATGAAAAACATGGGGTTGTCTGATCTCTGTTTAGTTGAGCCAAGAAAGTTCCCGCATCGGGATGCTGAGGCGCGTGCAGCAGGCGCAACAGATATTCTGGAAAATGCGAAAGTTGTTGATGATCTCGATCAGGCGTTGGCTGATTGTCAGTTAGTCGTTGGTGCTAGTGCGCGCAGTCGAACGATTCCCTGGCCGATTGTTAATCCGCGCGAGCTTGCTTCAATCGTGGCGCCACTGGCAGATGATGTTCGGGTCGCTGTCCTTTTTGGTCGGGAAGATCGGGGATTAACGAATGATGAGCTGCAACGTTGCCATCATCATGTGCATATTCCAGTTAACGAAGACTTTAGCTCGCTTAATATAGCGGCGGCGGTTCAGGTGATTACCTATGAATTGCGAATGGCTAAATTGTCGGATGTTGATGAGGCGAAACCGCAGTGGGGTACTGACTGGGATGTTGAGCTGGCGGATAACCGTGAGCTAGAGCTCTTGTTTGAGCATCTTGAGCAAACGCTGATCGAAGTAGACTTTCTTGATCCGGACAAACCGAGAAATCTGATGCCCAGATTGCGTCGTCTTTTTATGAGAGCGATTCCGGATAAAATAGAAGTTAATGTGTTGCGAGGGATGCTGACGGCTGTCCAGAAGTGTACTAAGGGCAAAGAATCTTAATGTCGGGGTTTGTTGTTATGGCATTATATATTACAAGGTTATAAGTCTGACTATTTTAGTCGGTTAAATAGTTGACCAAAATAGTTGGTTATTGCATAATGCTTGCAGCTTCGTCGCAGGACGAAATAAGATAAAGAGGCTGAGCGATGCGATTAACAACAAAAGGACGGTATGCGGTTACGGCGATGCTGGATCTGGCAATACATGCTGGTAACGGGCCGGTAAGCCTTGCAGATATTTCCGAGAGGCAGGGTATCTCACTCTCCTATCTTGAGCAATTATTTGCGAAACTGCGGCGAAATGAATTAGTACGCAGTGTACGTGGTCCGGGTGGTGGATACCAGCTCAACCGCGAGCAGCAGGATATAGATGTCGCTCAGGTGATTGACGCGGTTAATGAGTCTGTAGATGCCACTGGTTGTGGTCATACGGGTAACTGTCAGGATGGTAATATATGCCTGACCCATCACTTGTGGTGTGATCTGAGTAGTCAGATTCATGAGTTTTTAAGTCAGATTAGTCTGGCAGATCTTATGGCGAGAAAAGATGTTCGATCGGTAGCGGAACGCCAGGATCGTGGGCATAATGCGTCGTTTGAAGAGTCATTGATTTCAGCAAAAGTAACAGCCTGAGTTTGTTGATTCAGGTATTTGGAGAAGTATAGATAATGAAATTACCAATCTACTTTGATTATTCTGCAACTACCCCGGTTGATCCTCGGGTTGCGGAAAAGATGATTGAGTGCCTCACAATGGACGGTAATTTCGGTAACCCGGCGTCTCGTTCACACCTGTATGGCTGGAAAGCTGAAGAGGCTGTAGAAATAGCCCGTCGCCAGGTTGCTGACCTGCTTAACGCAGATCCGCGCGAAATTGTCTGGACCTCCGGTGCAACAGAGTCCGATAACCTTGCTATTAAAGGTGTGGCGCACTTCTATCAGAAGAAGGGTAAGCACATTATCACGTCCAAAATTGAGCACAAGGCGGTACTGGATACCTGTCGGCAGCTTGAGCGTGAAGGATTTGAGGTGACTTACCTTGATCCGGATAAGGACGGCATTATTCAGCCTCAGGCTATTGCCGATTCATTACGTGATGACACTATTCTTGTGTCAGTGATGCACGTGAATAATGAAATTGGTGTGATCAATGATATTGCGGCTATCGGTGAGATTACCCGGGCTAACGGTGTATTGTTTCATGTTGATGCCGCACAGAGTGCTGGCAAAGTCGAGATTGATATTGCGGCAATGAAAGTTGATCTTCTTTCTCTTTCTGCACATAAAATGTATGGCCCGAAAGGTATGGGGGCGCTGTATGTCCGTCGTAAGCCGCGGGTACGCCTGGAAGCGCAGATGCACGGTGGTGGTCACGAGCGTGGTATGCGTTCCGGTACATTAGCCACTCACCAGATCGTTGGAATGGGTGAGGCTGCAGCATTGGCTAAAGCTGAAATGCATGTGGAGCATGAGCGAATCACTACCTTGCGTAAACGTTTTTGGGATGGCCTTGCTGATATGGAGGAGATCTTTCTGAACGGTTCAGAAGGGCAGCGCTATATCGGTAATATGAATGTGAGCTTTAATTACGTTGAAGGTGAGTCGCTGCTGATGTCTTTGAAAGATCTGGCAGTATCTTCGGGTTCTGCCTGTACGTCAGCCAGTCTTGAGCCTTCCTATGTGCTGCGAGCATTAGGTTTAAGTGATGAGATGGCGCATAGTTCTATTCGCTTCTCTATTGGTCGTTTTACGACTGAAAATGATATTGATGAAGCTGTTGCTGAGATCCGCACGGCTGTTAGTAAGCTCCGCGAACTTTCTCCGTTGTGGGATATGTATAAAGACGGTGTGGATTTAAGCAAAGTTGAATGGGTTCACCACTAAATTTGTATTGGGTGAAACCGCTTTAGGAGGTCGTTATGGCTTATAGTGAACAGGTTATCGATCATTACGAGAATCCTCGTAATGTCGGCAAAATGAATGATTCAGACGAGAACGTTGGCACAGGTATGGTGGGAGCGCCAGCCTGCGGCGATGTTATGCGTCTGCAGATTAAAGTCAGCGATGAGGGTATCATTGAAGATGCCAAGTTCAAGACCTATGGATGTGGTTCTGCAATAGCATCAAGCTCACTGGTGACTGAGTGGGTTAAAGGTATGAGCCTTGATGAAGCGCAGGACCTGAAGAATACTAAAATCGCAGAAGAGCTGGCGTTGCCGCCGGTTAAAATTCACTGCTCGGTTCTGGCAGAGGATGCGATTAAAGCAGCTGTAGCTGACTATAAAGAGAAACAGACTAAGAAGTAATAACAGGGCCCAGGGCTCACGGAGTAAGCGGATTCATGGCTATTACAATGACACCTGCTGCGTCTCAGCATGTTGGTAAGTACTTACAGTCCAGAGGGCATGGGCTGGGTATACGCTTGGGTGTGCGTACTTCGGGCTGCTCTGGCATGGCTTATGTGCTGGAGTTTGTTGATGACACTCAGGATGAAGATGAGGTGTTTGAGACTGAAGGTGTTAAGATCATTATAGACCCCAAAAGTCTGCTCTATTTAGACGGTACAGAGCTGGACTTTGTCAAAGAGGGGCTTAATGAAGGGTTTAAGTTTAATAACCCTAATGTAAAAAACGAGTGCGGTTGCGGCGAAAGCTTTAACATTTGACGCCTATTCTCTTTATCTGCTGGTTATATAATGGATATTACCCAGAACTATTTTGAATTTTTAGCTCTGCCGGTGACTTATCAATTAGACCTGCAGTCACTGTCTGAGCGAAGCCGGGAGTTGCAGAAAACACTGCACCCCGATCGCTTCTCGCATCTGTCTGATCGGGAACGCAGGCTATCGGTACAATATACTGCTTATCTTAATGAAGCGGTGATGACTCTCAAAAAACCTCTCACCCGTGCTCAATACCTGCTGAAGCTGGAAGGTATCGATACCTTTTCTGAATCTCAGGTTCATCTTGAGCCTATGTTTCTTATGCAGCAGATGGAGCTTAGGGAAGGGCTTGAGTCAGTTCGCGATGCGTCTGAGCCTGAAGCTGAGTTACTGGCTCTTCAGGCAACGGTTGATAGTGAAATGGAAGTTTTACGTGGTCAGTTTGATAGTTTCTATCGTCAGTCAACACCGACCTCTCTGGAAGCTGCCGCGGTGTGCGTTAGAAAAATGCAGTTTATTGATAAACTGGGCCGCGAAATAGAGGCTCTGGAAGATCAACTTTTCGATGAATAAATAAATATGGCGTTATTGCAGATTGCAGAACCGGGACAGAGTCCTGAGCCACATCAGCGCAAGCTGGCGGTTGGCATTGATTTAGGAACGACTAACTCACTTATTGCAACGGTTCGCAGCGGTGAGGCGACGACCTTACCGGATGAGGGAGGGAGTCACCTGCTGCCCTCTGTTGTGCGTTATACCGATCAGGGTGTGGTTGTTGGGCAAGCGGCTTTAGCGCAAGCTTCAGTTGATCCTTTTAATACCATCCTGTCGGTAAAGCGTTTGATGGGGCGTGGAGCTGTCGACCTGAAAGGGCTGAAAGGCGAAGCGGTTTATCGTTTTGCTGATACTGATGGTGGTATGCCCTATCTCCAGACAGTTGCAGGCGATAAGAGCCCGGTAGAGATCTCTGCAGAAATTCTTAAAACGCTTAAAGCGCGCGCCCGAGCGTCCCTGGAAGGGGATTTGGAAGGTGCGGTAATTACTGTGCCGGCCTATTTCGATGATGCGCAGCGTCAGGCGACTAAGGATGCTGCTCAGCTAGCTGGAATTAAAGTGCTGAGGCTTTTGAATGAGCCCACGGCCGCAGCTGTTGCCTATGGTTTAGATCAGGGGGCGGAAGGTGTTATCGCTGTTTATGATCTGGGCGGGGGTACTTTTGATATCTCTATCCTGCGTCTCAATAAAGGCGTATTTGAGGTGCTGGCGACCGGCGGTGATAGTGCTCTAGGGGGAGATGACTTTGATTTGGCTCTGGCGCAATGGTTTCTGCAACAGTTAGGCGGTGTTGAAGTAATCGCGGGAGAGTCCCGTTATCTGACTGAGAAAGCGCGTTGGACTAAAGAGAGATTGACCGAGAGCTCTGTAGTGACTGTGGACCTGGAGCATGCAGGTCAAAAGGTCTCTTTAGAGGTGACCCGGGAGTTATTTGATGGGTTGGTTGAGTCATTAGTTAATAAAACCACCCGGGCCTGCCGTAGAGCGTTGAAAGATGCCGCTGTCAGTGCGGATGAAGTGCTCGAAGTTGTGATGGTGGGTGGAAGTACCCGGATGCCGGTTATCCGTGACTGTGTCGAGCAGTTTTTTGGTCGTCAGCCCCATATTGATATTGATCCGGATCGCGTAGTGGCGGTCGGTGCAGCAATTCAGGCGGATGTGCTGGCAGGAAATAAGCCCGACAGTGAGATGTTGCTGCTGGATGTGCTGCCGTTGTCTTTAGGGCTTGAAACCATGGGCGGGTTAGCTGAAAAAGTTATCCACCGGAATACGTCGATTCCGGTTGCCAGGGCTCAGGAGTTTACTACCTACCAGGATGGACAGACCGCAATGATGGTCCATGTGGTGCAGGGTGAGCGCGAGTTGGTTGATGATTGTCGCTCTCTTGCTCAGTTCGTTTTGCGAGGAATTCCACCGATGGCGGCTGGAGCGGCTAAGATTCGGGTTGCATTCCAGGTGGATGCGGATGGCTTGTTGAGCGTCTCCGCGAAAGAGCTATCGACCGGTATTGAGAGTGAAATTCAGGTGAAGCCTTCCTATGGTTTGGCGGATAATGAGATTGCCGAAATGCTCAAAGCTTCGTATAGCTTTGCTGAAGGTGATATGGCGGCGCGTAATTTGCGCGAGCATCAGGTAGAAGCTGATCGTTTGCTTCATTCGCTTGAGCAGGCCGTTATCGCTGACGGTCCGCAGTTGTTATCCGAGGAAGAGTTGCAGCACTTGCGGGAGCAGATGACGCTTCTGCTGAGCCTGCGTAATGGCACAGATGCCGCGCTGATAGAGCAGGGTGTGAAGGTGTTGGCGCAGGCCAGCGACTTCTTTGCTGCTCGGCGTATGGATCTGAGTATTAAGAATGCTCTTAAAGGGCACAGTATTGATGAGATTGAGGGAGATTCCTGATGCCGCAGATTATTATTCTGCCCCATGATGAGCTTTGTCCGGATGGTGTAGTGATTGAAGCCGAAGCGGGTGAAACTGTCTGTGATGCTGCTTTGCGTGAGGGGATAGAGATTGAGCATGCCTGTGAGAAATCATGCGCATGTACCACCTGTCATGTGATTGTGCGTGAGGGGTTTAACTCATTAGAAGAATCCGATGAGCTTGAAGACGATATGTTGGATAAGGCCTGGGGATTGGAGCCTGAATCGCGCCTGAGCTGTCAGGCTGTGGTTGCAGAGAGTGATCTTGTGGTTGAAATACCTAAATATACTATCAACCAGGTTTCAGAGCGGCATTGATTTGGGTTCTGAAGCGATGAAACAGAGGTCACTATGAAGTGGGTAGATGTTTACGATATTGCTATTGATCTTGATGAAAAATACCCGGATGTTGATCCGCTAGCGGTGAGTTTTCCTGATCTTTATGAATGGGTTATGGCGCTTGAAGGTTTTGATGATGATCCTGATCGGTGTGGTGAAAAAGTGCTTGAAGGGATTCAGATGGCCTGGATCGAAGAACGTCAGTGAATGATTCAAATAAAGCCCGCAAATGCGGGTTTTTTCATTTCTATCGATGCTGTTAAGTGAACGGTCCTTAGCGTATAATTGCGCGTTTTCTTTTTCCAGGAAGTCTGAGACTTTAGTCTGTTGGCTTCGAATTGCCCTGAAATTTATATTGAGGATGAATAGCACATGGCTATCGAACGTACTTTTTCTATCATTAAGCCTGATGCCGTAGCAAAAAACGTTATTGGTAAAATTGTTTCTCGTTTTGAGTCAAATGGCTTAAAAATTGTTGAAATGCAGCTGAAGCAGTTGTCTCGTGAAGAAGCTGAAGGTTTCTACGCTGAGCATAAAGAGCGCCCTTTCTTTGGTGATCTGGTTGAATTCATGACTTCTGGCCCTGTTGTTGTTCAGGTTCTTGAAGGTGAGAATGCAATCACGTTGAACCGTGACCTGATGGGCGCAACAAACCCACAGGAAGCAGCTGAAGGTACTATCCGTCGTGATTTCGCACAGTCTATCGATGCGAACGCTGTACACGGCTCTGACTCTGCAACTTCTGCAGAGCGCGAGATTGCTTACTTCTTCGGTAAGTAATTTCAGCGGGCCGCTATTAGGCGGCCCGTCATTCCATGAAAGTTGAGGCCGTTATGACCGAATCCACCCAAAAAATTAACCTGCTGGGATTCTCACCCAAGAAATTGGAAGAGTTCTTTTTGAGTATCGGCGAAAAACCTTTTCGTTCGACTCAGGTGTTGAAATGGATTCATCAGTTCGGTGCCAGCAGCTTTGATGAAATGACCAATATCAGTAAAGCATTGCGTCAGAAGCTCAGTGAAGTATCTGAAATTCGTGAGCCGGAAGTGCTGGTACAGAATATATCTAAAGACGGTACCCGCAAGTGGGTGATCAAGCTAGACGGCGGTTCTGCCGTTGAGGCTGTACTTATTCCCGATAATGGTCGGGCTACTCTCTGTGTCTCGTCACAGATAGGCTGTTCTCTGGACTGTAGTTTTTGTTCTACAGGGAAACAAGGTTTCAACCGTAATCTGAGTGCTGCTGAAATTATCGGTCAGGTAAGGGTAGCGATCCGTTCATTCGGGCCTTTTGATCCTGCCGGTGATCGTCGGGTGACCAATGTCGTTCTGATGGGGATGGGCGAACCCTTGATGAACTTTGATAACGTGGTCGATGCCATACAGTTGATGATGGAAGACAACGCATACGGTTTATCTAAACGACGAGTTACCTTGAGTACGGCTGGTGTGGTGCCGCAGATAGATAAGTTGCGTGAGCATACCGATGTGTCTTTGGCTATATCGCTTCATGCGCCAAATGATGAGCTGCGGGATCAATTGGTACCTATCAATAAGCGTTACCCAATCAATGAGTTGGTTGATGCTTGTAATCGATATATGGAAAGTTTGAATGATAAACGGGTAATTACCGTTGAATATACGATGATTGCCGGTGTAAATGATCATCCAAGTCAAGCAAAACAGCTAGTTAAGGTGTTAAAGCGTTTACCCTGCAAGCTAAACCTAATACCATTTAACCCGTTCCCGAATTCAGACTATCAACGTCCGTCTGATGATACGATTCAGGCTTTTAAGATGGTGATGGTCAAAGCGGGAATTATAACGACAGTGCGACGTACCCGGGGTGATGATGTTGATGCTGCCTGTGGACAATTAGTTGGTCAGGTGATGGACCGGACGCGTCGTAGTGAAAAGTACATACCGTTAAAAGATGCGAGTGGGGTGCAGCAGGAACCATCCCGTTAATTGATCGTATGTAATGCTATCTCGCCAGGAGTAAAAAAGATTGAAAGGTTATCTGATAATACTGATTAGTCTGATTCTCTCGGGTTGTGCGGGGCAAGAGGTTTCAAAGGCGGAACAAAATGCTCCTGAAGCATCGCAAGCCTATAGCTCTTTGGGGATGCAGTACTTGAGCAGTGGTGATACTGCTAATGCTAAAGTAGCTTTTCAACGGGCTATTGAAATCGACTCCAGAGGGGCACAGGCTTATAACGGGCTGGCGATGGTTTTCCAGCTCGAGGACGATCCCGTTCTGGCGGAAAGCTATTTTCAGCAAGCGATCTCTGTAGCGCCTGATAGCGCGATGATGCACAACAACTACGGCGCTTTTCTATTCAGTCTGGAACGATATCCTCAAGCCTGTAAAGAGTTAGCTCGTGCGACTGAAGACCCTTTTTATAATCAACGTAGTCAGGCTTTTGAAAATCTTGGCCGTTGTTATCTGTTGATTGACCGTCTGGATGCTGCTGAGCATGCCTTTAAGCGTAGTTTGAAGCTTAATCCCAATCGCCCTCTGGCGTTGCTGCAATTATCAGATGTGTTGATGCAAAAAGATAAGTTAGATGAATCAGTCAATTACTTTGAGCAGTTTAGAGCCATGGTAGATGATAAACGAGTTCAGCACAGTGCTCAGAGCCTTTGGCTTGGGGTGCAGATATCCCGATTGCAAAATAGTGGCGTAAATGCTGCTACTTATGGCTTGATTCTTAGAAGTATGTTTCCTGAGTCAGAAGAGTATCGTCAGTATAAGGAGTCGACTCCGTGAGTAATAACCAGTCACAGAACCCTGAAGGTGAAGGACAGGAACTAGCATTTCCAACCGCTGAGTTGGTTGCTGCAAGAGAGCGACAGGGTTTGTCGCAGAATGATGTGGCTCATGAGCTGAGATTGTCGGATAAATATATTGATGCTCTTGAGCGTGCAGCGTTTGAGGAGTTGCCCAGCCTGGTTTTTGCACGGGGTTATATTCGTTCATATACAAAGCTACTGAAGTTAGATGAAGAGCGTTTTCTTATCTGCTTTGATGCCCTTTATGGCCGTTCAGGGGCAGCGCCTAATATTCGTTCTGCTCCCGGAATGCAGTCTTCAGCACGTTTGGGTGACCCCATGATTAAGTGGTCGGCCTGGTTCTTTTTATTGGTTGTTATTGCGGCAACCATTTGGTGGTGGAAGACTCAGCAAGGACTTGATCAGCCGATATCCCAGTTGCCTACAACACAGTCGGTAGAGGTGGAATCTGCAGATGGTACTACTTTAATAGTTCCGCCAGATTCGGTAGCGGTGTCAGGTAGTGCGTCCGTTGTGCCGCCGGTTACGATCAAAAGTGACGCGCAGCTTGTCGAGGGTGAGCTCGAGGTGCAGCCTTCAGGAGAGCTTTCGATTCCTTTGACTGTGACGGGGTCTGTCTCGGTGGATGAGCCGACCACAGAAATCGTTGCGGAGCCTGCTGTTGAAGAAAGTGTGGCAGCAGCAAATACAGCGATGCAGGCCGTTACTGATAAAGGAACGCTACGAATTACCTTTGTTGATGAGTGCTGGGTAAGTGTTGAAGATCATACGGGGGAAGTGCTGGCGATGCGAGTTAAGCCAGCAGGTAGTGAGTTAACAGTCTCCGGTGTGACGCCGCTGAAAGTGTTGCTGGGAAGGGCTAGCGCTGTCGGTGAAGTTGTTTTTGATGGCAAAGCTGTGAGCTTCGAGCGTAATGGTCGTTCAGGTGTGGTGCGATTAAGTTTGCCGCAAAGTTAATAAAGAAATAGTCGATCAGGTATTAAACATTGGCCAAGATTAAAGCCATCCGCGGAATGAACGATATTCTGCCAGACCAGACGCCAGTATGGCAGTTTTTGGAAAAAAGTGTGAAGTCAGTGCTGGGGGCTTATGGGTATTCAGAGATTCGAATGCCTATTGTCGAGCAGACAGACTTATTTAAGCGCTCTATCGGTGAGGTTACCGATATCGTTGAAAAAGAGATGTATACCTTTGACGACCGAAATGGTGAAAGTCTGACGCTTCGTCCGGAAGGTACGGCTAGTTGTGTGCGTGCCGGTGAAGAGCATGGTTTGCTTTTTAATCAGGCACAGCGGTTATGGTATCAGGGGCCGATGTTTCGGTATGAAAAACCTCAGAAAGGTCGTTATCGCCAGTTTCACCAGATCGGTGTGGAAACTTTCGGTATGGCTAATGCTGATATCGATGCTGAAGTGATCATGCTCAGTGCCCGGCTCTGGAAGGAGTTAGGGATTCTTGATTCGGTCACTCTCCAGCTTAATTCGCTGGGGAGTAATGAGGCACGGGCAGAATATAAGGAAGCTCTGGTTGCATATCTGTTGGAGCGTAAAGATCAGCTGGACGAAGATAGTCAGCGTCGTTTAACGACAAATCCATTGAGAGTGTTGGATAGTAAGGATCAGCAGACGCAATCGTTGTTAAATGATGCGCCCTCTTTAGTCGATTATCTGGACGCTGAGTCCCGTGAGCACTTTGCTGGTCTTTGTAGCATGCTGGATCAGGCTGGAATTGCGTATGAGTTGAATCCACGTTTGGTTCGGGGTCTCGATTATTACTGCAAAACTGTCTTTGAATGGGTGACTGATAAGCTGGGTGCGCAAGGTACTGTGTGTGCCGGTGGTCGGTATGATGGTTTGGTTAAACAGTTAGGTGGTAGGCCCACACCAGCGGTTGGTTTTGCAATGGGAGTCGAACGTCTGATTCTCTTACTGGAAACCCTGGAGGTGGTGCCTGATACGGTGAAACAACCATTTGATCTATATCTGGCTGCAGAGCATAAAGGATTGCAAGAGCGATTGGTGGTGCTTGCGGATCAGCTTCGTGATCAGTTGCCTGAGATGCGGATTCGGGTACACTGCAGCGGACTTAAGAATATTAGTAGTAAGGCAAGGCAAACGGGTGCGCCCTGGGTAGTGTTAGTTCGCGAAGAAAACGATTCTCTGCTTGCTAACCTGTGGTATAACTCTGAACCAACTTATGATATTCAGGTCGATAACCTGAGTGAAACGCTGCTGCAGCAACAGCAGGCATAATTAGCAAAACAATAAGCGAATACGATTAGGAGCGGGCTGTGTCGGAAATGCGCACTGAGGAAGAACAGGTTGAAGCGTTAAAGGGCTGGTGGAAAGAGAACGGTCGATCTCTTCTATTGGGAGTTGCGCTGGCACTGGCGATTGTATTTGGCTGGAACGGCTGGCAAAACAACCAGCGTGTCAATGCAGAGAATGCGGCAACTGTGTATCAGAGTCTGGTGCAGGCAGTTGCACTGGCAAGTGGGCCGCAGTCTACAGATGTGCAGCGTACAACGGCGACCCATCTGGCTAAAAGTCTCAAGGAAGATTATGCCGATACTGCCTATGCTCACTTTGGTGCGTTATTCGCAGCACGTCTCTCTGTTGATGCGGGTGATTACGCGGCGGCATTAAATGAGTTGGACTGGATTCTGGTTCAGTCACAGGACAGTGTTATGAAAACTGTTGCAACTATGCGCAAGGCGAGAGTGATGGCTGCGATGGGTGATGCCGCTGATGCCGTTTCTTTGCTGAATGGACTACAAGAACCAAGTTTTAGTGTTAGCCTGGCAGAGTTAAAAGGCGATCTTTATCTGCAGCAGGGTGAGATTGATAAAGCGCGTAATGCTTATCAATCAGCCGCAGCTGATGCTCCTCAAGGTGCACGCCCTCTGCTCAATATTAAGCTTGAAAGTCTGGCTGCAGAAGGAAGTTAATAGATGAAACAACTATGTCGTCTTGCGCTGATATCACTCAGCGTACTCGGTCTTTCAGCTTGCGGTTGGTGGGGTGGTGAGGTTGAAATCGAACCCGCTGAGCTAGTGAGCTTTGAAACAGAAAAAGATGTTGAAGTGCTTTGGAGTACTTCTATTGGTGCAGGTTTGGGCGAAAAGTTTAACCAGCTTCGTTTAGCGGTTAACGAGAACGTCATCTATGCTGCCGATGTTGAAGGTCAGGTTTTTGCCGTTGACCGTGTCGATGGTAAGGTGATTTGGAATATTGATCTCGATACGGTGATTGTCGGTGGTGTGGGCATTGGTCCGGCACATGTGGCAGTCACGACTGAGCAGGGTGAAGTCGTCGTGCTCAGTGCGGTTGATGGTGCAGAGATGTGGCGTCAGCAGTTGAGTAGTGAAACGCTGGGTCCTGTACAGATGAATACTGAACTGGCCGTCGCTCAGCTTCAGAATGGTAAGCTGGTTGCAATGGATCAGAATACAGGTGAGCGTCGCTGGGCCTATGATAGTCAGATACCTCGTTTAACCTTACGCGGTACCAGTGCGCCAATCGTAGCTTCAAATGTAACTATTGCGGGTTTCGCGAATGGCAAGCTGATTGCAGTACGAAATGATACGGGGCTGGAATTGTGGCAGCGTCGTATTACGGTAGCTGAAGGTAAAACTGAACTAGAGCGATTGATCGACATTGATGCCCGGCCGTTATATATAGACGGCGTGATCTATATTGTAAGTTATCAGGGAAAGCTTGTAGCTGTCAGTGCTTCAGATGCTCAGGTTTTATGGTCACAGAAAGCTTCCAGCTATCAGAGCTTGTCAGCTGGCTTTGGTAATATCTATGTCAGTGAAGAGAATGGCTTTATTCAAGCGTTTGATCAGCGTAGTAGTGCCAGTGTTTGGCGTCAGTCAGCATTAGAGTATCGTCAGACTTCGGCTCCGGCAGTGCTGGGTAATACAGTTGTTGTAGGAGATTACGAGGGTTATCTGCACTTTATGTCCCAGGTAGATGGCCATTTTGTTGCGCGTTATCAGGCTGATTCTGCTGGTGTGCGCGGTGATATGGTTGTCGAAGGGAATGTGTTGTACGTACTGGGTAATAGCGGTCGTTTGGTTGCATTACAGCTTAACTAATCCCCTTGTTTAAAATCCGGCGGCTACCTGTATTATCAGATAGCCGCCATTTTGTTTTTATGTAATAACGTTTTTTGAAAAATTGGTAACTAAAATATGCTTCCGGTAATAGCCCTCGTCGGCCGCCCAAATGTGGGTAAATCGACACTGTTTAACAGACTGACAAAAAGTCGTGACGCACTTGTTGCTGACTATTCTGGTCTGACTCGTGACCGGAAGTATGGTGAAGGCCGTCTCGGAGAGCGTGATTATATGGTGGTAGACACCGGAGGGATCTCCGGTGATGAGGATGGTATTGATTATAAGATGGCGGAGCAGTCGCTACTGGCCATCGATGAAGCGGATATTGTACTTTTTCTGGTTGATGGTCGTGCTGGCCTTAATCCTGCTGACGAAATGATTGCCGATCACTTACGTCGCTGTGAAAAAGAAAGCTATATGGTTGTTAATAAAACTGATGGCCTTGATCCTGATGTTGCGATGTCAGACTTCTATGGTTTGGGGCTGTCGGAGCCTTTGCCTATAGCGGCGTCTCATGGCCGTGGTGTCACTCAGCTAATAGAGCACGTTTTACAGGATATTCCTCTGCGGGAAGAGTCTGAAGAAGATGAAGAGTGGCTGCGGCAGAAAAAAATAGCCATTGTAGGTCGCCCAAATGTGGGTAAGTCTACGTTGGTTAACCGTATATTGGGTGAGGACCGTGTTGTGGTCTTCGACGAAGCGGGTACTACTCGAGATAGTATTTACATACCCTTTGAGCGTGACGGCGACCCCTATACGCTAATTGATACTGCAGGTGTTCGTCGACGTAAGAATGTAACCGAAGCTGTTGAAAAATTTTCGATTATTAAAACACTTCGGGCAATTAAAGACGCCAATGTTGTTGTTCTGGTTATAGATGCTAAAGAGGGCGTGTCTGAGCAGGATCTGCACATGCTGGGTTATGTGCTCGATGCGGGTCGCTCACTAGTCATCGCGTTAAATAAATGGGATGGCATGACCGGCGATGAAAAAGAGGTCGTGCGAGAGCAGTTACGTCGACGCCTTGAGTTTGTTTCTTTTGCTCGAATGCACTTTATCTCTGCTTTACATGGCAGTGGTGTAGGTAATTTGTTTGGCTCGGTAGATGAAGCATATGGCTTTGCTATGATGAAATGGCCAACAAATAAACTGACGCGCATGCTGGAAGATATCGTCGCGGACCATCAGCCTCCCATGGTTAATGGACACCGTATTAAATTACGCTATGCTCATCAGGGTGGCTCGAATCCGCCTGTTATTGTAATTCATGGTAATCAGACGAATGCGTTACCAGGATCTTATAAGCGTTACCTTGAAAATAAATTCACTAAGGTGCTGGGGATTAAAGGCACGCCGCTACGCTTTGAGTTTAAGAGTAGTGAAAACCCTTTCAAAGATAAAAAGAATGAACTGTCCAAGCGTCAGCAGATGAAGAAGCTGCGACAGAAGCTTCATAATGACAAGCAGAAGAAGAAAGGTAAGAAGAGATAAACGGCAGTAGCTAGACGCTTCGCTTGTTAATTGAATCAGATGCTTCGCTTGCTAGTGGCTAGACTGGAAACTGCGTTTCCTCGCTAGAAAGAGCAAGAACATAAAACCGCCGGCAGGCGGTTTTATTGTTTAAAGGGTCATGCTGTTAAGTAAGTTTCTCTTACGAAGTAGGTTTTTACCTTGTTTAAAAAGAATGCTTACCTAGCTCCTCGAAAGCGGCGCAGCCGCGTCTAGCTAGTCACGTAGCGACGGTCTCGCTACTTGCCTCCTCGAAGTGCTGACTTTTTCATAAAATATTCACTTTTTTGTGCTCCCGATGTTGACTCCTCCACTCATGAATGTAGAATGCGCTTCCTCGCTTGAGACAGCCACTGGAAACGGTCGCTGACGCAGGTTGAGCTGTTTAGTTTAACTGATTGAAAAACAGTGTTTTTTAGTTAGATTAAACGGAACAGGAAGAAGATCGGATGGTTTGATAATTTGTTAAAAATTATGAAACAAAATGGTTGACTTCATCAGGGTGTTGAGTAGAATACGCACCTCGCTTGAGACGACTCGCCGGAAGCGGTTGAGAGTTGATAGCAACGCTCTTTAACAGTTTGATCAGATAATTCGTGTGGGCGCTTGTTGAGATGAAGCAAAAAGCTTTATCAAAGCAAACGACCAACGTGAATACATTTATTTGTTTTTATGTGAAATTGTTTAATGCTTTGAGCTAGATTTACAGAATGTCTTTTTCCGACATTCTTGATTTAAACTGAAGAGTTTGATCATGGCTCAGATTGAACGCTGGCGGCAGGCCTAACACATGCAAGTCGAGCGGTAACATTTCTAGCTTGCTAGAAGATGACGAGCGGCGGACGGGTGAGTAACGCGTAGAAATCTACCTAGTAGTGGGGGATAGCCCAGAGAAATTTGGATTAATACCGCATACGCCCTACGGGGGAAAGGAGGGGACCTTCGGGCCTTTCGCTATTAGATGAGTCTGCGTCGGATTAGCTTGTTGGTGAGGTAATGGCTCACCAAGGCGACGATCCGTAGCTGGTCTGAGAGGATGATCAGCCACACTGGAACTGAGACACGGTCCAGACTCCTACGGGAGGCAGCAGTGGGGAATATTGCACAATGGGCGAAAGCCTGATGCAGCCATGCCGCGTGTGTGAAGAAGGCCTTAGGGTTGTAAAGCACTTTCAGCAGTGAGGAAAGGTTGGTAGTTAATAACTGCTAGCTGTGACGTTAACTGCAGAAGAAGGACCGGCTAACTCCGTGCCAGCAGCCGCGGTAATACGGAGGGTCCGAGCGTTAATCGGAATTACTGGGCGTAAAGCGCGCGTAGGCGGTTTGTTAAGTCAGATGTGAAAGCCCCGGGCTCAACCTGGGAACTGCACCTGATACTGGCAAACTAGAGTACAGAAGAGGGTGGTGGAATTTCCTGTGTAGCGGTGAAATGCGTAGATATAGGAAGGAACACCAGTGGCGAAGGCGACCACCTGGTCTGATACTGACGCTGAGGTGCGAAAGCGTGGGGAGCAAACAGGATTAGATACCCTGGTAGTCCACGCCGTAAACGATGTCTACTAGCCGTTGGGAAACTTGATTTCTTAGTGGCGCAGCTAACGCAATAAGTAGACCGCCTGGGGAGTACGGCCGCAAGGTTAAAACTCAAATGAATTGACGGGGGCCCGCACAAGCGGTGGAGCATGTGGTTTAATTCGACGCAACGCGAAGAACCTTACCTACTCTTGAAATCCAGAGAATTCGCTAGAGATAGCTTAGTGCCTTCGGGAACTCTGTGACAGGTGCTGCATGGCTGTCGTCAGCTCGTGTTGTGAAATGTTGGGTTAAGTCCCGTAACGAGCGCAACCCTTGTCCTTATTTGCCAGCACGTAATGGTGGGAACTCTAAGGAGACTGCCGGTGACAAACCGGAGGAAGGTGGGGACGACGTCAAGTCATCATGGCCCTTACGAGTAGGGCTACACACGTGCTACAATGGCCGGTACAGAGGGCCGCAAACCTGCGAGGGGGAGCAAATCTCAGAAAACCGGTCGTAGTCCGGATTGGAGTCTGCAACTCGACTCCATGAAGTCGGAATCGCTAGTAATCGCGAATCAGAATGTCGCGGTGAATACGTTCCCGGGCCTTGTACACACCGCCCGTCACACCATGGGAGTGGATTGCACCAGAAGTAGCTAGCTTAACCTTCGGGAGGGCGGTTACCACGGTGTGGTTCATGACTGGGGTGAAGTCGTAACAAGGTAGCCCTAGGGGAACCTGGGGCTGGATCACCTCCTTAAACGATAGCGGATTCTTAGCAAGCGTTCACACGAATTATCTGATCACTGATAGAGAGAGCAACTAGCAGCCGAGAGGCTGTTTTTTATGCGATAGGCTTGTAGCTCAGCTGGTTAGAGCGCACCCCTGATAAGGGTGAGGTCGGTGGTTCAAGTCCACTCAGGCCTACCAATCTTCCGTCATACTCACGAGTAGAACGAAAGATGGTACTAATCATTGGGGCTATAGCTCAGCTGGGAGAGCGCCTGCTTTGCACGCAGGAGGTCTGCGGTTCGATCCCGCATAGCTCCACCATTACTGATGAACGTTAGTCTGGTGACATCGCACTCGAAAGTCTTAAAATATACGCATCATCTGATGTTTATCTTTTAAAGCTTTTAGCTTTAAACGCTCTTTAACAATTGAATCCTGTAACAAAACGAGAAAGAAAATGTACAAGCGCTTATCCGGCGTAATGTATCGTTATTTCAGCAGTCATCGAAAGATGACAAATGAAGTTTAATCAGTGACTTTGACAGACCCTTTTGGGTTATATGGTCAAGTGACTAAGCGTGCACGGTGGATGCCTTGGCAGTCAGAGGCGATGAAGGACGTGGTAACCTGCGATAAGGTTCGGGGAGGCGGTAAACGGCCTTTGATCCGGACATTTCCGAATGGGGAAACCCACCCAGTATAAGCTGGGTATCTCTTGAGTGAATACATAGCTCTTGAGAAGCGAACCCGGGGAACTGAAACATCTAAGTACCCGGAGGAAAAGAAATCAACCGAGATTCCCCTAGTAGCGGCGAGCGAACGGGGACCAGCCCTTAAGCTGTGTTGTAGTTAAAAGAACGCTCTGGAAAGTGCGGCCATAGTGGGTGATAGCCCCGTATTTGAAAACTTATACACAGTGAAATCGAGTAGGACGGGACACGTGATATCCTGTCTGAACATGGGGGGACCATCCTCCAAGGCTAAATACTCCTGACTGACCGATAGTGAACCAGTACCGTGAGGGAAAGGCGAAAAGAACCCCTGTGAGGGGAGTGAAATAGAACCTGAAACCGTGTACGTACAAGCAGTGGGAGCGGTCCTTGAGACCGTGACTGCGTACCTTTTGTATAATGGGTCAGCGACTTAATTTTAGTAGCAAGGTTAACCGTATAGGGGAGCCGTAGGGAAACCGAGTCTTAATAGGGCGTTCAGTTGCTAGGATTAGACCCGAAACCGAGCGATCTATCCATGGGCAGGTTGAAGGTTGAGTAACATCAACTGGAGGACCGAACCGACTGTCGTTGAAAAGCCAGCGGATGACTTGTGGATCGGAGTGAAAGGCTAATCAAGCTCGGAGATAGCTGGTTCTCCTCGAAAGCTATTTAGGTAGCGCCTCATATCTCACCTACGGGGGTAGAGCACTGTTTCGGCTAGGGGGTCATCCCGACTTACCAACCCGATGCAAACTCCGAATACCGTAGAGTGCAATTATGGGAGACACACGGCGGGTGCTAACGTCCGTCGTGAAAAGGGAAACAACCCAGACCGTCAGCTAAGGTCCCAAAGTTATGGTTAAGTGGGAAACGATGTGGGAAGGCTTAGACAGCTAGGAGGTTGGCTTAGAAGCAGCCACCCTTTAAAGAAAGCGTAATAGCTCACTAGTCGAGTCGGCCTGCGCGGAAGATATAACGGGGCTCAAACCATACACCGAAGCTACGGATGCTATTTATAGCATGGTAGAGGAGCGTTCTGTAAGCCGTTGAAGGGAAAGCTGTAAGGCATCCTGGAGGTATCAGAAGTGCGAATGCTGACATGAGTAACGATAAGGGGGGTGAAAAACCCCCCCGCCGGAAGACCAAGGGTTCCTATCCAATGCTAATCAGGGTAGGGTGAGTCGACCCCTAAGGCGAGGCTGAAGAGCGTAGTCGATGGGAAACAGGTTAATATTCCTGTACTTTTTGTTATTGCGATGGAGTGACGGAGAAGGCTAGGCCAGCACGGCGTTGGTTGTCCGTGTTTAAGGTTGTAGGTTTAGGACTTAGGAAAATCCGGGTCCTTATAAGACTGAGAATTGATGACGAACCCTCTTTTGGGTGAAGTGGTTGATGCCATGCTTCCAGGAAAAACTTCTAAGCTTCAGATAACAAGAAATCGTACCCCAAACCGACACAGGTGGTCAGGTAGAGAATACCAAGGCGCTTGAGAGAACTCGGGTGAAGGAACTAGGCAAAATGGTACCGTAACTTCGGGAGAAGGTACGCCGGTGCTGGTGATGGGACTTGCTCCCTAAGCTAGCGCTGGTCGAAGATACTAGGTGGCTGCGACTGTTTATTAAAAACACAGCACTCTGCAAACACGAAAGTGGACGTATAGGGTGTGACGCCTGCCCGGTGCTTGAAGGTTAATTGATGGGGTTAGCTTCGGCGAAGCTCTTGATCGAAGCCCAAGTAAACGGCGGCCGTAACTATAACGGTCCTAAGGTAGCGAAATTCCTTGTCGGGTAAGTTCCGACCTGCACGAATGGCGTAACGATGGCCACACTGTCTCCACCCGAGACTCAGTGAAATTGAAATTGCGGTTAAGATGCCGTATATCCGCGGCTAGACGGAAAGACCCCGTGAACCTTTACTATAGCTTCGCAGTGGACTTTGATATTACTTGTGTAGGATAGCTGGGAGGCTTTGAAATCTGGACGCCAGTTCAGATGGAGCCAATCTTGAAATACCAGCCTGGTACTATTGAGGTTCTAACTCAGGTCCCTTATCGGGATCGAGGACATTGTGTGGTGGGTAGTTTGACTGGGGCGGTCTCCTCCTAAAGAGTAACGGAGGAGTACGAAGGTGCGCTCAGCATGGTCGGAAATCATGCATCGAGTATAAAGGCATAAGCGCGCTTGACTGCGAGACTGACACGTCGAGCAGGTACGAAAGTAGGTCTTAGTGATCCGGTGGTTCTGTATGGAAGGGCCATCGCTCAACGGATAAAAGGTACTCCGGGGATAACAGGCTGATACCGCCCAAGAGTTCACATCGACGGCGGTGTTTGGCACCTCGATGTCGGCTCATCACATCCTGGGGCTGAAGCCGGTCCCAAGGGTATGGCTGTTCGCCATTTAAAGTGGTACGCGAGCTGGGTTTAGAACGTCGTGAGACAGTTCGGTCCCTATCTGCCGTGGACGTTTGAGATTTGAGAAGAGTTGCTCCTAGTACGAGAGGACCGGAGTGAACGAACCTCTGGTGTTCGGGTTGTCATGCCAATGGCATTGCCCGGTAGCTACGTTCGGACAGGATAACCGCTGAAAGCATCTAAGCGGGAAGCCCCCTTCAAGATGAGATCTCACTGGGACCTTGAGTCCCCTGAAGAGCCGTTCAAGACCAGGACGTTGATAGGCTGGGTGTGTAAGCGTTGTGAGGCGTTGAGCTAACCAGTACTAATTGCTCGTGAGGCTTGACCATATAACGCCAAAAGCGTTTGGGTCATCTGATTGAAAGACGATATATGCAAGACGGATAAGAGTTTGTACATACTCTCCGACTGATTACAGGATTCAAATGACGCTTGAACAGCAATGTTCAATCGTTAGAGCAACCAGTTTTGCTTGGCGACCATAGCGAGATGGAACCACCCGATCCCTTACCGAACTCGGAAGTGAAACGTCTTAGCGCCAATGGTAGTGTAGGGTTTCCTTATGCGAGAGTAGGTCATCGCCAAGCTTCAAATAAGAGACAGCCCCGATCATTAGTTTGGTCGGGGCTTTTTCGTGTCTGGGATTTAGAAAACAGGCGCTAGACGCGACTGCGTCGCTGCTAGAACGGCGCTACGCGCCTGCTCGTGGCTGGAATAAGCGTAAGAGCAAAAGCCTTCTTTATGAGTCATATCAGTCAATGTAATTGATAACTTTGTAAGATTATTCATTCGCCGTGAGGGCACGGCTCCTACATACAACAGACATAGCAGAGAATGCTATCACTGGGGTCTATGCTTTTTCTAGCAACGAGCAAGTGGCGAAGCTATGGCTGGCGGCTGCTCTTCTCATGACTCCCGTCATCAATAATCCCAACGACTACAGGTTTGGCTTGCTAGTTAGGGGTATAATTTTATATATTGCCAAACTTGTTTCGGCTATGCGCGATAATCGTGATTGCTGAACCTTACAAATAAAGCAGGTTTAAAATGTATACCGAAGAAGATGTTCGTCGTTTACGCTGGCAGAGCCGAAGAGGCATGCTGGAACTGGATGTATTGTTTGTACCTTTTGTTGAAGAAGCCTTTACTGAACTTGATCTTGAAGATCAGGATCGGTTCGTTCAGCTACTGACTTGTGAAGATACTGAATTGTTTGTCTGGCTGATGGAGCGGGAAGTGCCTGAAGACCCCAATATGCAACGTATTGTTCGGATCATACTGGATCGTGTTCAGCCCACTGCAGGTTGACATTAATCCTTCCATCTATGGTGGGGGGAGTATTGTCTTACTGGTGTTTTTTTCGCTGCTTTCTGTGTGGGTGTCGGATCTGGATGGCATCCATAAATTACTGCTTTCGCTGGTAAGTCTGGGGTATAGCTTTTTTTGCTGGTCCCGTATGGTCAGCTTAACAGATAGGTTTTCTGTTATCGGCTTGCGTTGGTTGGTAGAACACCAATCGGTAGTGGTCTGTGTGAACGAAGGTGGCTGGGTTAATGTTGACCGGATTGAGCAGAAATTTGTATTCCCGTTTCTAATCGGACTTAGGTTGAAGTTAGCTTCAAAAAAACGCTCTGTTACTGTTCTTGTTTGGCGGGACAGCACAAACGCAGATGACTTTCGCAAGCTGCGTGTGCTATTTCGTTTTGCTCCGCCACCGGTCAGCGCCACTCATAGTTAACCGGTGTAAGAATAGTGTCTCTGGCTTCAATGTTGCTGTCAGGATAGTCCAGTGTGTAATGAAGGCCCCGGCTCTCTTTTCGTAGCATAGCTGAACGAATAATCAGATCGGCGACGACAGCAAGGTTTCTGAGCTCAAGAAGATCACTGCTGACTTTATAGTTACTGTAGTATTCGCTAATTTCCTGCTGTAAAAGATCTACTCTGTGTTTTGCCCGTTGTAGCCGCTTATCTGTTCTTACTATCCCTACGTAATCCCACATGAAGCGACGAAGCTCATCCCAGTTGTGAGCGATGATAACGTCTTCATCCGAATCCGTAACCTGGCTCTCATCCCAGAAGGGGATTTCCGGTAGTTCTCCCAGAGGTCTGTTGTGCTCGGTAATATGGCGGGCTGCGGATGAGGCATAGACGATACATTCCAGCAATGAATTGCTGGCGAGTCGATTTGCCCCGTGAAGACCTGTAAAAGCAGTTTCTCCAATCGCGTAGAGGCTTTCTACATCGGTCAGGCCGTGTTTGTCGGCCATTATGCCGCCACAGGTGTAGTGTGCGGCAGGGACCACAGGGATTGGCTCTTGTGTGATATCAATACCGTACTCTAAGCAACGCTCATAGATCGTTGGGAAGTGTTGCTTTACAAACTCTGGTGGTTTATGTGATATGTCGAGGAACAGACAGTCGTGGCCTAGTCTTTTCATCTCATGGTCTATCGCCCGGGCAACGATGTCGCGGGGTGCCAGTTCGCCGCGTTCGTCAAACTTGTCCATAAACCGCCTGCCATCTGGCAATAACAGTTTACCTCCTTCTCCGCGTACTGCCTCTGAAATGAGGAATGATTTTGCCTGAGGGTGATATAAGCAGGTGGGGTGGAACTGATTGAATTCAAGATTGCCAACCCGACACCCAGCCCGCCAGGCCATTGCAATTCCGTCTCCGGATGCTCCGTCCGGATTGCTGGTATAAAGATAGGCCTTACTAACGCCGCCGGTCGCTAAGACGGTAGAGCCTGCTTTGAAAACATCGACATGCCCGCTGCTGTTATCCAGTACATAGGCTCCGATACAGCTGTTGTTTGGCAGGTTTAGTTTATGGCGGGTAATGAGGTCGACAGCAAGCCGGTCTTCAAAGAGGTCGATGTTAGTTCGTGCGTGCGCCTGCTCGATTAAAGTTTGCTGAATCGCCTGTCCGGTAGCATCGGCAGAGTGAATAATTCTACGATGGCTGTGTCCGCCTTCTTTAGTCAGGTGATATTCATCGCCATCACGGGTAAACGGTACTCCCTGCTCAATCAGCCAGTCGATACTATTTTTTCCATGCTCGATGGTAAAAGCAACCGCATCCATACGGCTCAGATTTGCGCCTGCGGTGATCGTGTCCTGAATGTGGGCTTTGGTGCTGTCTGTGCCGTCCATTACTGCAGCAACACCGCCTTGCGCCTGATAGGTCGATCCGCTGGTCAGACTGGCTTTACTCAGAACTGCAATCTTGTACGTTTCGGGTAGTTGTAGAGCTAGCCCTAGGCCGGACGCACCGCTGCCAATGATTAGTACGTCATACTGAAACTCTTTGCTCATTGCGGGCTCTCTGTTAACTACTGTCCAAGAGGCAATTATTGCCCGAACTGATGTTATGAGCCAGTCTGGAAGGTTAATTATTAGTTTTTTTTATCCAAGGGGAACTTACTTAAGGTTAAGTGCTCATAGGTTATAACTTAATACCTGTATTGAAGCAGGGTTGCATAGAGTAGGGGTTGACATTCATACTTCCTTTAGGCTGTTCTACAGCCATGTAGGTTAGGGGTTGTTCATACATATTAAGGAATCGAATGTCCGACGAAAGCCAAGCATCGATAGACCAGAAGCTGGTTAAGCGTGTTCAAGAAGGGGATAAAACTGCCTTTGACCTGTTGGTTAAGAAATACCAACATAAGATAATCGGTCTTATTGGGCGTTATGTTTATGATCACCATGAAGCGATGGATGTGTCTCAGGAAGCGTTTATAAAAGCATATCGTGCGCTCCCTAATTTTCGCGGTGACAGTGCTTTTTACACATGGTTATATCGAATTGCTATTAATACAGCAAAGAACCACCTGGTAGCTAAAAACCGCCGGCCGCCTGATATGGATATTGATGTTGACGATGCACATCACCTTGAAGGTGATCGGGGTTTAAAAGATATTGAAACGCCTGAGAATAGTTTGTATCGGGATGAACTGGCCAGAGTCGTGAGAAACGCTATGGATAAGCTTCCAGAAGATCTTCGTGCCGCGATCTCTCTACGAGAGTTTGAAGGGCTGAGTTATGAAGATATTGCACAGATTATGGATTGCCCGGTTGGCACAGTACGTTCGCGTATTTTCCGGGCTCGGGAAGCGATCGATAAAGAGATTGCACCACTGTTAACTTAACGAGTTGAATTTGATGTTGAACTTGAGCATCGAATTTTACTCATAGAATAAAGAGCTCAATGGATTACCGGTCCGGGGGCTCAATTAAAACACTTAATCCGTTAGGAGTTGGCTAATGAGCGAACAACCGAGAGAAGCTCTTTCTGCATTGATGGATAATGAAGTGGGTGACTTTGAGTTACGCAGTCTTCTAAAGCAGAGTGCCGACAATGACGAACTGTCAGGGCAATGGCAGCGGTATCATGTTGCCAGCTCGGTGTTAAAGCAGGAGCAGGTTGCATCTGGTGATATCAGTGCTTCAGTAATGGCTGCGCTTGACGAAGAACCTGCTCTCAATGTGGCTTCTTCTGAGAATACGGTTGTTAAAACTAAGTCGTCAGGCATTAACTTTTGGAAGCCTTTAGCTAGCATGGCAGTGGCAGCGTCGGTAACGGCGGTTGTTATTTTAGGTGGACAAAACTTTGGTGTTGGCCAGCCGACCGCAGTAACACCAGACCTGGCGCAAACTTCAGTATCTGAGACAACATATGCTCAGCCTGGACTAACTGTTCCCAGCGGCTTTATGCGAGCCCAGTTTGGTGCTCCACGTATTGCTCAACAAATTGATAATAATGAAGATATCATCCGCTTTAATTCTGGACTGAATAGCTATATTCAACAGCATAATGTGTTGAATAACGGTGTGTTGGTGAGCTCTAACCCTGGTTGGTTGCCAGAGGGCTTTACACCGGTAAAGAATGCACTTGCACCGGGTGCGGAGTTGACCGTATTTAGTAATGGCGAACACTCTTTTACTCTGAGTATTGAGCGAACAGGTGATGTTTCAGTGCCTGAAGGTGCTACTCAATTGGGCGATATGGTTGCTATCGGTAAAAAAGTAGATCAGTTTTTTGTGACGGTTGTCGGTGATGTTCCGCTTATGGTTGCTGATCGGGTAGTGAACTCTGTCAGGAAAATTCAATAACCTATGATAGAGGAAAGTGGCCGTGTTATTCGTGTTGGCTCAGAATCTATTTGGGTCGAGACGATAAAGCAGAGTGCTTGTTCAAGTTGTAGTGTACAGAAAGGTTGTGGGCAGCGTTTGTTGGCCACAATAGGAGATGGAAAGCGGATGGAGATTCAGGTCGATAATCCGCGCCATATTAAGGTGATTGAGAATGATCAGGTTACTGTAGGCGTAGGTGAACGATCTTTTCTAACGGCTTCTTTCCTGGTTTACCTGTTACCTTTAATTGTTATGTTCGCTTTATCTGTGTCAGTGCAGCTATCGGGCTTTACTGAACCTTTTGTCATATTAAGTGCGTTAATCGGTTTGGCAGGAGGTTTTTTGCTAACCCGTATTATCTCTGGCCGAATAAGCCGGAACTGTAGTTACCGGCCGGTGCTGCTTCGTAGAATCTGATTTATATTTAAATAGTTGAGTACAGGATAAAATATATGAAACTGGTCAGAGCGACTTTTAGTCTGGTTCTTTTCTGTTTGTGTATAACGAGTGTTCAGGCCGCTTTGCCTGACTTCAGAGACTTAGTTAAGCAGGCCTCCCCGGCGGTTGTTAATATTAGTACTGTGCAGCAGGCACAAACCCAGACTCAGGGGATGCCTGAATTTCAGCTGCCAGAAGGGCAGGAAATTCCTGAGATATTTAAACATTTTTTCCGTTTCCCCCAAGGGCCTGGTCAGAATGCCCCCCGCCGAAAAGCTCCGCAATCATTGGGCTCTGGTTTTATTATATCTGAAGACGGTTATATCCTGACTAATCATCATGTCGTCGCCGAAGCTGAAAAAGTGATTGTTCGCTTGAGTGACCGTCGAGAACTTGAGGCAGAGGTTATTGGTTCTGATAAACGTTCAGATGTTGCTCTGCTCAAAATTGAGGCTACCGAACTACCTGTCGTAAAAGTCGGTGATTCAGATAAAGCCGAAGTGGGTGAGTGGGTGCTGGCTATAGGCTCGCCATTTGGTTTTGATCACTCAGTCACTGCTGGAATTATTAGTGCAACAGATCGAAGTCTCACGAATGAAACTTACGTTCCTTTTATTCAGACGGATGTGGCGATAAATCCAGGTAATTCCGGTGGCCCATTATTTAATTTGAGTGGGGAAGTTATCGGTATTAATTCCCAGATATACACTCGTTCGGGTGGTTTTATGGGGTTGTCATTCTCTATTCCGATGAGTGTAGCGATGGAGGTTGTTGATCAGCTGAAGGATAAGGGGTCCGTGAGTCGTGGCTGGCTGGGGGTTATTATTCAGGAAGTGAGTCGTGATCTGGCTGAGTCTTTTGGATTAGATAAGCCTGAAGGCGCACTGGTTGCTAAAGTACTGCCAGGTAGTCCTGCAGAAGCGGCGGGCCTGCGAGAAGGCGATATTATCTATAGCTTTAATGGTCAGTCTATTAATCGTTCCGGCGATCTGCCTCATCAGGTGGGCCGTATTTCCCCTGAAACTGACGCTAAGGTCGGTATTGTGCGGGGTGGTAAGAAAAAGTTTATAACCGTAACTATCGGCCTGCTTCCGGCACCCGGTGAAGAACTGAAAACGTCTGCCAGTAAAAGCAAAGCATCCTCAGCTAATCGATTGAATATACAGATTAGTGCGTTGGATGATCAATTGCGTGAGCGATTGGGTGTTACTAGCGGTGTTGTAGTGCGTAGGGTTGAAGAGGGGGCAGGTGCAGAGTCTGGCTTGATGGTGGGTGATGTGATTACTATGCTCAATGGTGACGAGATCGATTCAGTTGATGTGTTTGCTGGAGTGGTTGCAGAGCTTCCTGACAAGAAAGCTGTGCCGATGAGGATCGTTCGTCGGGGAAGTCCGATGTTTGTGCCGCTTAAACTCAAATAATTCAATTCATATTCTGATCTATCGAATAGAGGGGCTGTTAGCCTCTCTGTTTTTTTTAGATGCTGAGCTCTTTGATGGTCGTAACTGATGAAATACGGTACACTTGCCCGCTTCAGATTTGCTCTCTCAGGTTGAGACAGCAAGCTTAAATTTATTAGCTGGTGATTCCGTAGTGACTAAGCTCGACCATATTCGTAATTTTTCGATAATTGCCCATATAGACCATGGTAAATCCACACTGGCGGATCGTTTCATCCAGACTTGTGGAGGCTTGTCTGAGCGTGAAATGGAGAAGCAGGTTCTTGATTCAATGGATCTTGAACGGGAGCGGGGAATCACCATTAAAGCGCAGAGTGTAACGCTTAATTACACTGCGGAAGATGGTAAAACCTATCAGCTGAACTTTATCGATACGCCGGGACATGTTGACTTTAGTTATGAGGTTTCCCGTTCACTGGCAGCTTGTGAAGGGGCTTTGCTGGTTGTTGATGCTGCTCAGGGAGTTGAGGCCCAATCCGTTGCTAACTGCTATACCGCGCTGGAACAGGGACTTGAAGTGTTACCTGTTCTCAATAAGATGGATCTGCCCCAGGCTGAGCCTGAGCGAGTGCGTAATGAGATTGAAGAGGTTATCGGCATTGAGGCTGGTCACGCAGTTCAATGTAGCGCTAAAAGCGGCCTGGGTATCAACGACGTATTAGAACAGCTGGTACAAGATATCCCCGCTCCGGAAGGTGATGTCGATGGGCCACTTCAGGCATTAATCATCGATTCATGGTTTGATAACTACCTGGGTGTGGTCTCTCTGGTTCGTGTAAAACATGGAACACTGCGCAAGAAAGACAAAATTAAGATGAAGTCGACCGGCCAGATACATCCGGTCGATGGAGTGGGTATCTTTACACCTAAGCGTAAAGAAACCGATGTGCTGAAAGCCGGTGAAGTAGGTTATGTGGTTGCGGGGATCAAAGATATTCATGGTGCACCAGTCGGTGACACTATTACTCATGCGAAAACCCCTGACGTTGCAAGTCTGCCAGGTTTTCAAAAGGTTCAGCCCCAGGTCTATGCGGGCTTATTTCCTACCAGCTCTGATGACTATGAAGATTTCCGAGAAGCTCTGAGCAAGCTGACACTGAATGATGCTTCGTTGTTCTTTGAGCCTGAATCATCTGATGCACTGGGTTTTGGTTTCCGTTGTGGTTTCCTTGGTATGTTACACATGGAAATTATTCAGGAACGCCTGGAACGCGAATATGATCTTGACCTGATCACCTCAGCGCCGACTGTTGTGTATGAGCTGGAGTTGAATAATGGTGATGTAGTTCATATTGATAGCCCCTCAAAAATGCCGGATCCCGCCTCGATTAAAGAGATGCGTGAACCAATAGTTGAAGCGAATATTTTGGTTCCGCAGGAGTATCTGGGACAGGTTATAGGACTCTGTGTTGAGAAACGGGGCGTACAGAAGAATATGAATTTTGTCGGTAACCAGGTGCAGGTCTCTTATGAACTGCCGATGGCTGAGGTTGTTTTGGACTTCTTTGACCGGCTTAAATCTGTCAGCCGGGGCTATGCCTCACTGGAATACAATTTTGTTCGTTTTGAAGCGGCTCAGCTTGTGCGACTGGATATCTTGATTAATGGTGACAAAGTAGATGCGCTGGCGGTGATTCTTCACCGTGATAATGCTCAGCAACGTGGTCGTCAGCTGTGCGAAAAGATGAAAGACCTTATTCCGCGTCAGATGTTTGATGTAGCTATCCAAGCGGCTATCGGCGGTAAAATTATCGCCCGTACGTCGGTTAAAGCCCTGCGTAAAAACGTAACAGCGAAGTGTTATGGTGGTGATGTTAGCCGTAAGAAGAAGCTTCTGCAGAAGCAGAAAGAGGGTAAGAAACGGATGAAGCAGGTAGGTAGCGTTGATATTCCGCAGGATGCGTTCCTGGCTGTACTGAAAATAGATAATTAGGACGAGTTGACATGGATTTTGATTTCGCTCTGGTGCTTGTTGTACTAACCTTCGTTGCCGCTTTAGGCTGGGTTTATGATCGAGTGTTACTGGCCGGGCCGCGTAAGCTTAGAATTGCTGCTGCAGAGCAGCAGGTGAATGGTTCTTTGCCGGAAAGTGCATTAGAAGAGTTGAATAAGGAAAACGGTCCGGTTGATCTGTGCCGCTCTTTGTTTCCTGTCCTCCTGGTGGTACTTGTTTTACGCTCATTTGTTGTTGAACCCTTTCAAATCCCTTCAGGGTCAATGAAGCCGACGTTAGAGGTGGGCGACTTTATTCTGGTCAATAAGTGGCACTATGGTTTTCGTTTGCCGGTGCTTGGCACTAAAGTTATACCGATGAATGATCCGCAGCGAGGTGATGTTGTCGTGTTTAAATACCCTAAGGATCCTCGCGTTAATTATATTAAGCGGGTTGTAGGGTTACCTGGTGACCGGGTGGGATACCAGAATAAGACAATCTTTATCAACGGTAAGCCTCAGACGCAAACACTGTTGGCTCAGTTGCCGCCACAAAAGCCACAATTATTACTAACCGAAGAGCAGTTGGGAGATGTTAGTCATCAGCTGTATCGTGATGTGTCACCGCCACGTATTGACGCAGAATGGGTAGTGCCGGAAGGACACTACTTTGTTATGGGCGATAATCGTGATAATAGTAATGACAGCCGTTTCTGGGGTTATGTGCCGGATGAACTGCTGGTCGGTAAAGCATTCGCAGTTTGGATGCACTGGCCTGAGTTTTTCACTCTGCCTGCGTTCAGTGATGTAAGAACTATCCACTAAAGGGAAAAAGGGGTGCGTTATGTCGATGTATAAATCGCAGCGGGGAATGTCATTCTTTTCGCTGATGATCATTTTGATTGTTGCCGGTGTTTTCTTGTCGGTAGCGTTTAAGTTATATCCTCCTTATTGGGATCATGGTCTGGTAACGTCCATGATGGAGGAGTTGGTAGAACAGCCTGAGACAAAAACAGACTCGCCAACCGAAACCCGGTCAAAAATTAATAAGCGTTTGCGAATTAATCAGGTAACGCTGCCGTCACAAGAAGCTATAACTATCGTTGAGGAAGAGGGGATTAAAACCCTAACCCTTAAATATAATATAGTTGTGCCAATGTTCTACAATGTAGATGCAGTTGTGAAATTTAACGAGCAATATGAAGTGATTATCCGTTGATTATCAAGCCTGCTACAGATCTGGCGAAAAAGCTGGGTTATAAGTTTAACGATGAGAGCATGATTGAACTGGCTCTTACCCATCGTAGTCATGGAAAACGTAATAATGAACGCCTGGAGTTTCTTGGCGATTCGATTCTCAATTTTGTTATCGCCGAAGCGCTTTATCTTCGTTTTCCTGAAGCGAAAGAGGGGCAGCTAAGCCGATTGCGGGCGCTACTCGTTAAAGGGGAAACGCTGGCCGAGCTGGCAAGAGAGATGAAGCTGGGGGACTATCTTAGATTGGGCTCCGGTGAATTAAAGAGTGGTGGTTTCCGCCGTGATTCTATTCTGGCCGATACCGTAGAAGCTATTATTGGTGCGATCTATCTCGATAGCGATATGGAGTGCTGTCGTCCCTATATTCTTAGCTGGTACCAGACTCGTCTCGAACAGACCTCTCTTGAAGATACCCAGAAAGATTCAAAAACGCGTTTGCAGGAGTTCCTGCAGTCCAGACGTGCACCATTGCCGGACTATGAGTTACTTTCAGTCACCGGTGAAGCACATAAACAGACGTTTGAAATTAGCTGTCAGGTGAGTATGTTAGATAAGCCAACAGAGGGCCGGGGCAGTAGTCGTCGTCAGGCAGAACAGAATGCTGCGGGCGCTGCGCTTAAACTTCTGAAAGTAGGTAGTAAAGTATGAGTCGTGATCTGAGCTATCTACTGGATCAACCTAATGAAGAGCAACGCTGTGGTTTCGTTGCCATCGTTGGTCGGCCTAATGTGGGTAAATCTACCCTGATGAACAATATTCTGGGGCAGAAGCTGAGTATTACCTCACGTAAGCCGCAGACAACCCGCCACCAGATCGTTGGTATTAAGACAGAGGGCGATGTTCAGGCTGTCTATGTCGATACTCCGGGGCTACATAAAGACCAGGATAAAGCGATCAATCGCTATATGAACAAGGCCGCCAGCTCAGCACTTCGCGATGTTGATGTTGTGGTGTTTATTATTGATCGTACGGCCTGGACTGAAGAAGACGAAATCGTTTTTGAAAAATTTGGTGGCATAAAGTGCCCCGTTATCCTTGTGATCAATAAAATTGATCAACTGGATGATAAAGACTCACTGCTACCGCATCTGGAAGAGCTGTCAAAGAAGATGGAGTTTCTGGAAATTATTCCTATTTCAGCGAAAAATGGTACCAGTGTTGATCGCCTTGAAGCGGTGATCAATGAACAACTGCCAAAGAGTGTTCACTTTTACCCGGATGATCAGATAACTGATCGTAGTTCCCGTTTTCTTGCCGCGGAATTGGTGCGGGAGAAACTGATGCGTAACTTAGGCGACGAAGTGCCCTACGGAACGACGGTTGAAATAGAAGAATTCAAGCGTAACGAGCGTGGTATTCTTATTATCAGTGCGTTAATTCTGGTTGAACGCGAAGGACAGAAGCGCATCGTTATCGGCGATAAAGGCGATAAAATTAAAGGCATCGGTCGGGACGCCCGTCTTGATATGGAGAAAATGTTCGACTCCAAAGTGATGCTGAACCTCTGGGTTAAAGTGCGTAGTAACTGGTCTGATGATGAGCGGGCGCTGCGTAGTCTGGGTTACAACGATATAGATTGAGTGATGGCTGCCTATGAGTTATCAAGTAGACGCTCAGGCAGCCTATGTCCTGCACTCCCGTCCTTATAGAGAAACCAGTTTGCTGGTTGATCTCTTTACCCTGGAGCAAGGTAAAGTCAGTGCTGTGGTAAAGGGCGCGCGTAGCCCACGCTCGCGTATGCGAGCGATGATACAGCCTTTTACCCCCTTGCAGGTCAGTTGGCGGGGACGGCATGAACTGAAAACCATCACCCAGGCCGAAGCCGTTGCTGCTCCTCTGTTTCTCAAAGGTGATTCGCTGATCTGCGGACTCTATGTCAATGAGCTGCTTGAACGCTTGCTACAGCCCTCTGATTCTCACCCTCAGCTCTACGTTTATTATCAATATGTGTTAAATGAATTGCGTGATGCAGTTGATGTTGAACTGGCACTGCGCACTTTTGAGCAACAGCTACTGAAACAGCTGGGTTTTCAGTTTGATGTGCAAAACTGCCAGCCAAATATTATTTATCGGTATGATCCGGCACAGGGCTTTATGGTGGTTTCTCAGCTCAGTGAGAAGATTAAATCGTCTTGCTTCACCGGTGAGCAGTTACTCGGTATTGTCGATGAGCAGTATCAGTATCCCAAGATTCGCCGGGCAGCAAAAAGGCTGATGAGGCTTGCGTTAGAGCAACAACTGGGTCATCGGCCTTTACGGAGTCGTGAGTTGCTGCAGGGCTATACCCCCCAAAGGACATAGTCAGGCTATTTCTCAGCGTACGATTCTAGTAAGCTTTGTTTTGTTTTCATTATTTTATAATTTTTGTTTGAGAAGAGGTTAACTGTGGTAGAGCCAAGTCGATTACTGCTAGGTGTAAACATCGATCATATTGCGACCTTGCGTCAGGCCCGGGGAACTCGATATCCGGATCCGGTGCAGGCGGCAGCCTTAGCTGAAGAAGCTGGCGCTGATGGCATTACTGTACATCTGCGAGAAGATCGCCGTCATATCCAGGACCGCGATATCTACCTGCTGGCAGAGACTCTGCAAACGCGTATGAATTTCGAAATGGCAGTGACTGATGAGATGGTCAGCATCGCCGAAAAGGTCAAGCCAGGGCATGCGTGTCTGGTGCCGGAAAAGCGTGAAGAACTGACAACTGAAGGTGGCCTGGATGTAGTAGGTCAGTTTTCTAAAGTGAAGAGCGCCTGTGATCGTTTAGCTGCGGCTGGGATCGAAGCCTCTTTGTTTATAGATCCGGATAATGCACAAATCGATGCGACGCTTAGCTGCGGGGCACCGGTAATTGAATTGCACACCGGTGCTTATGCCGATGCTGAAACGACGGCAGAGCAACAAGCTGAATTGGAACGGATCAAGTCAGCCGCGGCATATGCGTTTCAAAAAGGGCTGATTGTTAATGCCGGGCATGGTCTGAATTATCATAACGTTGAGCAGATTGCTGAAATTCCAGAGATAAATGAACTTAATATCGGCCACGGTATTATCGCCCGTGCGGTCTTCGTTGGTCTTAAAGACGCGATTGGTGAAATGCGTCGTCTGATGATGGAAACCCAGGCGCGGATTCAACCGCTAAGGGATGCGGTACGCCGATGATTTTTGGTGTGGGGACAGATCTGCTTGATATCCGGCGGATAGAGATGGCATTGGCGCGAACACCACGTCTGCCTGAGCGGATTCTGACCCCCGCCGAATTATTGCAATATCAGAAATCTAGCCAGCAAGCCCGGTTCCTGGCCAAACGTTTTGCCGCAAAGGAAGCGGCCGTAAAAGCGTTAGGTACCGGTATAGGGCGCGGCATAAGCTGGCAGCATTTTGAAGTGGGCCATAATGAACTGGGGCGGCCCATAATGACTCTGACCGGTAATGCGCAACAGCGTGCAAAGGATCTGGGAATCGCTACCTTCCATCTTTCCTATAGCGATGAGCAGGATCAGGTTATCGCATTTGTTGTGGCAGAACAGCGCTGATTAAGTATTGTCCCTGAAAGATCTGTCCGGCTATTTCTATAGACTAAACTGAAAGCAGACATCAGAGAGTTCTATGGAGGTAGTGCGATGAACAATATTGTAGTTGCTACTAATTTCTCACCGCTCAGTGAAAAACTTATCGATCTGGCCCGGGTATTATCCAGTACTGTTTATCTGTTGCATGTCGTGCTGCCGAACGAAGATATCAGTTACCGGGATAAGAAGGAGATAGGGCAGGAATTTGCCGAAGAGTCATCTGCGCTTAATCAGCAGGCTCAGCAATTTCGGGATCAGGGTATTGAAACGCATGCTCTCTTGCTGGAAGGAATCGCCACTGTGGCAATTCTTGAAGAGGCTGATCGGTTAAATGCGGACCTGATTGTGCTGGGTGGGGCTGGTCAAAGCAGTTCAACCCTTCTCGGAGATGACCTCGTTCATAAAGTTGTCAAACAATCGCAACGAGCGGTACTGGTTCTTCCGTAGTCCGAGTATATTTTTGACGAGTGTATTCGTTCGAGCATGAATTATTCTGTATTGAGCTTTAACGGCAGGCTCGGTATGATCGCGCTCTATATTTAAGTTATATTAAATTAATTTTTAATTTCTTCTGGTTATATTTTTATATCTTCAGAACGATCACTGGTAATAAGTTATGAGCGTGCAGTTTCCAACCATCGAAGATTATGTGGGTAATACACCGCTGGTGCGCCTGCAACGGTTGACTGTGGGGCGGGGCAATACGGTCCTCTGTAAGCTGGAAGGCAATAATCCGGCCGGCTCGGTAAAAGATCGTCCGGCCATGAGTATGATTCAGCTGGCAGAACATCGAGGTCTGATAAAGCCGGGTGATACGCTGATTGAAGCGACTTCTGGTAATACCGGTATTGCGCTGGCAATGGCAGCAGCGATTAAAGGCTATAAGATGAAGCTGATTATGCCGGATAACAGCAGCGAAGAGCGTAAGACCTCTATGACGGCTTATGGTGCGGAGCTGATTCCGGTGACCAAAGAGGAAGGTATGGAAGGTGCCCGTGATCTGGCATTGCAGATGCAAGCCGATGGAAAGGGCATTGTGTTAGATCAGTTTGCCAATATGGATAATCCTGAAGCGCACTATCGCGGAACAGGCCCCGAACTGTGGCAGCAGACCGCTGGGACAATTACTCATTTTGTCAGTGCTATGGGAACCACAGGCACAATTATGGGAACCTCCCGGTATCTGAAAGAGCAAAACTCAGCGGTTCAGATAGTCGGTCTTCAACCGGCAGAAGATGCTGCTATTCCGGGTATTCGTCGCTGGCCTGAAGAGTATATGCCAAAGATCTTTGAAGCATCACGGGTTGATTCAGTATTGGATATTACGCAGGAAGAGGCAGAAGATACGATGCGTAATCTGGCACAACAAGAGGGGATCTTCTGTGGTGTCTCGTCTGGGGGGGCCGTTGCGGGTGCTTTGCGTCTGGCGCAGCAGGTCGAAAACGCTGTGATTGTCTGTATTATCTGCGATCGGGGTGATCGCTACCTGTCTACGGGTGTTTTCAGTTCGTAAGTAGCATGGATATGATTTCTGTTGATTGAAGGGGCCTCGGCTCCTTTTTTTATGGCAAAAAAATACCTCTTAACGACCTAAGTCTGATGATGTTTGGTTGTGGATCTTATTGAACTTACTCGCTATTGAATGTCTGAGATACTAGAATGGGCCGCTATCTGTGCTGTGATTTGAAGAGAATCAGCTAACTTTTTTATTCTTTTTTTACGCTGAAATCGCATAAAAAAAGCCTAAAGTGCAGTTGTCAGGGACATAAGGTTAACCGGGAGTGGCACTAAGCCGTGGTAAAAGTACGCGAAGATCATCCAATACATGCAGATGGTAGTGTAGATCTGGAATTGTGGCTGGAACGGCTGCAGGAACAGGTTGAAGTAAAAGATATAGATACGGTTCGTCAGGCATGCCTTTATGCTAAGGAACTCAAGGATGAAGCTGAGCCTTCAGACGATTCATGGGAGAATACTGACAGTTACCTGACCGGTCTTGAGATGGCTCAGATTTTGATTGAGCTGAACCAGGATCAGGATGCACTGGTGGCGGCTATCCTTTACCGGAGCGTGCGTGAAAAGCGAACCGCGCTGGAAGACATCCGGCGCCGCTTTGGTCCCGTTATCGCCTCCTTGATTGAAGGCGTGCTTCAGATGGCGGCAATCGGCAGTCGTCAAAACCCTCGTCGTGAAAATGTATTAGGTCAGAGTGGAAACCCTCTCGACAATGTCCGTAAGATGTTGGTGTCGATGATCGACGACGTACGGGTTGTTCTTATTAAAATAGCTGAACGTACCTGTGCTATCCGGGGTGTTAAAGAGGGCTCCCGGAAAAAGCGTTATTTGGTCGCCCGGGAAGTTTTCGATGTCTATGCGCCACTCGCGCACCGTTTGGGCATCGGTCATATTAAGTGGGAATTAGAAGACCTCTCGTTCCGCTACCTCAAGCCCAACGACTATAAGCAGATTGCTAAACTGCTGGACGAAAAGCGGCTGGACCGTCAGCAGTTTATTGAAGACTCGGTGAATCTTCTTAATTCTGAACTGGATAATGTCAATATTGACGGCGAAGTAATGGGCCGGGCAAAGCACATTTACAGTATCTGGCGAAAAATGCAGAACAAGAATATCGACTTTAATCAAGTCTACGATATTCGTGCGGTAAGGATTCTGGTGCCTGAAATCAGAGACTGCTACACGGTGCTGGGCATCGTCCATGGTCTGTGGCGCAATATTCCCCACGAGTTTGATGATTACATCGCCTCGCCAAAACCGAATGGCTATCGTTCATTACATACTGCTGTATTTGGTCCATCCGGGAAAGTGCTGGAAATCCAGATCAGAACCTATTCGATGCATGAAGAGGCAGAGCTGGGTGTCTGTGCTCACTGGCTTTATAAAGGTACGGATACTCAGTCACAGAGCTCGAGTTACGAGGATAAGATCGCCTGGTTACGTCAGGTCCTGGAGTGGACTGAGGATCTGGGTGACAGCGAAGAGTTCTCGGAAGTCATCAGTGGTGATATCACCCATGACCGGGTCTATGTTTTCACCCCTGAAGGTCATGTAGTTGATATGCCTGTAGGGTCAACGCCGGTCGACTTTGCTTACCGGGTACATACCGAAGTAGGGCATCGCTGTCGTGGTGCTAAGGTCAATGGCCGGATCATGCCGTTGACGCGCCAGCTTAAGACCGGCGATCAGGTGGAGATTCTAACTGCCAATACTGAGCACCCTCGGCGCGACTGGCTTAACCCAAACCTGGGTTTTATCACCAGTGCCCGTTCCAGGGCTAAAGTACAGCACTGGTTTAAGCTGCAGGATAAAGACAAAAATGCGGCGGCGGGTAAGAAAATTATTGATCGTGAATTCCGGCGTTTAGCGCTGGAAAATGCCGAGATGAATTTTGAGCTGATGGCCGAGTCGGTTAATCATCGCTCAGCGGAAGATATGTATGCCGCGCTGGGCGCGGGTGATATTCGCCTGTCACAGATTATTAACGCAGCACAGCAACAAGTAGAAACTGATCATTATGATGAACAGTTAGTGCTGGAGTTGCCGGGGAATACTACCAAGGCTCAGACATTATATGACGGGATTAAGATTCGCGGTGTAGGCAACCTGCTTACCTCGGTGGCACCTTGCTGTAAGCCAGTGCCGGGTGATCCTATTATTGGTTACATCACTAAGAGCCGGGGGGTGTCGATACACCGGGAAGATTGCACCAACGCTTTCCAGCTGCGCCAGCATGAAAGTGAGCGAATTGTTGAGGTTAGCTGGGGTGAAGACAGTGAATCAACGTATCCTGTGGATATCTTTGTTGAAGCCTTTGACCGTTCTGGTTTGCTACGTGACCTGATGATGGTGCTGGCAAACGAGAGTGTGAATCTGGTTGCCGCCAATACCCACTCCGATAAGAAGAGCAATGTCGCCCAACTGACACTGACCATTGAGATTAGTCGGCTGGAACTCCTGGGTAA